>NZ_VKJN01000008.1:0-223270 GCF_007197875.1 Brevibacillus sp. LEMMJ03 | reverse complement strand
ATTACTGCTCTTGTATCAGGTTCCCATTGGTTCGGTTAAATTTTAAAAGGTATCGTGCCTCGAAGTACAATAGGAGACCCGATCGCCGATCTGTACGAAGACATTGCCGCCGAAGAAAAGGCGAGAGCCACCTATCAATGGCTGATTGACATGACGGACGATCCTGACCTGATGGACAGCCTCAAATTCCTCCGCGAGCGGGAAATCGTTCACTCGCTGAGATTTCGCGAAGCGGTGGAACTGTTGAAAGAAGAGCAGGAAAGAAAAAAATTTTTCTGATTCACCGTCATATCCACCTGTACAGGTGGCTTTTTTTCTGGCCGCATTTCCCGGGGAAGACGGGACTGGCCCCCAGCGATTCCACGGATGTCCCGCCGCCCTGCGGCTTGTGTGTTCCCATGACGAAAAACAGTCGGGGACTCGACAAAAGAAGAAGGGATGTGCACACATCGTTCGACAGTCTTTGATGGGCGGTTTTGGCTATGATGGCATTGTTGGCAAATGACCCGTCGCCTCCGCCTGTCACGGGCTTGGAGGAATACCGGCAGAAAGGAGCGTTCAACGATGTTGGAACGAATCTTACAGCTTCGCTCGCAGTCCATGTCCATCGCGCAAATCGCCAAAGAATGCGGGCTGACCGTGGGCCAGGTGAAATACCGGTTGCAGAAGGGCAGATCGCGCTCCGAGGCCGAACCTGCCGCCAGCCGGAATGCCGCTCCGTCGCAGAACCGACCGGACGACGCGTGGCGGCTGCCGCCGTTTTACGGGCGGGATGTCGTCAAACTGATGGTGCAGGGTCCGACGGTGCTGTTCGTCTATTGGGAGATCACCTGGCCGCGCATGCGGATGGTCGCTTCCTACCTGCAGGCAGATTACCGGCAGATCGACAAGGGGCTGCGTCTCTACGACGTGACCGACCGCTTGTTTGACGGCACCAACGCTCATGGCCACCGGGACGTGACCGTGTCGGACGGCGCCCACTCCTGGTTCGTGCATGACGTCCAGCCGGGGAGGACCTACATCGCCGACTTCGGTCTGTTCCACCGCGAGCGCTTCTATCCGATCCTGCGCTCGGAGCCGGCGGCGACACCGCGCAATCACCCGGCAGCCTGGGGCAAGCCGTTGGTGGAGCCGGCCGTCGACACGCGTGTGCCTGCCTGGTTTGAGAACTTTTCCTCCTATTCCCTCTATCCCAAAACGTCAAAATGAGCGAGGTGTCTGTGGTGTCAAACGGTTATCTCTCCCTCGTGCTGCACGCCCATCTGCCTTACGTGCGGGATGGCGAGCGGGACGATCGTCTGGAAGAGCGCTGGGTGTACGAGGCCATGCTCGAGTCGTACATCCCGCTCTTGCTGGTGTTTGACAAACTGCTCGCGGACAGCATCCCGTTTCGCATCACGCTGGCCGTTTCGCCCCCGCTGCTGTCCATGCTTGACGATCCGTTGATCCGGGAGAGGTTCCAGCGCCATCTCGCCAAAACGGTCGAATTGGCCGGAAAGGAATGCAGGCGGACGAGCGGCAGCCCGGAGGAGCACCGCGTGGCGAAGATGTATCTGCGGCGCTTTCGGGAGATCGCCGCGTACTGCCGCAAGTGGGATTATGCGCTGATTCCCGCCTTGAAACGGCTGCAGGAGAGCGGCTGCGTGGAGCTGATCACCTGCGCCGCGACTCACGCGTTTCTCCCCTTTGTGGAGACGGAAGAGGCGATCCGGGCCCAGCTCATGGTGGGGATTGATACGCATGAGCGCATTCTCGGCCGCCGTCCCGCGGGAATCTGGCTGCCTGAGTGCGGCTATACCCCGGGGCTGGACCGCCTGCTGAAAGAAACGGGCATCCGCTATTTTTTCACCGACAGCCACACGGTTCGCCACGCCACCCCCCAGCCGCGGCGGGGGCTGTTCGCGCCGCTTTTGACCCCGTACGACGTAGCCGCCTTTCCACGCGATGAAGAGGCATCGCGTCAGGTGTGGAGCTCCGTCACCGGCTATCCCGGGGATTACGATTACCGGGAATATTACCGGGACATCGGGTTTGACCTGGACTGGGCGTACATCGCTCCGTACGTTCATCCCGAGGGAATCCGCGTACATACAGGCCTCAAGTACCACCGGATCACCGGGCGGGACGTGCCGAAAGCCATTTACGATCCCGACCGGGCGAGGGAGAAGGCGGCCGTTCACGCCGGTCATTTCCTTGCCAGCCGGGAGGCGCAGGCGGTGCAGGCGGCCGAATGGCTGGATCGCCCTCCGTTGATCACGGCCACGTACGACGCCGAACTGTTCGGCCACTGGTGGTACGAAGGGCCGCAATTCCTCGATTTTCTGCTGCGCAAGACGGCCTGCGATTCACAGGTGATCAGCCTGACCACGCCGTCCGCCTACCTGGACGACTATCCCCAGATCGACCGCGGCCGTCTGCCGATGTCGTCCTGGGGGCGAAACGGCTACGGCGAAGTCTGGCTCAACGAGCGAAACTGCTGGATCTACCGCCACCTGCATCAGGCCGAGCGGGAGCTGATCGAACTGGTGGAAGAGACCCACGACGATCATGAGGCCCGTCCGCTGCTGCGGCGCGGACTGCAGCAGGCGGCCCGGGAGCTGATGCTGGCGCAGAGCAGCGACTGGGCGTTTATCATGGACGGCCAGACAGTGGTGGACTACGCCGTCCGCCGCACCCACGACCATCTGGCCTGCTTTCGCGAACTGATGGAGCAGATTCGGGCGGGGACGATCGATCCCGAACGTCTGGCCGCAAGAGAGCGGGCGTATCCGCTCTTCCCCGCTGTGGACCTACGGTACTATTTGCCGGCAGGTTCGCATAGAGTGAACGTATCGCGTCAATATGTCGCCGCCGGCAAGGAGCGTGAAGAAGGGCTGCGGGTGCTGATGCTGAGCTGGGAGTTTCCGCCCCGCGTCGTCGGCGGACTGGGCCGGGCCGTGTACGACCTGGCCCGCCATCTGGCGAGGCAGCACGTGGAGGTGCACGTGCTGACAGCCGCGCCGGGCACGGCCGCGCAGGCGGAACTGGTGGACGGGGTGCGTGTCCATCGGCTCAACACCTACGTTCCAGGAGAGCAGAGCGAATTTCTCGACTGGGTATTTCAGCTCAACCTGGCCATGACGGACGCGGCGGAACGGTTGGTGCGGCAGGGCTTTCGGCCCGATCTCATCCACGCGCACGACTGGATGGTCGGATGGGCCGCGCTGGAGCTGAAACAGCGCTTTGAGCTGCCGTTGGTGACGACGATCCACGCGCTGGAGCACGGCCGTCACCAAGGGATTCACACCCCGCTGCAGCAGCGGATTCACGAGCGGGAAGAGAGCCTCTCCGCCGCATCTGACCGCCTCATCGTGTGCAGCCGCTACATGGCCGGGGAGGTGAACAGGCTGTTTGGCGTACCGCAAGAGCGTATCGACGTGATCCCCAACGGTGTCGAATGCCCGCCGGCCGCGACAGCGGATGAAGAGGAGCGGATGCGCGGCGTGCGGGAGGAACTGGGGCTGGGGACGGGACCGGTGATCTTGTTTGTCGGCCGGATGGTGCGGGAAAAAGGGGTTCACCTGCTGCTGGAGGCGGCCCCTCGCGTTCTGCACGATCACCCGGAAGCCGTCTTCGTCCTGGCGGGAAAAGGGCCGATGCTGGAAGAGTGGCGGCAGACGGCGGAGCAGCGGGGGCTGTCGTCTCGCGTCCGGTTTCTCGGCTTCGTCGACGACGTCCGCCGCAATCTGCTCTTCCGGCTGGCTGCCGCAGCCGTTTTTCCCAGCTTGTACGAGCCGTTCGGGATCGTGGCGCTGGAGGCCATGTCGCTGGGGACGCCGGTGATCGCGGCCGATACGGGAGGCTTGCGGGAAATCGTCCGCCACGGCGAGAACGGGCTCACCTTTTACACCGGCAACGCCGATTCGCTCGCCGATCAGTTGTGCTGGCTCCTGCACCGCCCCGATGAACGCGGGCGGCTGGTCCGCCTGGCGCGGGAGGACATCCTGCGTCAGTACGACTGGAACCGGTTGGCGCTTCAGACGCTGGATTTGTATCGTTCGTTGGGTTCAGCCTTGGCAACTTCGATCTGACCGAGAGGAGGAACGGTTGATGAAAGCAGTGATCATGGCCGGCGGCAAGGGAACCCGCCTGCGCCCGTTGACGGTCCATACGCCCAAACCGATGGTGCCGCTGTTAAACCGGCCCTGCATGGAATACACGATTCACCTGCTGAAACGCCACGGGATTACGGACATCGCGGTCACGCTGCAGTACCTCCCCGATGCCATCCGCAGCTACTTTGGCGACGGTTCGCGCTTCGGCGTCTCGCTTACCTATTTCGAAGAATCGACGCCATTGGGTACGGCGGGCAGCGTAAAGAACTGCGCCGATTTCCTGGATGACCGGTTCCTTGTGATCAGCGGAGACACCTTGACGGACATCGATTTGACGGAAGCTGTCCGCTTTCACGAGCGAAACGGCGCCCTGGCCACGCTGATCCTGACCAGAGTGGAGACGCCGCTGGAATTCGGCGTCGTCATGACGGACGAAAGCGGACGAATCACCCGGTTCCTGGAAAAGCCGAGTTGGGCCGAAGTGTTCAGCGATACGGTCAACACCGGCATGTACGTCTTTGAACCCGAGGTGCTTTCCTATATATATATAGAAGAAGAGAGGGAAGTGGATTTCAGCAGAGAGCTGTTTCCCGCCTTTTTGGACGCGGGTCTGCCGCTGTTCGGCCACACGGCGGAGGGCTACTGGTCGGATATCGGGTCGCTGGAGGTGTACCGGCAGGCACAGGCTGACATGCTGGACGGACGGGTGCGGGTGGAGATTGACGCGCGCGAGATCGCCCCTCGCATCTTCCTCGAAAACCACGTGCGGATTGATTCGTCGGTGCGGCTGGAAGGGCCTGTGTACATCGGGGAAAACGTCCATCTGCAGACGGGCGTGTCGGTCGGCGCCTACTCCGTGCTTGGCAGCCATTCGGTCATTTCCGCCGGGACCAGCCTGGGGCAGTCGATTTTGTGGGAAAACGCCTTCGTCGGCCAGCGGGCGGAACTGACGGGCGCCACACTGGGCCGAAACGTGAGCGTCGGTCCGTGCGTCCTGCTGGGCGAGGGCGCGGTCATCGGCGACCACTGCCGGATCGGTGCCAAGGCGGTGGTAAAAGACGGGGTGAAGATCTGGCCCCACAAGGAAATCGGGGAAAGCGCCAACGTGCACACGTCACTCATCTACGGGGCGAAGCAGTCGAAACACCTGTTCGGCAGCCACGGCATCAAAGGGCTGGGCAATGTGGAGATCACGCCGGAATTCGTGACCCGGCTGGCTGCCGCATACGCCTATCTGCTCAAACCGGGCAGCCGGATCGCCCTGTCCGCCTGCGCCCATCCGTTTGCCCAACTGCTCAAGCACAGCATCATGACCAGTCTCTGCTCGTCCGGGATCGACACGATCGACATCGGCATCTGCATCGCGCCGGTTAACCGGTACGGCGTCCGCCGGTTCCAATGCCAGGGCGGGATCCACATCCACATGGCCGAACCGGCCGAGGAGAAACAGGTGGTGATCCAGTTCGTCGACCACCTGGGGCTGCCGGTCTCCCGCGATTGGGAGCGGAAAATCGAAACCGCCTACTGGCAGGAGACGTATGTCCGTTCGCTTCACCACCTGGGCGAACTGCACGTGGAACATCAGGTGCAGGAGGCCTACACGCGGGAGCTCCTGGAGCAGATCGACACGGCGCCGATCCAGCGCCGGGGGTTCAAACTGCTGGTCGAGTGCGAGCCCCGCTTCCTGCCGGCGTTTCTGGCTCCGCTGTTTTGCGCGCTGGGCGTGACCGCCGTGTACGGCGCCGTCGCGGAAGGGGTCGGCAGGCACGGTGTCGATCTGGCAGTCCGCCTGCACAAAAACGGCGAGCAGTTCGAGCTGTTCACGGAAACAGGAGAGCGGCTTTCGCCGGAACAGCTTCTGGCGCTGCAGCTCCTCGCATGCCGGGGGCATCGGCGGCAGATCGGCCTGCCGGTCAGCGCGCCGGAAGAGGTGGAGCGCCTGGCCCGGCTGATGCAGGTGGACGTGGTCCGCACCAAGCTGTCGCCGCGCGCGATGATGGAGGTGTCGCCGGACGAGCGGTTCCATCCGCTGTTTGACGCGGTCTTCAGCCTGGTCGGCATCCTCGCGTACCTGTCCCGGGAAGAGCAGCCGCTCAGCCGGTTGGCCGCTCAGCTCCCGGCATGCCACATGGACAAAACGACGGTGTTTTGTCCGTGGGCATGGAAGGGAAAAGTGATGCGTAAAATGTTGGAGGAACACAAAGGCAAGCCGCTGGAGTTGGTGGACGGCATCAAGGTGTACGACGCCCACGGTTGGGTGCTGATCCTGCCGGATACGGAAGATTCCCACGTCAATATCATTTCGCAGGGCGTGACGGCGGAAACGGCGGCCACCCTCGCCGCTTCGTTTGCCCGGCGGATCGCGGAGTTCCAGTCCCGATAACGCGCGTTCCGCTTTCGGGAGCCTTCTCGTGAAGTTTTTCAGATCGGAAGGGACGTGACATCATGCCAAGACCGCTTGTGGTGGGCAACGGAAAGCTGCTGATCAACTTTGACGACAGACTGCACATGCGCGATCTCTTCTATCCGTACGTCGGGGAACTGAATCACGTGGGCGGTCATTTCTGCAAGCTGGGCATCTGGGTGCAGGGGCGGTTTTCCTGGCTGGATGAAGAGGGCTGGGTGCGCAAGCTCGGCTACCGCAACGAGTCGCTCGTGACTGACGTCACCGCCCGTCACGAGCAGTTGGGGCTTACGCTATGCATCGCGGACGGCGTGCATCAGCGCGACCCGATTTACTTAAAACAGGTCCGTGTCCGCAACCACTTCGCGGAGACGCGGGAAGTGCGCCTGTTCTTTCATCACGACTTCAGCCTGAACGAGACCGAAGTGGGGGATACGGCCGTGTACGATCCCCTGCTTCACACCGTGTACCATTACAAGCGCAGCGTCTACATCATGGTGAACGGCCGGACGGCGGAGGACGGCATGTTCCAGTACAGCGTGGGCATCAAGCGGTTCAATTACGCGGAAGGGACCTGGCGGGACGCGGAGGACGGGCTGCTGGAAGGAAACACGATCGCGCAGGGCTCGGTGGACAGCACCGTCTCGTTCCGCCTCGTGCTGGAGCCGCTGGAAGAGCAGACGCTGTACTATTGGATGTGCGTCGGCGACACGTACCCGGCGGTCAAGGAATTGAACCAGTACGTGCTGGACAGCGGAGCGGACCGCCTGCTGTCGCGGGTGGACGTCTACTGGCGGCGCTGGGTGAACAAGGAGGAGCGGAGCTTTGCCGACCTGCCCCCCGAGGTGGTCCGCCTGTACAAACAGAGCCTGTTGATCATCCAGACGCAGATTGATCAGCACGGCGCCATTCTGGCCGCCAACGACTCGGACATCCTGCAGTACAACCGCGACCATTACAGCTATATGTGGCCGCGCGACGGGGCGCTGGTCGCCTGCGCAATGGCCCGGGCGGGATACAGCGGGACGGTGGCGCCGTTTTTTCGCTTTTGCCGGGACGCATTGACGGACGACGGCTATCTGCTGCACAAGTACAACCCGGACGGTTCCGTCGGTTCGAGCTGGCACCCGTTTGTCCGGGACGGGGAGCACCAGCTTCCCATCCAGGAAGACGAGACGGCGCTCGTCCTCCACGCGCTGTGGGAGATGTACCGCTGCGGCAAGCAGATCGAGTTCTGCCAGCGGCTGTATCCCTCGCTGGTCAGGCCGGCCGCCCGTTTTTTGCTGTCCCATCTCCATCCCGAATGGCAGCTTCCTCTCCCCAGCTACGATTTGTGGGAGGAGCGCAGAGGGATCTTTACCTTTACCAGCGCCGCCGTCTACGCCGGACTCAAGGCGGCGGCCCGGTTTGCCCAGTTGTTTGGCGACGACCACCGCTTCCAGCGCTACGACGAAGGGGCGGAGCGCGTCCGTTCGGCCATGCTGCAGCATTTGTACGACCCGGACCTCGGCCGGTTTTTGCGCGGGGTGTACGTGCGGCCGGACGGAAAGCTGGAAAAGGATGAAACGGTGGAAAGCAGCCTGTTTGGGCTGTTTGCCCTGGGCGTGCTGCCGGCCGACGATCCCCGGGTGGTCAGCACGATGGAGGCGGTCAAGCACAGCCTGCGGGTGGATACGCCGGTGGGCGGAATCGCCCGGTACCAGGGAGATCCGTATTTTCGCAAGGCCCACGACACGGCCAGGGTGCCGGGAAACCCCTGGATCATCTGCACGCTGTGGGTAGCCGATTGGGAGATTGAGAAAGCGCGGTCGCTGGAAGAACTGGGCGAAGCAAGGGAGCGGCTCGCCTGGGTGGTGCGGCACGCGATGGAGAGCGGCGTGCTGTCGGAGCAGTTGGACCCGTACACCGGCGAGCCCGTCTCCGTCGCGCCGCTCACCTGGTCGCACGCCACCTTTGTCGCCACGGTGCTGCGTTACGTGGACAAAGCAAACGAGATCCGGCAAAGAGAGGAGAGGTGAATCGCAGTGAACGACATCCGCTTTGGCACGGACGGCTGGCGCGCCATCGTCGCCGATCAATTCACGGTGGAAAACGTGCGCGTCGTCGCCCAGGCCATTGCTGCCTATACCAGGGAGATCGGCCATCAGGAACAAGGCATTATCATCGGTCATGACACCCGCTTTTTGGGCCGCCGCTTCGCCGAGACGGTGGCAGGCGTGCTGGCCGCCAACGGCATTCGCGTCTATCTGGTCAACGAAGCGGCGCCGACGCCGGCCGTCGCGTTCGGCGTCAAGCATTTTGCCGCCAGCGGCGCGGTGATGATCACCGCCAGCCACAACCCCCCCGAGTACAACGGGATCAAGTACATTCCCGACTATGCGGGACCGGCCGCTCCGCAGATCACCGGCAGGCTGGAAGAGCTGATCCGGGCGGTCCAGGAGGCGGGCGGCATCCGGGACATCTCGCTGGAAGAAGCCAAGGCGCGCAGGCTGCTGCAGGTGATCGTGCTGCGTCCGCACTACGAGGCGCACCTCAGGCGAATGGTCCACCTGGACGTTCTGAAACAATCACCGCTCCGGGTCGTGATCGATCCCATGCACGGCGCCGGGATTGGCTACGTAAGCGGACTGCTGGGAGAAGCGGGGGTGGAAACGGTCAGCATCCGCGAGACGGCCGACCCGTTTTTTGGCGGCAGCCTGCCGGAGCCGAACGATCACCATCTGTCCTTGTTGAAGCGGGAGGTCGTCGACCGGCAGGCCGACCTGGGGTTGGCCAACGACGGAGACGCGGACCGCTTCGGCGCCGTTGACCGTTTCTACCGGTACGTGCCGCCCAACGCCGTGCTCGCCCTGCTGACCCGCCACCTGGTGAAAAACAGGAGGCTGCGCGGCCGAATCGTGCGCACCGTGGCGACCACCCACCTGTTGGACCGGATGGCGGCCCGGTACGATCTGGACCTGGTGGAGACGCCCGTCGGGTTCAAGTACATCGGCGCCCAGATGCTGCGGGGAGACGTGCTGATCGGCGGCGAGGAGAGCGGCGGAGCCAGCATCCTCGGCCACATCCCGGAAAAGGACGGCATCCTGATCAACCTGCTTTTGGCGGAGATGTGCGCCTGGGAAAAGAAAGGCATCGACCAGATTCTTCAGGAGGTCTGCGACGAGTTTGGCGAGTTGTTTTCGACGCGGCTGGACATCCGCCTGCCGGAAAAAGACCGCTGGATGCAGCAGATGCTGGCGGTGCCGCCCGGCCAGGTGGGGCCGTTTGCGGTGCGGGAAATCAACCGCATGGACGGCATCAAGCTGCTGCTCGACGGCGGCCATTGGGTGCTGATCCGCCCGTCCGGGACAGAGCCGCTCATCCGCATCTACTGCGAGGCGGCGAACGCCGGCGCTTTGGAGAAGATCAGGGAGGCCGTTCAGGACTGGTTTATCGAGATCAACGCGTAACGAACGGGACCCCCCTCCGGCCTCGCCGGAACGGAAACGCGTTTGCGGGGGAAAAATGGTGAAAGGCCGCCTCCAAGCCTGGCCCATGCGGCTTGGAGGCGGCTCTTGCTGCTGCTCGAACCTTTCCTAGGATTTCAACAACAAATAGAGAAAATAGGGGGCACCCATTAATGCGGCCATGATGCCCGCCGGAATGCCATCCGGATCGAGCAGATGGCGGCCGGTCGTGTCTGTAAGCAGCAGCAGCCATCCGCCGAGCAGGGCGCTGACGGGGATCAATACGTGATGGCGAGGTCCCACCAGGGCTTTTGCCATATGGGGCGCCATGAGGCCGATAAAGGCAATGCCTCCCGTGACAGAAACGGCGGAAGCGGCAAGCGCCACAGCGGTCAGCAGGAGCACGAGACGCTCCCGTTCGACCGATACACCGACACCGATCGCCACCGGTTCGTTTAGGGCAAGGATGTCCAATCGGTTGGCCTTGCACAGCGTAAAAGGAATGAGAATCGCCAACCACGGAACGAGTGCCCAAATAAAAGGCCAATCCGTGCCCCAAATATTCCCGGCCAGCCATTTGGCGATAAAATCCACTTTCTGCCGTTCAGCGGAGGAGATCAGGACGATCATCGTACCGGACAGCGCCATGGAAAATCCGACCCCGGTCAGCACCAGCCGTACCGGCTGCAGGCCCGTATGTCGGCTGTATGCACACACATAGATGAGGCACGCGGTCAGCAGGGCTCCGACAAATGCGACAAAGGGAAGCGCAAAGACAAACGTATCGGCCTTCACGGGGAAGAACAAAAAGAAGACGGCGATCGCCACGCCGGCCCCCGCATTGATTCCGACGATGCCGGGATCAGCCAGATCGTTGCGCGTGATGCCTTGCAAGACAGCGCCGGACAGCGCAAGGGCCATACCTGCCAACAGGGTGATCACCATGCGCGGCAGCCGAACGGAAAACAGAATGAATTCCTCTTTGAACGTACCTTGACCGAGAAGGGTTGGGATCAGTCTGTCAAAAGACAGTGAGGCGTATCCTGTTCCCATGCCGACAAACATCGTAAGCGCGGTCAACGCAAACAGCACGCATAGGATCATTCGCTGTTTGTTGAGCAAACGCGGCTGCATCATGAGAATGGCTTCCCCCCTTTACGCAGAACCAACAGGAAGAACGGCAGGCCCAGCATCGCGACAATGGCCGCCACGGGTGTTTCAAAGGGAGCATGGATCGTTCGGCCAAGCGTATCGGCAAGCAGCATGAAAGAGGCGCCGAAGATCGCTGCCATCGGGATGATCAAGCGGTAATCCGTTCCCACCATCGGGCGAACCATGTGCGGCACCATCAAACCGAGGAATGCCATGTTTCCCACAAGCGCGACGGACGCTCCAGCGAGCAGGATCACGACCAGAAACAGAGCGGATTTCAGTTGGATGGTCTTTTGCCCCAATCCAACGGCCACTTCTTCGCTCAAACTGAGAATCGTCAGCTGTCGGGAGAGGAGGAGGGCAATCAGGATGCCGATGAGAATAACGGGAACGATTACCTGAAGCTGCCCCCATGAGGTTCCCATCATTCCTCCCGCCGTCCACATGGATACGTCTTTTGATATTGAAAAGGCAATGCCAATCCCTTCTGCAATCGCGTACAGAAAGGCTGAAACGGCGGCTCCGGCCAATACGATGCGATGCGGAGAAAAGCCGCCCTTTTTCACGGCGCCCATGCCGAACACCATCGCGGCTCCGACAGCCGCGCCGATCATGCAGGCCAGCAAGACATCGAGATCAGTTGCGGAAGGAATGAAGGCAATCGTCAGGGCCAGCGCCGCATTGGCGCCCGCCGTCAACCCGAGCAGTCCCGGGTCGGCAAGCGGGTTTCTCGTCATTCCCTGCATGATGGCACCGGAAACGGCCAGCGCCGCTCCCACAAAGACGGCCCCGATTTCGCGCGGCAGGCGGATGTCCCGGATGACGGAGAGTTTCTCGCCCGCAGCGTCAGAAACAAGGGACAGCCAAACATCGCGGAGCGTGGTGTCCGCCGCCCCGTACGCCATCGCCACTGCAAACATTGCCAGCAGTGACAGGATGCCCGCAATCAGTTTGTATCCGAATGGGATGGACCGTTGCTTGTCTTTCGTCATCAGTCTCTCATCTTTTCTTTCCTGGAGGAGTTAGCTGCCGAGAAAGCTTTTGATAAAGAAGTCCAATTGGAATTCCAACGTCAAGGGATCATTGAAGTAGAACTCTTTCGCATTCACTTCAAAAACGCGGTGGTTTTTCACAGCCGGCATGTTTTTGTACGTGGCGGTTTCCTGAAAGGAGTTGTCGGCCTCCTTGTTCTTGCTCACAATCAGATAATCTCCGGCAAACTCCGGGAGAACTTCCGGAGAGAGGGCGAAGTAGCCGTTTTTCAGCGCCGTTTCCTTTACCTTTTCAGGCATGCGCAGTTTCATTTCCTGGTAGAGGATTTCGGTGCCGCGTCCCCAGTTGTCGCCGAACACGTAAAGCTGCTTGTCAAAGTTTTCGATGACGGAAACGGTTGCGTTTTCCCCGATTTTTGCCCGGATGTCTGCTCCGGCCTGCTGCGCACGCTTTTTGAAATCGTCAATCCAGGCGCGTGCTTCCTTTTCTTTGTTTAACAGCTTCCCGATCTCCAGGTGCTGTGTCAGGTAATCCACTTTTCCGTATGTGTACGTCACGGTAGGGGCAATTTTGCTTAACTTCTCAAGATTTTTCGTGTTTGACAATCCGATGATCAAATCGGGCTGCAATTCGATGATTTTTTCCAGATTTTCATCCGATACTTCGGCTACATCTTTCAATTTGTCTTGAAAACGCGGGTTCATTTTCGACCACGAATCCACGCCGACAAGATTGACGCCCAAAGCCATGACGTTGCCGGCGAACGATGACAGCACGACCACGCGCTTGGGGTTGGCGGGAACTTCGATGGGGCCGTTTTCCGATTGGTATGTAATCGTGCCGGAGTTGTCTTCCGGTGAAGCCGGTTGGTTCCCTTGTCCTGTCGGGTGGCTGCTGCAAGCGCTGATTACGAGAGTAAACAGCAGCAGGATGGAAAGAAGGATGTTTTTCATGCCGCATTCTCCTTTGGCTATGTGGTAGGTGATGCGCACGGGCCGATGCTTGTTCCGCCGAAACGACCGGACCCGCGCCGATTTCCGACAACCATCGGAAGTCTTTGATAATGATTATCAATGTCGTTTCCATCACAATATACGTCCAACGTTTTCGTTTGTCAATCACTTGCCGCGGTTGCCTAATTTTTTGGTTTTGCTAGAATCAAAAAGAAGAAACCCTTCCGTGACGAAAGAAGTGGACACATGCGCATCCATCGAGACGTGTTGGACCCGTTCTTGCGGGACGTAAAACTGGAAAGCCGTTCGCCGGACGACCCGGTCGTCGTTCTGCACACGCCGTACCCGTGGGAGTTGGTGGGGACGGGCAACTACGCGGCGGTGTTCGCCCATCCCGACTACCCCGACGTGGTGGTGAAGCTGTACGCGCCGGGTCGTCCCGGTTGGGAACAGGAAGTGGACGTGTACCGCAAGCTGGGGGAGACCCGCTCGTTTCCCGTCTGCTATCAGGCGGAGCCCTACTACCTGGTGCTGAAGCGGATCAACGGCATTTCCCTGTTTGACTGCCTCCGCTACGGCATCCCGATCCCGCCGCAGGTGATCGAGGACGTGGAGGAGGCGCTTGAGGAAGCCCGGTCCAAGGGGCTGTATCCCCATGACGTGCACGGCAAAAACGTGCTGATGGATCAGGGGCGGGGCTATCTGATCGACGTGTCCGACTACTACAAAAACATACCGGACAGCAAGTGGCGCGACCTGCGGCGAGCGTACTACAAGATTTACCTGCCGTTTCTCAAGGACCGCGGCTGGAAGTTCCCGCTCTGGGTGCTGGATGGCGTGCGCAAAGGGTATCGGTACTACAAGAAGCTGTCCCGCCTCTTCCGGTGAGCGGGCGAAAACGCACCGGTCCACGGGGAGCGGCGGTCGTTTCATTGTTTCGGAAGCGGCGCTGTGGTATCATCTTCTGTTGACGTCATGTTGTTGTTGGCTGACTGAGTCGGAGTAAGGAGGACCCCATCGATGTACTTTCTCATTGCTGCAGCCATTGTCGCGCTCGACCAATGGACCAAGAACCTGGTGGTGACACGGATGGAGCTGGGGCAGTCGATTCCCCTGATTCCGGACGTGTTTCACCTCACGTCCCATCGGAACATGGGAGCGGCATTCGGCATCCTGCAAAACCAGCGGTGGTTGTTTGTGATCATCACGATTGCCGTCGTGATCGGCATCCTGGTGTCGCTCGTCCGCATCGGCAAGCGGCAGCCGCGCGTGTCGCTCGCGCTTTCGCTGGTGTTGGGCGGGGCGATCGGCAATTTCATCGACCGCGTCAGCACGGGCCAGGTGGTCGATTTTCTCGATTTTACCCTGATCAACTTTCCGATTTTCAATGTAGCCGATATGGCCATTACCATCGGCGTCGCCCTGCTGCTGCTGGACGTGCTGCTGGAGGGCAGGCGCAAGACGGAGTAAGCCGTAAATGGAACGAGTGTTTTTGGACGATACTAGCGGTACTACTTACGAGGAGACAGAGATGAACGACACGCAGTTGTTTGAACGGTACGACTGGACCGTTGAGCCTGCCGACGCGGGCGAGCGGATCGACAAATTCGTCGCGATGCAAAACGAAGACTGGTCCCGGTCGCAAGTGCAAATCTGGATCAAGGAAGGCCGAGTGTCCGTCAACGGGGAGCCGGTGAAAAGCAACTACAAGCTGGCGGCGGACGACGAGATTACGCTGCGGGTCCCCCCGCCGAAGGAAATGGAGATCGTGCCGGAGCCGATGCCGCTCGACATCGTCTACGAAGACGCCGACGTGATCGTGGTGAACAAGCCGCGCGGGCTGGTGGTCCATCCCGCCCCCGGACATTACAGCGGCACGCTGGTCAACGGCCTCTTGGCCCACTGCAAGGACCTGTCGGGGATTAACGGCGTGCTTCGGCCGGGCATTGTCCACCGCATCGACAAGGACACCTCCGGCCTGCTGATGGTGGCCAAGAACGACAAGGCGCACGTCAGCCTCGCCCGGCAGTTGAAAGAACACAGCGTCAACCGCAAGTACGTGGCCATCGTGCACGGGGTCATTCCGCACGAAATGGGCACGATCGACGCGCCGATCGGCCGGGATCCGAAAAACCGGCAGCAGATGGCCGTCGTCTTTGAAAACAGCAAACCGGCCGTCACCCATTTTGTCGTGCTGGAACGGTTCAAGGCGTTTACCCTGGTGGAGCTGAAGCTGGAGACGGGGCGCACCCACCAGATCCGGGTGCATATGAAATACATCGGCTATCCGCTGGCGGGCGACCCCAAGTACGGGCCGAAAAACACGCTGGAGCTGGACGGCCAGGCGCTGCACGCGAAAACGCTGGGCTTCGACCATCCGCGCACGGGCGAGCGGCTGGAGTTTGAAGCGCCGCTGCCGCAGGATCTGCTGGACGTGATTCACCAACTGCGGCAGGCCTGACACATCACACGCACATAAAACGGTTGGACTGGAAAAACGCTAGGGAGGTACCACGGACGTTCCCTGGCGTTTTTTGTTGGCGGACGAAACGTTTCCACGCCGGGAGCGTCATACCAACGACGAGGTGAAAAAAAGGAGGAAGACCCGTGTGGACGATGTTGAAACTAGCGGCATGTGCAGCGGCGCTGACGGCGTCGGTGATGACCGCATCCGTGCAGGCGGTATCGGTTCAGTCTTCGCCGGTGCAGGGGTTGGCCCCGTCCTCGCCGATGCAGGGGTCGGCGCCGGCGTCATCGCTGCAGGCGTCCCCGACGTCATCCCTGCAGACGGGGAATAAAGCGGTGGGAGGCGTGCAGCAGGGCGAGCCGGCCGTGCGGGCGGCCGCACCGCAGCGCGTCGGCCAGGCCGCGGTTCCGGCGACGATCGCGTTTACCAACAACGATCATCTGTGGATCCTGGACGCCAGCCGGGCCGACGCCGTGCCCCGGCAGGTGACGGCGCAGGGGAAAGCGGAGATCGCCGGGTGGTCGGCTGACGGCCAATGGCTGCTCTACCTGCAGTACGACAGGGCGGACGATTATTCGTCCCCGGCCTACCTGTGGGCGGTGAAGGCGGACGGCACCGGCGCGTTTCGGGTGGATGAGCGGCCGATCCTGGACCAGCCGAAGTGGTCCCCCGTCTCCCGCACCTTTGCCTACAGGGTCAACGCGGCCGGAACAGGGGAGCAACGGAAGCCGGTGCTGGTGGTGGCGGAAATGGCCGGGGAGAAAGCGGTCGTCGTCGGCAGTCGGACGACCGAGCTGGCCGATTTTGCCTGGATGCCGGACGGCAGGCGCCTGCTCGTGTCCGTGCCCGCCGCTCCGGGGCGGCCGATGACGCTGCAGCTTACCGATCTGGCGGGCAATCGGCTGGCCGCCTACCCGCTTGCCGAACCGACCAATGTGGAAGAAGGCATCTATCCGTGGGCGGCTGACGGGCTGACGGTCGCTCCCGACGGCAAGCGGGTGGCCTACTACGTGCGGGTGTCCTCCGCTTCGCTCTCCGCTGACGGCGTGGCGATTCAGATGTTTGACCTGACACAGCCCGCCCGCAAACCGGTGGACATCGGCAGCGGGCTGGCGTACCCGGAGTGGCTGGCCTGGTCGCTGGACAGCAGCCTGCTGGCGTTTATCGACGGCAGCGATCGCATGGTCACCCACAACAAGCGCGTGACGCTCGCGGATGCGAACGGACGGGTGATTCCGGCAGGGCAGCCGGACAAGGTAGATGCCCTGCCGACGTGGACGGCCGCTGCCCCTTACGCGCTGTACTTTACCCGCGGCGTCGCGAAGGAGTATCAGTACGAGCCGCAAAAGCCGATGGTGCCCGGGCAGCGCATTTGGCGGCGGAGCGCCGACGGCAGTCAGCAGGCCGTGACGCAGGGGACGGACAAGACGGCCGATACCTTTCCCGCCCCGTCGCCGGACGGGAACGCCCTGCTGTTTGTCCGGCTTGATGCTGCCGAACACGGCTCTCTCTATCTGAAAACGGGCAGCGAAAGCGAAGTGGAACTGCTCCGGCACGTGACGGGGGACATCGGGTATTACGGCAACTACCTGCCGCCGTGGATCCGCGTTTTCTGGAAAGAGCAAAAACCTCATTGACACCGGTCCCGATTCGTGCCATAATTCGAACTGACGAAGGGAACCTTTAAATCCAGTCCCGTGAGGCTGGCAAGGGCACGGATACGAAGAGACGGCGGGAAAAGGGCGAACCAACCCTTTTGCCTGTCATCGGCCTGTGGCTTCTTGTCGCCTGACAAGAAGCCTTTTTTGTGCCGCAGGAGAGACAAGCCGATTTCTTGGAGGAGGAAGCGCACGTGATCAACAAAAGCGTCATCATGGACGAAGCGGCCATCCGCCGGGCTCTGACACGGATTGCCCACGAAATCATCGAGCGGAACAAAGGGGTGGAAGACTGCATCGTCGTCGGCATCAAGACGAGGGGGATCTACCTGGCGCAGCGGCTGGTGGAGCGGATCGAACTGATCGAAAACGTCAAGGTGCCGGTCGGCCAGTTGGACATCACCTTTTACCGGGACGATCTGCAGCACAAATCGGAAGATGCGGTGCTGCACGGCGCCCAACTGCCCGGTGACATCACCGGCAAGACGGTCATCCTCGTCGACGATGTGCTGTACACCGGGCGAACGGTTCGGGCCGCGCTGGACGCGCTGATCGACAACGGCCGCCCGCGCATGATCCAGTTGGCCGTGCTGGTGGACCGCGGCCACCGCGAGCTGCCGATCCGGCCCGACTTTGTCGGCAAAAACGTCCCCACGTCCCGCTCCGAGATCGTGGACGTGAAGCTGGCGGAAGTGGACGGGATGGACATGGTCACCATCCGCCAATTGATCTGAGACTGAAAAACCGGATACGCCTCTTTAACCGCAATCCCGTGAGGTTGCGAAGAGGTTTACGCGCTTTCCATGCCTGTGGAAGGATGGAAGGAGTATGCCTCTTTGTGCCCGCACAAAGAGGTTTTTTTGTTGGCCGTCACCGGAAAACGGCAGGGAAGAGAAAACGAACGCAGGGGGACACGATACACATGAGTCAAAAGAACTTTGTCGATGTGCACGAAACGCCGGCGGCTGTCAAGCTGCTGCCGCTCAGCATCCAGCACCTGTTTGCGATGTTCGGCGCGACCGTGCTGGTGCCGATTCTGACCGGCCTGGACCCGGCGACCGCGCTCTTCACCAGCGGGGTGGGGACGCTCCTGTTTCTTCTGATCACCAAAGGCAAGCTGCCCAACTACCTGGGATCGTCGTTCGCCTTTATCGGCCCGATCATCACGGTCAGCCAGGCCTATGGCGTCGGCACCGCGCTGCTGGGCTGCCTCCTCTCCGGCCTGGTCTACGTCATCGTGGCGGCGATCGTGCAGAAGGCCGGCGTCAAGTGGCTGGATCGCGTCCTGCCGCCGGTGGTGATCGCGTCCGTCATCGTCGTCATCGGCCTGAGCCTGTCGGTGGTGGCCGTCGACATGGCGACCAAGGTAACGGTGGACGGCCAGTCGGTCATGTCGCTCACCTCCATCGAAATCTCGCTCGTGACGATGGTGGTGACGGTCCTGGCGGCCGTGATGCTGCGCGGCTTTTTCGCCCTCATTCCGATTCTCATCGGCATCGTCGTCGGGTACCTCTACACGCTCATTCGCCATCCTGACCTGATCGACCTGAACAAGGTGGCCGCAGCGCCCCTCTTTGCCTCGCCGGGCTTCAAGCTGGGGGAAGTGGCCTCCGCGATCGGCGACCCGTCCGCCTGGGTGGCGGCGCTGATCATCGCGCCGGTCGCGTTTGTCACGCTGGCGGAGCACCTCGGTCACCTGCTGGTGACGAGCCGGGTGATGGACCGCGATCTGATGAAAGATCCGGGACTGCACCGCAGCCTGCTGGGGGACGGCGTGGCGACCGCGCTGGCCGCCCTGATCGGCGGACCGCCGGCCACCACGTACGGGGAAAACATCGGCGTGCTCGCCATCACCCGCGTGTTCAGCCGCGTGGTGATCGGGCTGGCGGCGGTATTGGCGATCCTGTTCGCCTTCGTCGGCAAAGTCAGCGCGCTCCTGATGACGATTCCGACGCCGGTGCTGGGCGGCGTCTCCATCATCCTGTTCGGGATCATCGCGGCCCAGGGGCTCCGAATGTACGTGGAAAGCAAAGTGGACTTCTCCAACAAGCGAAACATGATCATCGCCGCCGCGATTCTGGTCACCGGGATCGGCGGTTACAAAATCAGCTTCGCAGGCGTTTCCTTCTGGCAGTCCTTCCTGCACAACCTGACGATTGACAACATCGCCTTTTCCACCTTCCTCGGCATCGTGCTGCACGTGATCCTGCCGGGCAAGGAATCGGCGATGGGGGAAGCGCACCGCGAAGAACAAAAGCAAATCGCCTGACACGTTCCGACGACCTTTAAGTCAGTCCCGAGAGGCTGGCA
This sequence comes from Brevibacillus sp. LEMMJ03, assembly GCF_007197875.1. Classification (NCBI taxonomy): domain Bacteria; kingdom Bacillati; phylum Bacillota; class Bacilli; order Caryophanales; family Paenibacillaceae; genus Brevibacillus; species Brevibacillus sp. LEMMJ03. The sequence continues at coordinate 203,793 of NZ_VKJN01000008.1, read as the reverse complement.
AGGCGGCTGGGCGCTGTTTCACCTGCGCACAGGGAAGCGAATCACAAGCTTCTTGCCTACGCCTGCCTTCACGGCCAGCACGGCAAGAAGCTTTTTTTATCCATACTGCGGACAAAACGGAGGGATTCTCGATGAGCAACGTGACGCACCTGATTGGCATGAAAGAGCTGACAACAGAACAGATCGAGCGGCTGCTGGATCGCGCCGGCTACTGGGCGGAGCGGCCCGGCGTGCAGACGGATGCGCTCAAGGGGCGCTTCGTCGCCAACCTCTTCTTCGAGGCCAGCACGAGAACCCGCTTTTCGTTTGAGGTGGCGCAAAAGCGGTTGGGTGCGCACGTGCTGAATTTCATCCCGGAAACCTCTTCCACGGTAAAAGGGGAAACGATCTACGACACGCTCCGCACGCTGGAAGCGATGGGCGTGGAGGCGGCGGTCATCCGCACGAAAAAGGACGGCCTGCTTAAGGAACTGGCCGCCGATGTCGGCCTTCATCTGATCAACGCGGGCGACGGCACCAACGAACATCCCACCCAGTGCCTTCTCGACCTCTTGACGATGAAGCAGCAGTTCGGCCGGATCGAGGGGCTGACCGTGGCGATCATCGGCGACCTGCGCCACAGCCGTGTGCTCGGCTCGCATCTGCACGCTCTGCCCAAGCTGGGGGCCAACCTGCTGCTCGCCGGTCCGGCCAGCATGATGCCGCAATCGCAGATCGTGCCGGACGGGGTGAAAACGGTCGGCATCGACGAAGCGGTCCGGACGGCCGACGTGGTGATGATGCTGCGCGTGCAGTTGGAGCGGCACACGGACGCGCTGTTCGTCTCCAAAGAAGAGTACCACCAGGCACACGGGCTGACGCTGGAGCGGGCCAGGATGATGAAGCCGGGGGCGGTGATCATGCACCCGGCGCCGGTCAACCGCGGGGTGGAAATCCACAGCGACCTGGTGGAATGCGAGAAGTCGCTGATCAAAAAACAGGTGACCAACGGCGTGGCTGCCCGCATGGCGGTACTGGAAATTGTGCTGAAAGGGAGCGAAATGACATGGGAATCATCCTTGGCAACGGCAAACGCATAAACGAGGCAGGCGAGCTGATTGCCGCCGAAGTGCTGATCGAAGACGGACGCATCGCGGCGATCGCTGAACAGCTCGCGCGTGACGGCCACGAGTGGATCGACTGCAGGGGAGGCCTCATCTCCGCCGGGTTTGTCGACGTCCACGTCCACCTGCGCGAACCGGGCTTTGAACACAAGGAGACGATTGCGACGGGAGCGCATGCCGCCGTAAAAGGCGGATTTACCACGATCGCCTGCATGCCCAACACCCGCCCTGCCATCGACAGCGCGGAGACGGTCCGCTACATCCTGGACAAGGCACGGGAAGCGGGCAAGGCGCGCGTGATTCCCTACGGGGCGATTACCGTGCGGCAGCTGGGCAAGGAGCTGACCGACTTCGCCGCGCTCAAGGAAGCGGGGATTTTCGCCCTGACCGATGACGGCGTGGGCGTCCAGTCCAGCGCGACGATGAAGGAAGCGATGAAGCGGGCGAAAGAGCTGGGCCTCTCGATCGTCGCCCACTGCGAAGACGACGACCTGATCACGCCGGGCAGCGCGCTGCACGACGGCGTGGTGGCGGCGCGGCACGGACTGCCGGGCATCCCGTCCGAATCGGAGTCGATCCACGTGGGGCGGGACATCCTGCTGGCGGAGCAGACCGGCGTCCACTACCACGTCTGCCACATCAGCGCCAAGGAATCGGTGCGCCTGGTGCGGGACGGCAAGCGGGCCGGGGTGAACGTCACCTGCGAAGTGACGCCGCACCACCTGCTGCTCTGCGACGAAGACATCCCGGAAGACCTGAACGCGAACTGGAAAATGAACCCGCCGCTGCGCGGCCGCGAAGACCGGGCGGCGCTGATCGCCGGGCTGAAGGACGGCACGATTGACATCATCGCCACCGACCACGCCCCGCACACGGCGGAAGAAAAGGCGAACGGCATCGAGCGGGCGCCGTTTGGCATCGTCGGGCTGGAGACGGCGTTCCCGCTCCTGTACACCCATCTGGTGCTGACCGGCGAGCTGACGCTGAAACGGTTGATTGAGCTGTTGACCGTAAAACCGGCGGCCATTTTCGGACTGCCGTACGGACGCCTGGAAGTAGGCGCTCCGGCCGATCTCACCGTCCTCGATCTGGAGGCGGAGCGGACCATTGATCCGAGCACCTTTGCCAGCAAGGGAACCAATACGCCATTTGCCGGCTGGGTCTGCAAAGGATGGCCGACCCTGACGATGGTGAACGGCGCGATCGTACATCGCGAAGCGGAATAAGGATGCGGAATAAGGAGGAAGCGAAGATGCGAGCGAGACTGATCTTGGAAGACGGAACGGAGTGCGTCGGCACCGCCTTTGGGGCGGCGGCGGAGAGCGTGGGGGAAGTGGTGTTCAACACCGGGCTGACCGGTTATCAGGAAGTGCTGTCCGACCCTTCCTACTGCGGCCAGATCGTCACCATGACCTACCCGCTGATCGGCAACTACGGGATCAATCGGGACGATTTTGAGGCGGTGCGCCCCTACATCCACGGGTTCGTCGTCCGCGAGCACTGTGACGCGCCGAGCAACTGGCGCAGCGCCGGGACGCTGGATGAACTTCTGAAGGCGTACGGCATCCCGGGCATCGCCGGCGTCGACACGCGGATGCTGACCCGCAAGATCCGCTACCACGGCACGATGAAAGGGATGATCACCACCAGCGGCGCCCCCCTGTCCGACCTGCTCGACTCGCTCCGCCGCGCTTCCCTGATGACGGACCAGGTGTCCCGCGTCTCCACCCGAAGCGTGTATAGCTGTCCGGGGACGGGGCATCGCGTGGTGCTGGTCGACTTTGGCGCCAAGCACGGAATTTTGCGCGAGCTGACCAAGCGCAACTGCGACGTGGTGGTCGTTCCCTACAACGTGACCGCCGCCGAGATTCGCCGCCTGCAGCCGGACGGCATCCTCCTGTCCAACGGCCCCGGCGATCCGAAAGACGTGCCGCAGGCGATCGCGACGATCCGCGAGATTTTGGGCGAGTATCCGCTGTTTGGCATCTGCCTGGGCCACCAGTTGTTTGCCCTGGCGTCCGGAGCGGACACGGTGAAGATGAAGTTCGGCCACCGCGGCGGCAACCACCCGGTCAAGGAGCTGGCAACCGGCCGCACCTACATCACGTCGCAGAACCACAGCTACGCGGTGAAAGCGGAGTCGATTCCGGGCACCGGCCTGGAGATTACCCACGTCGCGCTGAACGACGGCACGGTGGAAGGCCTCTGCAGCACGGCGAAACGGGCCTTCTCCGTGCAGTTCCACCCGGAAGCGGCCCCCGGCCCGTACGACACCGGCAGCCTGTTTGACCGGTTTCTCGAGATGATGGACACCGCAAAGGAGGAGAGGGCACATGCCAAAGCACGCTAACCTGAAAAAAATCCTGGTGATCGGCTCCGGTCCCATCGTCATCGGGCAGGCGGCGGAGTTTGACTACGCGGGCACGCAGGCCTGCCAGGCGCTGAAGGAAGAAGGGCTGGAAGTGGTGCTGATCAACTCCAACCCGGCCACCATCATGACCGACACCAACATGGCGGACAACGTGTACATCGAACCGATCACGCCGGAATTTGTCACCCGCGTCATCCGCCAGGAAAAACCGGACGGCCTCCTGCCGACGCTGGGCGGCCAAACCGGGCTCAACATGGCGGTGGCGCTGGCGGAAGCAGGCGTGCTGGAAGAAGAGAACGTGAAGCTGCTCGGCACCAACCTCGACTCGATCAAGCGGGCGGAAGACCGGGAACAGTTCCGCGCCCTGATGAACGAGCTGGGCGAGCCGGTGCCGGAGTCGACGATCGTCAGCACCGTGGAAGAAGCGGTGCGGTTCGCCAGCGAAATCGGCTACCCGATCATCGTCCGTCCGGCCTACACGCTGGGCGGCACCGGCGGGGGCATCTGCGAAGACGAGGAGAGCCTGCGGGAAATCGTGGCGAGCGGCCTGAAATACTCCCCCATCACGCAGTGCCTGGTCGAGAAGAGCATCGCCGGGATGAAGGAAATCGAGTACGAAGTGATGCGCGACGCAAACGACAACTGCATCGTCGTCTGCAACATGGAAAACATCGATCCGGTCGGGGTGCACACCGGCGATTCCATCGTCGTGGCGCCGAGCCAGACGCTGTCCGACCGCGAGTATCAGATGCTCCGCTCCTCCGCGCTGAAAATCATTCGCGCGCTGGGCATCGAAGGCGGCTGCAACGTGCAGTACGCGCTCGACCCGCACAGCTTCCGGTACTACGTGATCGAGGTAAACCCTCGCGTCAGCCGCTCCTCGGCGCTGGCCTCCAAGGCGACGGGGTACCCGATCGCCAAGGTGGCGGCCAAAATCGCCATCGGCTACACGCTGGACGAACTGAAAAACCCGGTAACCGGCCAAACCTACGCCTGCTTCGAGCCGACGATCGACTACGTGGTGAGCAAAATCCCGCGCTGGCCGTTTGACAAGTTCCAGGCGGCCAACCGCAAGCTGGGCACGCAGATGAAGGCGACCGGGGAAGTGATGGCGATCGGCCGCACCTTCGAAGAGTCGATCATGAAGGCGATCCGCTCGCTGGAGATCGGCACCTACCACCTGGAGATCAAGGGCGCGTCCGCGCTGGCCGACGACGAGCTGAAAGCCCGACTGATCGCCGCCGACGACGAGCGCCTGTTCCTCCTGGCAGAGGCGCTGCGGCGCGGCTGGAGCATCGAAACGCTGCACGGCCTGACCAGCATCGACCGGTTCTTCCTGCACAAGCTGCACAAGATCGTCGCCTTCGAAAAGGAACTGGCGGCAGGCCTGACGCCGGAGAAGCTCTACGAGGCGAAGCGGATGGGCTTTACCGACCGGAAAATCGCCGAATTGACCGGCCGGACGGAAGCGGATGTCCGCACCCTGCGGGAAGAGCACGGCTTCAAGCCCGTGTTCAAGATGGTGGACACCTGCGCGGCCGAGTTTGAAGCGCAGACCCCGTACTACTACTCCACCTACGAGCAGGAAGACGAGCGTGTGGAGACGGGCAAAAAGCGCGTCGTCGTGCTCGGCTCCGGCCCGATCCGCATCGGCCAGGGCATCGAGTTCGACTACGCCACCGTGCACGCGGTCTGGGCGCTGAAGGAAGCGGGGTACGAGGCGATCATCGTCAACAACAACCCGGAGACGGTCTCCACCGATTTCAACACCTCCGACCGCCTCTACTTCGAACCGCTCTACATCGAAGACGTGATGAACATCATCGACGCGGAACAACCGGAGGGAGTGATCGTCCAGTTCGGCGGACAGACGGCGATCAACCTGGCGGACAAACTGGCTGCCCGCGGCGTGCGCATCCTCGGCACCAGCCTGGAGAACATCGACGCGGCGGAAAACCGCGAAAAGTTTGAAGCGCTGCTCAGAAGCCTCGACATCGCCCAACCGCCGGGCAAAACCGTCACCTCCGTGGAGGAAGCGGTGGTGGCGGCGGAAAGCCTTGGCTTCCCGGTGCTGGTTCGCCCGTCCTACGTCCTGGGCGGCCGCGCGATGGAAATCGTCTACAACCAGACGGAACTCCTGGCGTACATGGAAAACGCGGTGAAGGTCAATCCGGAGCATCCGGTGCTGGTCGACCGCTACATGGTCGGCACGGAGGCGGAGGTCGACGCCATCTGCGACGGCGAAAACGTGCTGATTCCGGGCATCATGGAGCACATTGAGCGCGCAGGGGTGCACTCCGGCGACTCGATCGCGGTGTATCCGCCGCAGTCCCTCTCGCCTGAAATCAAGCAGGAACTGATCGAGATGACCACGAAGCTGGCCCGCGCGTTGAAGATCAAAGGGCTGATCAACATCCAGTTTGTCATCTGCGACAACCGTCCGTACGTGATCGAGGTAAACCCGCGTTCGTCCCGGACCGTGCCGTTCCTGTCCAAGGTGACGGGCATCCCGATGGCGAACATCGCGACCAAGGCAATCCTCGGCCACTCCATCGTCGAGCAGGGCTTTACGCCCGGCTGCCATCCGGAAGACGAGATGGTCTCCGTGAAGGTGCCGGTCTTCTCCTTCGCCAAACTGCGCCGCGTCGACATCACGCTGGGGCCGGAAATGAAGTCGACCGGCGAAGTGATGGGCCGCGAGCGGACGCTGGCCAAAGCGCTGTACAAAGGGCTTCTGGCCGCCGGCATGAACATCCCGACGCACGGTTCGCTGCTCGTCACCGTCGCCGACAAGGACAAGGAAGAAGCGCTGGAGATCGTGAAACGCTTCCGCCGCCTGGGCTTTAAACTGCTGGCCACCTCCGGAACGGCGGACTACCTGGAGAAAGCGGGATTGACCGTCACCCGCGTGAACAAGCTGTCCGAGGGCACGCCCAACCTGCTGGACATGATCCACAAAGGGGAAGCCAATATCGTGCTGAACACCCTGACCAAAGGCAAGACGCCGCAGCGAGACGGTTTCCGCATCCGCCGCGAAGCCGTGGAAAACGGCGCCGTCTGCCTGACGTCCCTGGACACGGCGAAAGCGCTGCTGCACGTCCTGGAGACGATCACGTTCTCCACGGAAGCGATGCCGGCGCAGCGCACGGGCGCCAAACTCGCCGTGCCGGTGTAGACGAGAACAGGACAGAAAGCCCCCTCTGCGGGGACCTGGATGTGGCTTCGCAAGGGGGTAAACACGACGTAGTGTCGCCACTAAGAAGGGAGAGAGCGGTGTGCCGCTACAACCAACCGATATTCGCGAGCGCATGATCGTTGCGCTCGACTTTTCCACGAAAGAGGACGTCACACAATGCCTGGCCCGGCTGGACGGGCTGATCCGCTACGTCAAGGTGGGCATGGAACTGGCCTATGCGGAAGGTCCGGCAATCGTCCACTACCTGAAGGAGCAGGGACTGAAGGTGTTTCTCGACCTGAAGGTGCACGACATCCCCAACACGGCCAAAGGGGCGATGAAAAGCCTGGCCCGTCACGGCGTTGACATGGTCAACGTGCACGCCGCCGGCGGCGTGGCCATGATGGAGGCGGCCCGGGAAGGACTGGAGCAGGGGACGGCGGCCGGTTCCCCCCGTCCGCTGCTGATCGGCGTCACGATGCTCACCTCGACGGGAAAACAGACGATGAACGAGGAGCTGGCGATTCCCGGCGCGGTGGAAGACGTCGTCGTCCATTACGCGAGGATGACCAAGCGGGCAGGCCTGGACGGCGTCGTCGCCTCTCCGCTGGAGGTGCCGATGATCAAGCAGGCGGCCGGAACCGAATTCCTCACCGTCACGCCGGGAATTCGGCCTCTCTGGGCGGAAAAGGGGGACCAGACCCGAATCACGACCCCGGAACAGGCGTTTCAGTTGGGGAGCGACTACATCGTCATCGGCCGGGCGGTCACGGCTTCGCCCGATCCTGCCGCCGCCTGGGAGCGGATCGTGAACGCCGTGCAGGCGGCACAGCACGAAACAACGGACGCGAAGGGAAGAGGATAGGATGACTACCACGACAGCCAAAGAAATTGCGGGACACCTGCTGGAGATCGGCGCGGTTCACCTGCGCCCGGACCAGCCGTATACCTGGACATCCGGCATTAAATCGCCGATCTACTGCGACAACCGGCTCACGATATCCCATCCGCCGGTCCGCCGCCGGATTGCCCGGGCGTTTGCCGACGTGATCCGCGAGCGTTTTCCGCAGGCGGAAGTGATCGCCGGCACAGCGACGGCGGGCATCCCGCACGCCGCCTGGGTGGCGGAACTGCTGGATCTGCCGATGATCTACGTGCGCGACAAGGCAAAGGGACACGGGAGGCAGAATCAAATTGAGGGCGTGCTTGCCGCAGGTCAGAAAGTGGTGGTCATCGAGGATCTGATCTCCACCGGCGGCAGCTCGCTCAAGGCGGCAAAGGCCGTCCAGTCGGAGGGAGGCGACGTGCTGGGCGTGGCAGCCATCTTCAGCTACCAGTTTCCGGAAGCGGAAGCCCTTTTTACAGAGGAGGGCATCTCGGTCACGACGCTTTCCCATTACACCGCGCTGCTCGAGACGGCACGCGAGCGCGGCGTCATCACGGCGGAGCAGGAGAGCCTGTTGGCCGACTGGCGCAAAGCCCCCCGCACCTTTTTTGGTTAACTGGTCATGACGCATGCCAGAACAGACTGAATGGAAAGAACCGCTGCAGCTTATCGGCTGTATTTCGTCAGCGCCCTGTTTCGGGGCGTTTTTTTCTTTAAAACGCGGAACGAAAACGCACTCCGCTGCGTCAGCACCAGACGACGACGGCGCCGGGCATGTGTCTCGACCCATGCTTCCGCCTTGCTCCGGCGTTTTTTGGTGGCGGGAGCATGGAGGAGATCAAACGATTCATGAGGAAATACGAAAAGGCGACACTATGAGGTGGATTCCCAGAGAAATGGAGGCTCAACGCATGACAACAGACGTAACCCGATTGATTCAGTCGCATCGCTCCATCCGCAAATTCACGGCCGAGCCGATTCCCGAGGAGGTGCTGCAGGATGTCCTGACCTGCGCGCAGTGGGCCCCGTCCTCGCACAATGTCCAGGCCTACAGCGTGATCGTCGTGAAGTCCGCAGAAACCAAACGGCAGTTGGCGGCCTTGTGCGGCAACCAGAAATGGGTGGAGACCTGCCCGGTCTTTCTCGTGTTTTGCGCCGACTTTTACCGGCTCAAGCTGGCGTGCGAGATGCACGGTCGCGAACTGGCCGCAGACGAAGTGGAAAACCTGCTGGTCGCGGCGGTGGACACCGCGCTGGCGGCGGAAAACGTGCTGCTGGCAGCCCGCTCCCACGGGTTGGGCGGCGTCATGATCGGAGGCATTCGCAACCAGCCGGACGAAGTGACTCGTCTGCTGCAGCTCCCGCCGCTTACCTTCCCGGTGATGGGAATGTGCCTCGGCTTTCCCGATCAGGATGTGGCGCAAAAGCCGAGACTGCCGCAGCGGGCCGTCGTTCATGCGGAACGCTATCAAACCGAGCACCTGCATGATGCCCTGCGCGAGTACGAAGACATCACCGCCGCGTACTACGCGCATCGAACGGGCGGCGAGCGCACGGACGGGTGGACGGCACAACTGGCGGAGTACCTCAGTTCGCCGCGCCGGCAGCACCTGGCCGCCTTCCTGCGCCAGCAGGGCTTTCCCATGAAATAGCGGATGACAGCAGGGGGCAGCGGCGAATGCGCTGCCCCTTGCCTGCGCTGCTCCCTACCTGTTGGGCTCCCGTTCGGAGTAGTACCGGACCGCTTTTCCCTTCGCCATGGCGTATGCGATTTCGCTGCGGGTGCTCTCTCCGATATACCCGTCCGGATCAATCACGAAAATTTCGTCCGCCAGATCGATTTTCCGGCGGTGGATCCGCTCAAACAGCAGCGCCTGTTCCGGGGTGACGGGAATGTTGTCGCTCTGTTCAAAAAATCCCAGGCTGATGACCACATGCCCCTGCAGCGTCAGCGCCGCTTCCATCTCCCGAAACTGCCGTTTGAACCTGGTGGAACCGCACAAGGTGATGACCTTCATCCGTCTTCCCACATCCCCGCTTGTTTTTTCGACATTCATTCGCAGCAAACCGCCAACTTTCCTGCATCATGCAATTCTTCCATCTCCTCCTTGTTCGCCGCTTGTATTATAATAAAGAGGTTGGATTTCTACATATTGGAAAGGAGCACGTTTTTTTGTTGGACCAGGAACTGCTGCGTCCCTCGTTGAAGGAGGGGGGCGTCAAAGCGACAAAATCCTACGATCTCGACAAATTGATCTATGTCGGCTTCTTTGGCGGAATCCTCCCCGTGCTGGCGCTGGGAACCGTCAATGCCGTCTGGCTGCGGGCGGACAAAAAACGGACGATGCTGCTGCTGACTGCCGGCCTGACCGTGCTGGCGGGCAGGTTTGCCGCGATTGTGGCGACGGGAGAGGAAGGCGCCGTTTTCGTGCACTCGCGGCTGGCCGGGATTGTGATGGCGTTCGCCTATCGGTTTGCGCTAAAAAAACGGTACCGGCTGCACACCGTCCTGCAGGGTGAGCACAAATCCATGGCGAAGGCGGGGCTGGTGGGAGGCGTCGCCGGCTTTGTGGCGGAAGCGGTGCTGATCCGTTTGGGGGAGGGAATCCACCATGTCACACATACCGGATGACTTTCACGCCGCCTGGCGGGAAGCCCTCTACTACTATGAAATCGGCCGCCATGAACAAGCCAGGGCCGCATTTCTCGAACTGCTCCCGTACGCCCCTGACGACGGGATGCTGCTCTATTATCTCGCCGCCTGCGCCTTTCAGCTTGACGAGACGGACGAGGCAGAGCGCTTCGTCAGGGAGGCGCTGAGGAACGGGTGCGACGGTGAAATGGCTCACTCGCTCCTGGGGGCGATCTGCATGCGAAAAGAAGCGTATGTGGAAGCGGAGGAATGCCTGCTTCACGCGCTTTCGCTCAACCCGCAAAACGCGGGGATCATGGCCCAGTACGCCTTTTTGATGCTGAAAACCGGCTATGAGGAAAAAGCGCGCCGGCTGATGCGGGAGGCGCTGCGGCTCGATCCGGAAAACGAGACGGTGCTGCACTACCATTTTTTCTTTCAGCGCGCGTTTGACGAAAAAGCGGGACAGGAGCAAACCATTCGCCAGTACATGCACGTCGCGGAAAGCGACGTGGACAAGCTGACCAAGCTGGGACTGGCCGCGCTGGACCGGGAGGATTACCGCGAAGCGCGGGAGTGTTTCCGGCAGGCGTTTTTGCTCGAACCGACCAACCGGGACCTGTTGAGGGTGCTGGAGGAAGTGGACAGGGTGTCCCACCCGATCTTTTTCCCCAACCGCCTGATGCAAAAAATGGGCGGTCCCATCGTCTGGTGGCTCGGGTTTCTCGCACTGATGACGCTGTTGAGACGAATGGAATGGTACGGAACGGCCGCTGTGACCGCGATTGCGTACGTGCTGTTGTGCGTCTACACCTGGATATCGCCGGTCGTGTACAAACTGTTCCGAAAAATGATGCGGTAAGGGTTGGTAGTCATGACGAAGATCGAAGTGTTAAAACAGATGCTGGAGGCGGATCGGCACAACGCCTCCGTGTGGTATCTGCTCGGTGTGGAATACGCCGAGCAGGGAAACCGCAGCGAGGCCCTGCAGGCGTTTACCCAGGCGCTGGCCCACGGTGACGACGAGATGAAGCAAACCATCATCGAGGCGCTGGGAAAACTCTCGGCTGCGGAGTCCGAATTCATCCCCCCACAAGCGGAGAAGAACCGGCAGGAACCGACGGAAGAGATTGCGGTCCCGTCCGTTCCGGCCGGCCCGATGCGGGTGATACCCGGAGGCAAGGCCCGGAGCGGGGCGGCAGCGGCCAAGGAGCGGGAAGGCGTCATCACCTTTGCCGACGTCGGCGGCATGCACGAGGTCAAAGAGGCGATCCGCATGAAGATCATTCAGCCGTTTCTCTCTCCCGGCTTGTTTGAGCGCTTCCGCAAAAAGGCGGGCGGCGGCATTCTCTTGTACGGCCCGCCCGGCTGCGGCAAGACGTATATCGCCAAAGCGACGGCGGGGGAATGCCGGGCGCGGTTTGTCAGCGTGCACATCGCCGACGTTCTCGACCCGTATCTGGGCGTGAGCGAACAAAACCTGCGCGACCTGTTCGCCTCCGCCCGGGCGCAGAAGCCGGCCGTTCTCTTTCTCGACGAAATGGACGCGCTGGGTTACAACCGGGGCAAGTCCGCCTCCCACACGATGCGGACGGTGATCGATCAGCTTCTGACCGAGATGGAAGGCATCGACGCCAATACGGATAAACTCTTGATCATCGGCGCCACCAACATGCCGTGGGATGTGGATCCGGCGTTCAAACGGCCGGGCCGCTTTGACAAGCTGATTTTCGTCGCCCCGCCGGACCGCGAGGCGCGGGAGGCGATCTTCCGGCTGAAACTGGCGGAGCGGCCGGTCGAGCCGCTGGACTACCGGCAGTTGGCGGAGTGGACCGAGCTGTACTCCGGCGCCGACATCGAACAGGTGGTCGAGCAGGCGACGGAAAACGTCATCCGCGACATCATGTCCACCGGCGTGGAGCGGCCCATCGGCATGGAGGACCTGCGCGAAGCGATTGCCGATACGCGCCCGTCCACCATCGAGTGGCTGCGCACGGTGAAAAACTACGTGAAATACGCCAACCAGGGCGGTCTGTACGACGACGTGGAGAAGTTCTTGGCGCGGCACAAGCGGATTTGAGGGGGCCGCGGGGTCACCGAAAGGCTGGGGCCGTGACCGCCACAACAAGCACGAGACTTGTGCGGTTATTTACCGTACAAGTCTTTTTTGAACGTACCGGGCATTGTGTTTATTGCCAGAATTATTATCGCAATGGATCGAGTGAGTTGTAAACGGGACCAGTGCTTTTTTGTGCGAGTCTCTTCACGATAATGATGCTAGTCAGATGTTCACGAACGCATGTTTTATTCCTCTATCGTTGGTTAGCGAGACATACCAAGAAAAGGAAATCTGCGCTGCCTATTGATTTTAGCAAAGCGTTCATCGGACTTCCATCGTTTGAAATTGTCAATGGGGACGCCATTCAGCGCACGGGAAGCCGCTGGGTTCACTTCCGATGCGACGATGGCGAAGCTGGGGCCATGAGCCGTCGAACAGTCATCGACGCGGTACAGGGCCATGTGGAGAGGAGTGGAGCGGCTTTTTCCCTTCGGCATTTCCCACTAGCTTCCAACCGGTTCTGTTTTTCGTTTTTTTCTGTAAGCTGTGTATGAGGAACTCATTTCCGTGGGAGGAGGCTTGTCGTGGAGAGCCGTTCCGTTTCACCGACAGAGGCGCATGCGCTGCAGTGCGACGCAGAGGATGGGTTGGCCCGTTTTCGCGAAGCGTTTTACATCCAGCCGGGCATCGTCTACCTGGACGGCAATTCGCTCGGCCTTTTGTCCAGGCGGGCGGAGGAAGCGCTGCTGCGCGCGCTGGACGATTGGAAGACGCGCGGCATCGACGGGTGGACAGAGGGGGACAACCCGTGGTTTTACCAGGCGGAGAGGCTGGGCGCGATGAGTGCGCCGCTGGTCGGCGCCGAACCTGACGAAGTGGTTGTGAGCGGTTCTACAACGGTCAATCTGCACCAGTTGGCGGCCGCCTTTTTCTGCCCGGAGGGGAAGCGGAGCAAAATCCTCGCCGACGAGCTCAATTTTCCCTCCGACATCTACGCCCTGCAGAGCCAACTGCGGCTGCGCGGACTGGACCCCGCCGACAACCTGGTGCGGGTCAAAAGCCGGGACGGCCGCTATCTGGCCGAGGAGGACATCATCGCCGCGATGACGGAGGAGGTGGCGCTGATCGTGCTGCCGACGGTGCTGTACAAGAGCGGCCAGCTTCTGGACATTCCCCGGCTGACGGCGGAGGCGCATGCCCGCGGCATCGTGATCGGATTTGACGGCTGCCACTCGGTGGGGGCGATCCCCCATCGGTTCAGCGAGTGGGGTGTCGACTTCGCCTACTGGTGCACCTACAAGTACCTGAACAGCGGGCCCGGCGGCGTCGGCGGCCTCTACGTCAACCGGAAGCACTTCGGACGGCTCCCGGGTCTGGCCGGATGGTTCGGCTCGGACAAGGAAAAGCAGTTTGACATGGAGCACGACTTTACGCCGGCCCGGACGGCGGGGGCGTACCAGATCGGCACGCCGCACATCCTCAGCATGGCGCCGCTGTTCGGATCGCTGGAGATGTTTGCCGAGGCCGGCATGGAGGCGATCCGCGACAAGTCGCTGCGGCAGACGCGCTACCTGATGGACCTGATCGAAATGGAGCTGCCGGACATGGACTTTGTCATCGGCAGCCCGCGTGAGGACGAGCGGCGCGGCGGCCACGTCAGCCTGGAACACCCGGAAGCGGCCCGCATCTCCCAAGCGTTGAAATCGCACGGCGTCATCCCCGACTTCCGCGCCCCCAACGTGATTCGGCTGGCACCGGTGGCCTTGTACACGTCATACCATGAAGTGTGGAGAGCGGTGCAGGTGCTGAAGCGGATCATGCAGGAGAAGCTGTACGAACGCTACGAAAACAAACGGGGCGTCGTGGCCTGACGGCAGGAGGAGGGAAGCGCATGGAATGGATCGACATTTCCCGCCCGCTTTTCGCCGGGGTGCCCACCTGGCCGGGCGACACGCCGTTTCGCTACGAGGTAAGCTGGTCCAAGGCGGCGAGCGGCTCCGTCAACGTCGGCCGATTGACGATGAGCGTCCACACCGGGACGCACGTGGACGCGCCGTTTCACGTGGATGACGAGGGGCGGCGAGCGGCCGACCTGCCCGTCGAGCTGTACGTCGGTCCCGCCCGGGTGATCGACGTAAGCGGCAAAGCGAGCATCGGTGCGGATGATCTGGCCGCCCACGACCTGTCCGGCGTGACCAGGCTGCTGCTGAAGACCGGCTCCTGGACTGACCCGGAGCGGTTTCCCGCCGACATTTGCTGCCTCCGTCCCGATCTGCCGCCGTTTCTGGCGGCGAAGGGCATCCGCCTGATCGGCGTGGACGTTCCCTCGGTCGACCCGCTGGACAGCAAGGAGCTGCCGGCGCATCACGGTCTGTACGCCCACGACATTCACATCCTGGAAGGCGTCGTGCTGGATCGCGTGACGCCGGGCGACTACGAATTGATTGCGCTGCCGCTGCCGCTTCGCGAGGCGGACGGCAGTCCGGTGCGGGCGGTGCTGCGCCGCTTGGCGAACAGGAGTGGGGAATGACACGGGGGGCTCGAATCCCGTAGGCTGCCCATCTCCCTGCGGAACCTGGCGGGGGAGTCACAATGTCAGCCGCATATGGATGTCATGCGGTTCTTTTTCAAACAATTCCTCATCGATTTCCGAGGTGATCGTGGAACCGCAGCTTCGATAAAACTTCACCGCCGACTCCGTTTCCGTCGATGAGATGTACAGGTATTTCGCCCTTTTTCCTTCGCCGCTTGACGCAGGGCGTCCAAAATGCGGCGGCCAATGCCTTGTCTTCGATAGTCCCGTGTCACATACATCAGGTCCAACTGAAGCTGGTTCTGTTCCTTCCCCCGAAACTTGTGAGCCAACACGCCAAACCCCACCAATCTGTCTCCGTCAAAAGCGCCAAAAGCAGTCCCGCCGTTTGAGAATTCATACTCGTATCGGGAGATGATCTCCTGATAAGCGTCTTCACTCCAATTCGGGCATTCATGCCCGGCCGGTATCTCTTCCAGAACGCCGTCCTTGCATGTGTAAATCAGATGAATGGTTTCGGAACGGTCAATCTCCCGGATTTTATGGGAATCTTCCAATTTCATCGGCATGATGGAAACCATGGCGACCCTCCTGAATGATGATACAAGGTACATGTTTTCAATGATTCGAGAAAGACAGCCGTTTACCTTTAGTGCGTTCCTGCCTGTTCGCTGATGACCGGAATGCCAGTCTACAACACGGGGGAGGCAGAGCGGAATGGTGAAAGCGCTGACCGACTACGAAAAGTACATTCGCACGGAAGAACTGCTCCGTCTGCAAAAAAACGAAGAGCAGTTGGTCTGCGAAGACGAACTGACCTTTCAGGTGATCCACCAGATTGCCGAGCTTCATTTTACATTGATTGTGCAGTACCTGGGCCAGGCCAGGACCGCCATGCTTGCCGGCGATCCGGATCGGGCGGCCGCCCGGTTGGGCCGCGTCAACCTGCATCTCAAGCATCTGCCGGAAGTCTTTCAGATGGTAAAGGTGATCAACCCGATCGACTACCATGCCATCCGGCTGGCGTTGGGGCGCGGCAGCGGGCAGGACTCGCCCGGCTTCAACCGGATCCTGCAGACGGGGCCGACGTTGTGGGAGCCGTTCGAGCGGCTGCTGACCGACGCCGGTCTCAGTCCGCTGGAGCTGCACAAGCAGCCGGACGCCCAACCGGCACTGTTCCGCTTGATGCAGGAGCTGCTCCAGTTTGACGAGTCGTTCCAGAGCTTTCGCTACCAGCACCTGCAGTTGGTCAAACGAATGATCGGCCTGGAGACCAACAGCCTGAAAGGAATCCCCGCCCAGGCGCTGCAAAAGGGCGTGCGCCACGCGTTTTACCCGGCGCTGTGGAAAGCGATCAGCGAGCTGACGGACTGGACCGGCTCCAGCAACAACTCGCAGCCGCTGGGAGACTAGCGGAGCGGCCGAGCGGCGGAGCCGGCCGCCTTCCATAGCGGGTCAGCCCGCAGAGGACAGCCATGCTTGTCCGCTTTTCCGCTGGTTCGATGTTCCGTGCGCCTTGCTGGTCTGCTGGTCCCGAAAAAGGATGGCAGATCGGATGCCGCCATCCTTTTTCGCGTGTATGTCAACTTACGTGCTACGTGATCTACAGGAGGGGGGAGGTCTTTTCGATCACGTCCCACTTCATGCCGCGGGCTTTCAGCCGGGCCAGAAACGGGATCGGATCGATCAGCTCGGGCGGTATGCAGCCTGTCGCGGTCAAGAGCCCCTCCGCCATCATGTCCACGGCTACGACGGGCGGAATGCCGGTCTGCCAGATCGTCGCCTGGAATTCGGTTTTGTAGAAAACCTCGTCATGATTGGCGATGGTGTAGACGTACATGTCCTTTCGCTTGTTGTCCTTTTTTCCTTTGACGAGCGCGCCGACGCAGGAGTAGCCATGAATTTTGCCCGCCAGGTCGGCCGGTTTCGGCATCGAGGTGACGACCACGTCGCGTGGTGCCACCTTTACGCCTTTGACGTCGATCTCCTCGTCGCTGTCCAGCCCCAGGTAGCTCAATACCTGCAGCGTATTGACGAAGTCGGGGTGCAGGGCGTACTTGAAGTCCACGTACCTGCATCCCTTGGCCCGGCCGATGGTTTCGCCCAGGGTGGTGGCCTTCTCGTGCTCGACGTTGTAGCAGTCGAGCCAGCCGATCGGTTCGGGGAATTCAAACTCCTCCTTGTTGGCGAACGGCGTCGGGAAATACTGTTCCCCTTTGTCCGCGGTCCAGTAGTTGGGCTTGGCGAGACACTCCTGGATGGCGGTCTGCGGGCTGAAGTAGGAGCAGAAACCGTCGTAGTCGACGACGGAATTGTCGCCGTCGCGGATCAGAATGGCATCCACTTCGTCCAACTGATCGACGGCGTACCGGGCCGCGATGTTGGAAAAGCCGGGGTCGCACCCCAAGCCCATGATGCCCAGGAGGCCGGCCGCTTTGAACGCGTCGTTCCAGGCCAACTGTTTGCGGAGCCACTGCGGCCCGCTGGAGGCGGTATCAATGTAATGCGTTTTCGTGTTCAAGCACGCTTTCATCACTTCGAAGTTGTTTTCGGGCAGGCCGATGTGCAGCAGTACGTCGATGTCGCCCAGAATGGCCTGGACGCTCGACACGTCGCGGGCGTCCACCCGCTTCACCTGAATCTCCACGTCGGTTTCCCGGCGCAGTTCGGCGGCCAGTTCTTCCGCCGGACCGATGGAAATGTCGGCCAGCACCAGTTTTTCCAAGTAACGCGACTTCACGATTTCGCAGGCGCTCACTTGTCCAACGCCGCCAACACCTACTATTGCGACTCGCATAGAGTCCTCCTTCCGTATGTGGGCAACGGTCTATCTTCGCATTCGAAACAGCCATTTCGGCAGATGAAGATTGATGTCGGCAGGGTACACCGACACGGGCGCAGTCATGTCAATCGGCTCCCGAGGGCGCAGGTTCATGAGAACAACCTCCTTGTGTTCGTGTGGTCATTCCTGTACATGCCGGGGAAAAGCGTGAAGGCTAGGGGGGAAGGCGGCGATACCGCATGGGTGCTGTCACCTCCTTTTCCGGTTTGGAAAGCAAAAGGGCGGGCGCGCCGAGCCGCGCAGGGGATAGTACATGTGTATTCATCGGCCCGAACGTCCCATGCGCTCAACAGGGGAGAAAAAATCCGGACCCCACCGCGGCTCCGCGACGTTCCAGCCGAAGACGGTAGAATAAAACTGAACGGCTCGCTCGGGGTTTTGGCTGCTTAATTCGAACAGGACGACACGTGCCATGAGGAGCACTCCTTTCGTAATATAGGGAATCATATCCAATTCCCTGCTGCCAAGGGAAACCCCTCTTTCTTTGCGTATAAAGAGAAGGGGAACCACCCCAACACGTCTGACTGTGGAAGAAGCGAACCGGTAGAAACAAACGTGCCGGCGGCCGCGCAAAACAGTAGAATAGAGAGAGGAAACAAAGACCCCCTTTTTCGCGGAGGAGACGACATGATCCGTTCGATCACAGAACAGGAACGTTCCGCCCTGCTGGAGCGCTTGTGCGTGGAAGAAGCGTACATCCTGTACAGCAACCTCTTTCTGCGGGCGGACAGATGCATCGCGCTTGCGCAGACACGAAACGAAGAGATTTGCCTGGTCGGAACCTATCTGAAGGGCTTGCCGTTCCACGCGTTCACCTTCCATGCATGGGCGGGCACGGAGCATTCTGCCGAAGAGATGATCGGGGCATTCAAGGAAGCGTTACGACTTCCGACGCAAGAAGCGGTGAGCGGAGTCATCACCGTATCGGAAGAATGCCTGTCCCGCCTTGCCATTCCCCACATTCAGTCCAGAAAGACCATGCTGCTGATGAGATGGCGCGACACGACTCTTCTTTTGCCCAAAAGCGATTACCGCTTTCTCGACAAGTCCCATCTCGATGCGGTCAACAAACTCGCGAGCGAAGTCGGCATGATCAGCTTTCGAGAGGAAGAACTGACGGAAACACCTCATATCGGTTTGTTTTCCCCTGCCGGCGACCTCATGTCGATGGCCGGGTTTCACATTTTTCACGAGCGCTATGTGGAGATTGGCAATATCGGCACTTCGCCAGCCCACCAAAACAGAGGATGGGGAACGCGGATCACGTCGGACATTTGCCGGCTGGCACGGGAGAAATCGCCGCACGTGTACTTGTGTGTGTTTGAGGAGAACCGGCCGGCGGTCGCTGTTTATGAAAAACTGGGGTTCGTCACTGCCGCACGTTACGCCTATCTCGAATGTACGCTGTGACGTTCGCGCGTGCCGCACGCGGCGCCGTCTGCCAGATTCTTGTTGACGAACAACCTGGCATTCTTTACAATGATACCCAACAGGTAAACACTGTTCTTATCCAGAGCGGCGGAGGGACTGGCCCGATGAAGCCCGGCAACCGTCACGAGGTGCGTGACCAGGTGCCAATTCCTGCAAGACAGAGGTCTTGACAGATAAGAAGCGGGTTCGTTTGATACGGATGCAGGCCTTCTTCTTGTCGGAGAAGGCTTTTTCATTCTTCTGTTCCTGAACTTCATAGGACTTCTTTCTTATCCAGAGAGGTGGAGGGACTGGCCCGATGAAGCCCGGCAACCGTCACGCGATATGTGACAAGGTGCCAATTCCTGCAAGACACGCGTGTCTTGAGAGATGAGAAGGAGGCTCGGGCGCAATGCACACAAGCCTTCTTCGAATCGGAAGAAGGTTTTTTCGTGTTGTACAAGACAAAAAACGGGGTGGGAGAAACATGAGCGTGGTAAAAGTGGGCTTGTTGGGATTGGGAACGGTAGGCGGCGGGGTGGTCAAGACGATCCGCGCGCAGCAGGAGAAGCTGTCGGCCCGGCTGGGCAGGCGCATCGAAATCGTCAAGGCGCTGGTGCGCGACACGCGGAAGCAGCGGGCCGTGCAGGTGGAGCCGTCGCTGTTGACGACGCGGTTTGCCGACGTTCTGGAAAGCGACGTGGACATCGTCGTGGAAGTGATGGGCGGCGTGGAGCCGACCTACGACTACGTGCGGGCGCTGATCCAAAAGGGCTGCCATGTGGTGACGGCCAACAAGGAACTGCTGGCCAAGCGCGGCGCGGAGCTGGTGGAACTGGCCAACCGGCACGGCGTCCATCTCGCCTACGAAGCCAGCGTCGCCGGGGGGATTCCCATCCTCGGCGTGCTGCGCCAGTTCCTCAGGACCAACGACATTACGGAAGTGCGCGGCATCCTCAACGGAACGACCAACTTCATCCTGTCGCAGATGGAGGAGGCGCAGCTCCCCTACGCGGACGTGTTGAAGCGGGCGCAGGAGCTGGGTTATGCGGAGGCCGATCCGCGCGCCGACGTGGAAGGCTGGGACGCCCTGTACAAGCTGTACATTCTGGCGCAGCTCGTGTTCGGTGAGTCGCTGCCCCTCTCCGCCATCGAGCGGCAGGGGATTGCCGACCTCTCGCAGGGCCACATCCGGCTGGCGAAAGAGCTGGGGTACCGGATCAAACTGCTGGCGCAAGCGCGCCGGGAAGACGGCGGTCTGCACCTGTCCGTGCGGCCGACGCTGGTGCCGCTGGGGCATCCGCTGGCGCGCATCCGGGATGCGTACAATGCCGTCCAGGTGGAGGGCAGCCTCGTCGGCGACCTTTTGTTCACCGGCAAAGGGGCGGGCGAACTGCCGACAGCCAGCGCGGTCGTGGAGGATCTGGCCTTCTTGCTGACCCAGCCGTTTACGCCTCATCCCGCCTGGCGGGAACGGCCGGCGGCGGTCCCGTCCAGCCGGCTCTCATCCAGCCTCGACTTCTGTTTTCTGGAAGGGACAGCGGCCCGCGTGACGCCGGAGCAGGTGCTGCTGTTCCTCGAACGGGCGGGAGTCGCCGTCCGCAGGCTTACCGTCCAGTACGATCCGGGCAGCGTCCTGCGCGTGGGCTTGCTCGCCGCCGGACTCAGGGAGGAGCACGCGGAGCTCTTGGGACGGGACTTCGGCCTGCAGGCGCGGTTGTACCCCGTGCTGGAGGCGGCCGACGATCGTGGTGCCGTCGAAGGGACTGCGGGTTGGTAAACAAGCGTCCAACTCCCCATCGCATTCGCCGGGATTTTTTGGCATGATAGAAGCGGAGCACTTCTTCTTCAAGGGGATGAGGACACATCATGCTGGGTTCGCAAACCATTCTGCCGGCCATTCGCCACATGAAGGAGTTTGAGCGCGTCCTGGAAAGCCGGTACGACACGATCATTCTGCTGGAGAGCCATATCTGTCAACTGAAAAGCATCGCCGACCTGGCGCGCCGGCACGGAAAAAAGCTGTGGCTGCACGCCGATCTGGTGCAGGGGTTGAAAAACGACGAGCACGGCGCGCTGTTTCTCTGCCAGGAGATCAAGCCGGCCGGCGTCATTTCCACCCGTTCGCAGGTGATCACGACCGTCAAAAAGAAGGGCTTGGTCACGGTGCAGCGCCTGTTTTTGCTGGACTCCGGCGCGCTGGAGACAAGCTACAAAATCCTCGAGCAGACGAAACCCGATTTCGTGGAAGTCCTGCCGGGGGTCATGCCGCACATCATTACGGAAATTCGTGAGCAGATCCGGATTCCGATCATCGTCGGCGGGTTTATCCGCACCTGGGAGGAGATCGAGAGCGCTCTGGCGGCGGGAGCCATCGCCGTCACCACCTCCGATCGAAACCTGTGGAAACAACTGTAAAAAAGTGGTTGACAACGCTTTCACGTCCGCTTATGATTGATTCCAGAAGGTCATACGTCGGATGAGATCAGGAGATCCACCTATTTCTCTAGTGTTTAAGTTCCTGTGGGCTTAAGCAGTGGTTGATAGGTGGATTTTCTGTTTTCTTCCAGGGAGGTGAACGGCGAAAAGGGGGGAGCCGGTCCGGTCTCATCATAAAAAAGAAGAGAGTGGGGGAACATGATGTCGGCGTATTGGGCGGAACTGATCGGGACCATGATGCTGGTGATTCTCGGGGACGGCGTCGTGGCGGGCGTCGTGCTGAACAAGTCCAAGGCGCAAGACGGCGGATGGATCGTGATTACCATGGGCTGGGGCTTTGCCGTCGCCTTTGCCGTTTACGCGGTCGGGGGAGTCAGCGGCGGCCATCTGAATCCGGCCGTCACCATCGCGCTCGCGTCGATCGGATCGTTCGCTTGGGAGCTCGTGCCCGGGTACATCCTGGCCCAGATGGCCGGGGCGTTTCTGGGGGCTGTCTTCGTCTACCTGTACTACCTGCCGCACTGGAAAGAAACCGCTGACCCGGCGGCCAAACTGGGGGTATTCTGCACGGCTCCGGCGATTCGACACACGTTTGCGAATGTTCTCAGCGAGGGGTTGGGCACGTTTTTTCTCGTGTTCGGCCTGCTGGCCATCGGCGGCAACACGTTTGCCGAAGGGCTCAATCCGCTGATTGTCGGCTTTTTTATCGTCGCCATCGGCATGTCGCTCGGCGGGACCACCGGCTATGCGATCAATCCGGCGCGCGATTTGGGGCCGCGCCTCGCCCACTTCGTCCTGCCAATCGCAGGCAAAGGCTCATCCGACTGGAGCTACGCCTGGATTCCGGTCGTGGGGCCGATCGTCGGCGGGACGGCGGGAGCGCTCGTATTCAAGACCTTGTTCGGCTAAGCGGTCGGCCCGGGCCGATTAACGCAGCGAGGGATCGGGAGAAAACGATGAAGGGGGATGTGACGGATGGAAAAGCGGTACGTATTGGCCATCGACCAGGGCACGACCAGTTCCCGTGCCATTTTGTTCAACCGGGAAGGGAACATGGTGGGAGCGGCCCAGAAGGAGTTCACGCAGTTGTTTCCCCGGCCGGGCTGGGTGGAGCACGACGCCATGGAGATCTGGTCGTCCGTCGTCGGCGTGATCGGCGAGGTGCTGGCCATCCACAACATCAGCGCCCAGGAAGTGGCCGCGATCGGCATCACCAACCAGCGGGAGACGACCGTCGTCTGGGACAGACAGACCGGCCTGCCGGTCTACAACGCGATCGTCTGGCAGTCCCGCCAGACGGCGGAGATTTGCGAGGCGCTGAAGGCGCAGGGGCTGAACGATCGGTTTCGCGAACGGACCGGCCTTTTGATCGACGCCTACTTCTCCGGCACCAAGGTCAAGTGGATCCTCGACAACGTGGAGGGAGCACGGGCCAGGGCGGAACGCGGCGAGCTCTTGTTCGGCACCATCGACACCTGGCTGATCTGGAAGCTCTCCGGCGGCAGGGCGCACGTGACCGACTACACCAACGCGTCCCGCACGCTGATGTACAACATTTTCGACCTGCGCTGGGACGACGAACTGCTGGAGCACCTCACCGTGCCGAAAGTGATGCTCCCCGAAGTGCGCTCCAGCTCGGAAATCTACGCGCATACCGACAAAGACCTCTTCTTCGGCGTGGAAGCGCCCATCTCCGGGGCGGCGGGGGACCAGCAGGCCGCCCTGTTCGGCCAGGCGTGCTTTGAGGAAGGCATGGCGAAAAACACCTACGGCACCGGCTGCTTCATGCTGATGAACACCGGGGAAAGACCGGTGCGCTCCGAACACGGCCTGTTGACCACGATCGCCTGGGGCATCGACGGCAAAGTGGAGTATGCGCTGGAAGGAAGCATTTTTGTCGCCGGTTCCGCCATCCAGTGGCTGCGCGACGGCCTGCGCATGCTGAAATCGGCGGCGGACAGCGAAGCGTACGCCAGCCGCGTGGAATCGACCGAGGGCGTCTACGTGGTGCCGGCGTTCGTCGGCCTGGGCACGCCGTATTGGGACAGCGACGTGCGCGGCGCCGTCTTCGGCCTGACGCGGGGCACCAGCAAGGAGCACTTCATCCGCGCCACGCTGGAATCGCTGGCTTACCAGACGAAAGACGTGCTCACCGCGATGGAGGCCGACTCCGGCATCACGCTGAAAAAGCTGCGCGTGGACGGCGGCGCGGTGAAGAACGACTTCCTGATGCAGTTCCAGAGCGACCTGTTGGGCGTGCCGGTGGAACGTCCGCAGGTAAACGAGACGACCGCCCTGGGAGCGGCCTATCTGGCCGGTTTGGCGGTGGGCTTCTGGAAAGACAGGCAGGAGATCGCCGCCAACTGGAACGTGGACGGCGCCTTCGACGTGAAGATGAGCGAGGAACGGCGAAACGGGCTGTACGCCGGCTGGAAAAAAGCCGTGCGGGCGGCGATGGCCTTCAAATAAGCGGCCGGACGTGGTATACTGAACGCAACAAGGTCATACGGATGGTCTGAGAATCGGAGTCGACCACTGATCCTTCTTTGCGGGCAAGGAGGGATTGGTGGTCGTTTGTGTTTTTTCCGGACTGTTCGGGTTGAATCACCGATAAAGTAGAAGGGGGAGTGATGCGTGATGAAACGAGCGGAACACCTGGCGCGGCTCAAAACGGCAGAGCTAGACCTGCTGGTGATCGGCGGCGGCATTACCGGCGCGGGGATTGCGCTGGACGCCCAGGCGAGGGGCATCCAAACGGGGCTGATCGAGATGCAGGACTTTGCTGCGGGGACCAGTTCCCGCTCCACCAAACTGGTTCACGGCGGGCTGCGCTACCTGAAGCAGTTGGAGTTTCGCCTCGTCGCCGAGGTGGGCAGAGAGCGGGCGATCGTCTACGAAAACGCGCCGCACGTCACCCAGCCGGAGTGGATGCTGCTGCCGCTGATCGAGGGCGGGACGTACGGGCGGCTGGCCACATCCGTCGGCCTGTACCTGTACGACTGGCTGGCGGGAGTGAAACGGAGCGAGCGGCGGCGGATGCTCAGCCGGGAGGAGACGCTCAGGATGGAGCCGCTCTTGCGCAAAGAGAAGCTGAAAGCGGGCGGCTACTACGTGGAGTACAAGACGGACGACGCCCGCCTGACGCTGGAAGTGATCAAAGAGGCGGCGGCCCGCGGCGCGGTGCCGGTCAACTACGTGAAGGCGGAGGCGTTCCTGTACGAAAACGGCAGGGTCGTTGGCGTGCAGGCCGTCGATCGGATCAGCGGGGAGACGTTTGCCATCCGCGCAAAACAAGTGGTCAACGCCGCCGGACCGTGGGTGGACGAACTGCGCGAAAAAGACGGCTCCCGGCAGGGCAAGCGGCTCTTTCACACCAAAGGGGTGCACATCGTCTTTGACCGGAAGCGCTTTCCGCTGCGTCAGGCCGTGTATTTCGACACGCCGGACGGTCGCATGGCGTTTGCCATCCCGCGCGCGGGGAAGACGTACGTGGGCACCACCGACACCCCCTACGACGCCGATCTGGCCCATCCGGTGATGACGGTGGAAGACCGCGATTACCTGCTGGCGGCCATCGATTACATGTTCCCGGAGGTGGGCATCCAGGCGGAGGACATCGAGGCGAGCTGGGCAGGTATTCGGCCGCTGATTTACGAGGAAGGCAAGTCCGCCTCGGAAATCTCCCGCAAAGACGAAGTGTTCCGCTCCCCGAGCGGGTTGATCACCATCGCCGGCGGCAAGCTGACCGGCTACCGCAAGATGGCGGAAAAAGTGGTGAACATCGTCGCACAGGAACTGGGCGTGAAGGCGCCGTGCACGACGGACCGGATTCCGCTGTCCGGCGGGAAGGTGGGCGGTTCCGCCGGCTTTGCGTCCTTTGTCGGGAAGAAAACGGAGGAAGGGATGTCGCTCGGCCTCGGCCGTGAAGAGGCGGAGCGGCTCGTTCGCCGCTACGGCAGCAATGTGGACCGCCTGTTTGCGATCGTCCGCGAGCGCGGCCGGGAAGCGGACCGGCATCGGCTGTCACTGGAGGTGTACGCGTCCCTGGTGTACGCGCTGGAAGAGGAGATGGCGATGACGCCAGTGGACTTTTTGCTTCGCCGCACGAGCAGTCTGCTGTTTGACATCGAATGGGCGAACCGCTGGAAAGAGCCGGTCCTGAACTTCATGAAGCGGTACGGGAACTGGAGTGCGGAGCGGACGGACGCGTACCGCCGCGAACTGGAGCAGCAGATCCGCGACATGACTCCCTGACAGGCGGGCGCGGCGCTGGATTGTCATGCAAACACCCCCTCCGGCAGTCGATACCGGAGGGGGTGTATTGTCAGCAGTTACGTCAGCGAATGGCGCCGCTTGTCGTGAATCAGCTTGTCCTTCAGCGCCCGCAAGCGGTCAGACAGCGCGACGGGGTATACTTCCGGGTTGTCGAGGCGGAGGTACTCTTCCCAGAACGTGCTCTTCTGCTTGCGGTGGAAGGTCCTGATCTCGTCCAAACTGGGCATCTGGTAGACGAGCTGGCCGTCCCGGAAAATGGGGCGAAGCAATTCCACCGCCGTAAAATCGGTGACCCGCTTGCTTTTCAGCGGATTGGTCGGGTGCTTCAGGATGATTTCGTTGAGGTTGTCCAGCGTTTCGTCCTCCAGGCAGATGTAGTCGCCCTTTGCCATGCCGTTTCGGTCGTAGAGGCGGTACACTTTTTTCAGCCCGGGGTTGATGATTTTGTCCAGGTTCTCCGAGATCTTGATCAGCGCGATCCACTCCTGCTCGGTCTTGCGGGCGACGATCTTGTGCACGCCGCCGAGGGCCGGGCTGTCGTAGGCGGTGATGAACTTCGTGCCGATGCCCCACACGTCGATTTTGGCCCCCTGCAGCTTGAGCGAAGCGATCGTGTACTCGTCCAGGTCGCTGGAAGCGGCGATCTTCACGTACGACAGGCCGGCGCTGTCCAGCATCTCCCGCGCCCGCTTGGAGAGGAAGGCCAAATCGCCGCTGTCCAGCCGGATGCCGTTCAGCCTGTGTCCGCGTTCTTCCATGATCTTGGCCGTCTTGATGGCGTTGGGGATGCCGCTTTCCAGCACGTCAAAGGTGTCGACCAACAGGATCGACTTCGCCGGAAAGACCTCGGCAAAGGCGAGAAACGCGTCCAGCTCGCTGGGGAAAAACTGGACGAACAGGTGAGCGTGCGTTCCCGTCGTCGGCACGCCGTACTTTTTGCCCGCCTTCAGATTGGACGTGAAGTGAAAGCCGGCGATGTAGGCGGCCCGTGCCCCCTGGACGGAAGCGTCCCGCCCCTGGGCCCGGCGCTTGCCCATTTCGATCACCGTCTGGCCGTCCGTCGCCGTGATGATGCGGGACCCTTTGGTCATCAGGAGCGACTCGCTGTTGATGGTGTTGAGCAGCTGCGCTTCAATCCAGATGCACTCGATCACGGGGGCGATGATCCGGATGTAGGGCGTGTTGGGAAAGACGATCTGGCCTTCTTCCATCGCGTCCAGGTGGCCGGTGAAGCGCAGGTTTCGCAGCTCCTCGAGAAAGTCCTCGTCGTAGATGTTTTTGGAGCGGAGGTAAGCGATGTCCGATTCGTTGAAGTACAGGTTTTGAATGATGTCAATCAACTGCTGCAGGCCGCCGAACGCCACGTACCCGCCCAGCTCGCCCTGGTAATCTCCCGTCGGTTTGACAAAGGGCGCCTTGCGGTAAAAGTCGTCAAACACCACTTCGGTCTTGTGCAGCCCTTTCTTGTACAGCGCGTACATCATGCTGAGCGCGTACTCGTCCGCGTCGAGGGCGTAATCCCGGGACGGATCGTAGTAAGGCAGCACTTCAAACGACCGGGTCTCATCGCAAGCCGCGCACTTCTGCAGTTGATCGGTGGTGCGAAAATTGGGCTGGCCGCACGTTTGGCAGATGTGGACAAAGCGGTAGATTTTCGGGTCAATCACGTCAAAAAGCGTCTTGTCGGGTGTCATCTTGGCGTCTCCTTACCTCGACTCGCCCAAGACCTGGAGGCCGAGCTGATTTTTGAAGTGGTTCAAGGCCCATTCGTGGCCGGCCGGGTTAAAGCTGGCGACGGCATCCGCGTGTATCACGACCGTAAACCCGCGGTAAAAGCCGTCGATCGCCGTGTGCAGCACGCAGATGTCCGTGCAGACACCGGCCAGGTGGATTTCGCGAATGCCCCGCGCGTGAAGCTGCAGGGCAAGGTCGGTCCCCTGGAACGCGCTGTAGCGGGTTTTGTCCATCCAGGTGATGCGTCCGGCATGCCGGTCGTACGCGTCCTGCACCTTTCCGTACAGGCGGCGCCCCTCGGTTCCGATGATGTTGTGCGGCGGATACAACGGCGTTTCCGGGTGGAACGGGTCGTCCTTTTGGTGGGCGTCCACCGCCATGACGACGTAGCGGCCGTCGCGCACGAACTGCTCGGTCAGCTCCACGATCCGCTGTTCGATCCGCTGGGCCGGTTCCCCGCAGGTCAGCGCTCCGTCGGCTGCCACGAAATCGTTCGTATAGTCAATCACAATCAAGGCGTTCATCCGTTATCCCTCCGAATCGGTAGACGGCGGCGTTCGCCAGCCGGCCAAAACGATACCAAGTCGTGCGATGACTGTCGTTACGAAAGTTGGCTTCATCTTACCTGGTAAACATACCCTCGTCAATACGGCGGCATGCGGGCAAGTATTTGCATGAAAATATTGACGATTCCGTCAAGTGGGCGTTACCATTCGTGGTGTATTCACAATTGCCTTAGAGGAAAGGGAGGATGCAGATGGCGCAAGCGGCAGTTTCTCCGCAGACGGGCACCAAAGCGTTGATCGCCAGTCTGATCGGCAGTTCCATCGAGTGGTTTGACTACTTTCTCTACGGGACGGTGGCATCGCTGGCGTTTACCAAGCTGTTTTTCCCCCATACGGACCCTGTGGTGGGACTGCTGCTCTCCTACCTGTCGTTCTCGCTGACGTTTTTCATCCGTCCGCTAGGCGGTCTCATCTTCAGTCATATCGGCGACAAGGTCGGACGGAAAAAGACGCTGGTGCTGACGCTTTCGCTGATGGGGACGGCGACGGTCCTGATCGGCCTTTTGCCCGGGTACGACACGATCGGCGTGTGGGCCCCGATCCTGCTGTTCATCCTCCGTCTGGTGCAGGGGCTGGGCATTGGCGGCGAGTGGGGCGGCGCCCTGCTCCTGGCCGTGGAATACGCGCGGAACAACCAGCGCGGCTTCTACGGCAGCATTCCCCAGATGGGTGTAACCATCGGCATGCTGCTCGGCACGCTCTCCATTTCGCTGATGAGCCTCCTGCCGGAAGAGCAGTTCCTGTCGTGGGGCTGGCGGGTGCCGTTTGTCCTCAGTGCCGTGCTTGTCTTCCTCGGCCTGTGGATTCGCAGCGGCATCGACGAGACGCCCGCGTTCCGGGAAGCGCAGCAGAGCGGCAGCATCGCCAAAGTGCCCCTGGCGGACACGCTCCGCTGCCACTGGAAGTCCGTGCTGATCGCCATCGGGGCCAAAGTGGTGGAGACCGGACCGTTTTACATCTTTTCGACCTTTGTGATCGCCTACGCGACGAAGTACCTCGGCTACGACAAGGTGACGGCGCTGAACGCGGTGACGATCGCCACGCTGGTGGCCACCATCGCGATTCCGTTCATGGGCAAATGGTCGGACCAGGCGGGGCGAAAACCGCTCTACATCGGCGGCACCGTGGCGATCATGCTGTTTGCGTTTCCGTACTTTTATCTGCTGTCGCTCAAGTCGGCGTTTTGGCTGACGGCGGCCACGGTGATCGGGCTGGGGATTCTCTGGGCGCCGGTGACGGCTGTTCTGGGAACGCTGTTTTCCGAGATTTTCAGCACCGAAGTGCGCTACACTGGCGTGACGCTCGGCTACCAGTTGGGGGCGGCCATCGCCGGCGGCACGGCTCCGCTGATTGCCACCTGGCTGCTTGACGCGTTTGCCAACTCGTGGGTGCCGGTCGCCCTGTACATCATCCTGACCGGGCTTGTCTCGCTCGCGGCCATCGGCGCGGCGCGGGAGACGAAAGACGCGAGCTTGTGAGCGGGCATGTGAGGAAAGGCGGGATAGTCATGCTGGTTTTGTCCCAGGAAGAGATTCGCGAGCTGTACACAATGGAAGAGTGCCTGCGGGACGTGGAGGAGGCGTTTCGGTGCGAGGCGGCGGGCGGCACGGTCACACCGGTTCGCACCGCTGTCGCCCACGAAAAGCGGGCGGCGGTGACGCTGTACATGCCGTCGTACGTGGAGGCCGTCGAATACACGGCGGTGAAAGTGGTCAGCATCTTTCCGCAAAACGCGGAAAAAGGGCTGCCGTCCCTGCAGGGGATCACGCTGCTGACGGAAGCGAAGAGCGGACGGCATGTGGCGCTGATGGACGCAACCTGCCTGACCGTGCTGCGCACCGGCGCGAGCAGCGGCGTGGCGACCAGGCTGCTGGCGCGCCAAGATGCCAAGAGCTGCGCCGTGCTGGGGTGCGGCGCCCAGGCGCTGGGGCAGGTGCAGGCGATCATGGCGGTCCGGCCGATCGAGCGGCTTTGGCTGTACAACCGGACGCGGGCGCGCGCGGAGCAGCTCGCCGCCCGGATTCGCGCCCTCTACCCGGAGTGGAAGGGCAGCATCACATGTGTCAACGACGCCAGCGAGGCCGTGTCCGCCGCCGACATCGTGGTGTTGAGCACCAAGGCGACCGAGCCGCTGTTTGACGGCGGCATCCTGCGCCCCGGTACCCACGTCAACGCGATCGGCGCCTATCAGCCGCACATGCAGGAATTTGACGCCGTGACGTTGAACCGTAGCGGGAAAGTGGTGGTGGACACCAAGGAAGGGGCCCTGCACGAAGCGGGCGATCTGATCAAGCCGATTCAGCGGGGAGAGTGGTCGATCGACCGGTTGTACGGCGAAATCGGCGAACTGGTCACCGGCCAAAAACCGGGGCGGGAGACGGACGAGGAAATCACCCTGTACAAATCCGTGGGGATTGCCTCTCTGGATACGATGGTGGCCTGCGCCGTCTACGAAAAGGCGAAGCGGCTGGGAGCGGGGACGACCGTCACGCTGTAGGCGCAATCCGCCGCAGCACAGCGCTGTCCGGGCAAAACGCTCCGCGATCGGGGTTCACTCTGCTGGACGTGAGGAAACGAAACCATTTGGAAAGGCGGGAGCGCATGGAACTGGCATTTGATCATCTGGTTCACTTTCTCCGCCGTCCGCCCGTCGAGGCGGCGGAGCGCTTGCAAAAGGAAGGATTTCACGCGCTGGCGGGCGGCCGGCACGAGGCCTGGGGGACTTGCAACAGCCTCAGTTACTTCGGGCTTGCCTACGTGGAATTTCTGGCCGTGGAATACCCGGAGGTGGCCGAGCGGTCTGACAATCCGCTGGTCCGGCAGTTGGTGCAGGACGCGGCAGTGGGCGAGGGCATGGGGCAAATCGCCCTGCGGACGCGCGACATTGAACGCTGGGCGGAGCATTTTCACGAGCGCGGGATGAAGGTGACCGGTCCGCTGCCGGGCAGCAGGAAGCGGGAGGACGGCACGGTGATCCGCTGGCAGATGCTGTTTGCGGAGACGCCGGAGGAGAGGGGGCGTGTGCCGTTTCTGATCCAGTGGGAGCAGAGCGACGACGAGCGGCGGGACGATCTCACCCGCCGGGGCGTCATTGCTCCGCACCCAAATGGAACGCACGCCCTCAAATGCGTCTGCTTGGCAGCGGAAGACGCGGACGAAGCGGCGGAACGCTGGCGGCGGTGGTTCGGCCTGGAGGCGGCGGACGCCTTCGTCGATGAAGGGCTAAACGCCCGCTGCCGGACGCTTGCGTTTTCCGGCGGGGCTGTCGTGCTGTGCCAGCCGTTGGGGGAGGGATTGGCCCGCGACGCGCTGCTGGCCCGCGGAGAGAGGCCGTTTTTCGTCCGGTTCGCCGGCGGGAGCGGAGAGATTCGCCACGAGCTGTACGGTGGGTGGTATGTGTGGTGAATCAAGCCGGAAAGCAGGTGCGTGCTCCCTACAGGCTTCAACGCTTCACGCACGCGGACATCCCCGGCCTGGTCGCGCTGTCGGCGTCGGTCGGCTGGGATTACGACGAACGGGATATCCGGACGGTCATGGCGGCCGGCCGCGTATTCGGACACGGAGCGGAGCGGCACCGCTGCCCGCCAGGCGGGGCTTCGCACGTCGTTCGGCCTGCAAACACGCTGCTCCTCCCCTGATCCCATCGGTATGTCATCAATCTGGAAGAGCCCGGGCGGCTCCTCTTTCTTTTTTGTAAAATTGCAAAAAAGAGATAATCCCGTACGTTCGTGCTATCATTTGTTTAGATTGTTAGTAAATAGCCGAACAGTTAGGGGGGACAACGTGGAGGTACAGCATCGTTCGCTGCAAAAAGAAGTAGGTTTGACGTTGGCTACATCGCTGGTGATCGGGACCGTTATCGGCTCCGGCATTTTCATGAAGCCGGGCAAGGTCATTGAATACGCCGGCGACTCCACGCTGGCACTGTGGGCGTGGATAGTGGGAGGATTGATCACGCTGGCGAGCGGGTTGACCATCGCCGAGGTGGGAACGCAAATCCCCAAGACAGGGGGGCTGTACGTCTATCTGGAAGAAGTGTACGGAAAGGTGTGGGGCTTTCTCGCCGGATGGGTGCAGTCGGTCATCTACGGTCCGGCGGTAATCGGCGCGCTTGGCTTGTATTTCGGTTCGCTGCTCGTCCACCTGTTTGGCTGGGGGGCTGCATGGAAGCTGCCGATCGCGGTCGGTACGGTGCTCCTCTTGGCCGTCGTCAACAGCCTGGGCACCCGGTACGGGGGCTTCGTTCAAACGGCGGCCACCCTCGGCAAGCTGGTGCCGATCGCGCTGATCGCCGTGTTTGGAATGTGGAAAGGAAACGGTCAGATATGGGGGGCCGACAGCGGAGTGACCACCGAGATCAGCTTTGGGGCGGCTGTGCTGGCCACGCTGTGGGCCTACGACGGCTGGATGCTGGTCGGCTTCATGGCGGGAGAGATGAAAAATCCCGCCAAAGTGCTGCCGCGCGCCATCATCGGCGGCCTGCTCGTGGTGACACTGGCGTATCTGTCGGTCAATGTGGCCCTGCTCCATCTATTGCCCGCATCCGAGATTGTGCGCCTGGGGGAAAACGCCGCAGGGGCGGCGGCGTCGCACTTGTTCGGCGAATGGGGCGGCAGGCTGATCAGCGTCGGGATTCTCGTCTCCATCTTTGGCTGCCTCAACGGCAAAATCCTGGCGTTTCCCCGCGTGCCGTTCGCGATGGCAGAGCGCGGCCAGCTTCCTGGCTCCCGCTGGCTCTCCCGCATCCACGCCGCCTACGGCACGCCGGTGGCCGCCATTTTCTCGCAAGCCGTGATCGCTGTGATCCTGATGGTGGTGAGCAATCCCGACCACTTGTCCGAGCTGGCCATTTTCTCCGTGTACCTGTTTTACATCCTGGCGTTCGTCGCTCTGTTCATCCTGCGCAGACGTCAGGGGGGACGGCCACGCGCTTACAGCGTGCCGCTCTATCCGATAGTGCCGCTGTTCGCCATCGCTGGTTCGCTCTATATCCTCGCGAGCACGCTGCTCACCAATCCGGGGAATACGCTGGCGGCCCTCGCCATTACGCTCTTGGGCCTTCCGTTTTTCCGGCGCGGGCAGCGAAAAGAAGCCGCCCTCCGCGGCGAGCCGGTGAGAGCCAACCGCTAGCCTGACGAACCGAGAGCATCACCTCCCTCCGACGGCCGGGATCGGCCGCTGCGGAGGGTTTTTTCTTGGGGGCAGCAGGACAAAAAAGAGCAGAAGCCTCGAGACAGAGGCTCTGCTCTTTCGTTTGTCAGGTTCGCACCGTCTTTTTGACCAATTGGCGGTACATGTACAGCATCGCCAGCCGCCACGGAACGATCATGCCGTAGGCGAGGACGAAGAACAGTCCGGCCGTTTGCATGGTCGTCAGCGAATCGTTTACCCACAGTTTCATGGCAAAGCGAATCACCACCAGGGCGACGAGGATGCCGAAAAAGGCGCGGGACCGTTTCAGATAGACGTCCTGGCCGACGATTTCGAAGCGGGACGTGAGAATCAGCGGGATAGAGAAGATCATCCCGACGAAAAAGGCGATGGCGTCGTAGATGAGCGGAGTGGCCGTTTCCGGAAAGTGAAACATGGCAAAACCGGTGGACATGAACAGGGGCGGCAGGATGATGCGCCGCGCGGACACCGGCTTTTTGGTCCCGCGCATGCGCAGGACGATCACCACCGTCGCCATGAGCAGCGGCACCAGCATGCCCAGGGCAGTGGATGAGAGAATCTGCATGGAAGTAGTCCCTCCTTGGCCCATGATATTCTAGTGTACACCATTTTGCCGTAAAGGGGAAAGCGGTCCGCCGTCATTTCACGGGGGCCCGCTACGCCGCCGCCGGTTCGTCTGTCTCCCGCACGTCCAGCCTGCTTTTGATGCTGTAGGACAGCGTGATCACGGCCGTCAGCAGGGTGGCGGTGGCGATCACCAGCATGTAGCCGGAGATGCCCAGCAGGTCCAGGCAGAGGCCGGTCGTCCCCAGGGCGATCAGGAAAACGCCGCGGTCCAGCATGCTGCGGAAGGAGAAGAACCGCCCCTGCTGATGCTCCGCCAGCCGCTTCTGAAACACGGTCGTGGTGACCGGGAAGAAAAAGGCGACGGTCATGCCGAACAAGGCAAACGAGCCCAGCACCATGATCCGGCTTTCCGCAAACGACATCCCGTACTGGGCGAGGGCGAAGAAAAACAAGAGGACGGTGGATGCGACGATCAGGTTGCGTCCGCCGATCCAGCGCTTGGCCAGAAGTCCGCCCACCAGAATGCCGGTCCCCTCCACCCCGTAGATCCAGCCCATCATTTCGGGCGTCCGCTGGATTTCGCTGAAGTTGAGCACCAGCAGATTGATGCCGCCGAGAAACAGCGTGATCAGCCCCATGTTCACCAGCCCGACGAGCAGGACGGGATCCTTTTTGGTGATCGTCAGCACTTCGCGGAACTCCACCTTTTCCTGCCGTTTGTGGGAGGCGATTGGCGGAATGCGCAGCAGCAGGGTCAACAGCGCCACGACGATGTAGGCGGCGACGGACAGGGCGTAGAGCATGCGGAGATCCATCGTGGCGACGAGAACGCCGCCGATGGCGGTTCCGCCGATCCGGGACAGCGTGGAAATGTTCAGGTAGACGCTGTTCGCTTTGAGCAGTTCGGACGACGGCAGGATGGCGGGCAGCGATGCCTGCAGGGTCGGGAAGTAAAAGGCGGCGGACGCCTGCATGATGATCAGGGAAACGACCATCCACCCGAGCGAGTCGTGTGCGATGGCAGGAAACATGCAGACCGGACTCAGACAGCGAACCAGGCTGGATACCAGCATGATCTTGCGCTTGTCGGAACGGTCGATGACGACGCCCGCCTTGGGCGACAGCAGGATGCTGACCACCAGGCCGCTCATGAGGATCAGCCCTTTGAGCGCGTCGGACGGGATCAGGTGCTGCATGAACTGCAGGTTGGCGATAATGGAGATCCACAGGCCCGATCCGGTGATCACCTCCCCCGTCATCAACAGGAGAAACGTACGATTTCGCCACAACATGGAAGCCACTCTCCATTGGATCCAAACATTTTTATCAATTCGATTCAAACAGTATACCATTTGCCCACTCGTTTGTATATGATTCCCTGTTGGGTATGCCTTCCCGGCACATGGGGAAACCTAAGCCCGTCATCAGACGGATAAGGAGTAAGGAGTTTTTTCATGAAGCGGAAACGCTCGCTCTTGCTGTTGATCGGCTACGGCTTTATCGCAACGTTGGCTGTTTTTTACGGATTGGTGGAAAGGGAGAGCCTGGCTGCCACGTTTGTCTCGTTTCATCTGCTGGTCTGCCTCGGCATTCCCCTGCTTCACGGATGGTGGGAAGGGGGATTGGCCGACGATTGGCGGCGTGCGTGGCTCCCCTTTGACAAACAGGGGGCGGTCTGGGGTCTGGCTGCGGGAGCGCTCATGCTGACGGGAATTCTCGCCGGCATCCGGCTGCTCTTTGCCTCCGGCGTGCAGCCGGAAGAAATCCGCGCCGTGCTGGAACGATGGGGACTCACCCAGCAGGCGGTCTGGTGGTTTTCGCTGTACATGGCCGTCGTCAATTCGCTGTTGGAAGAGCTGTTTTGGCGCGGGTTCGTCCTGGAGCGGCTGCTGGCCGCAATGTCCCGCTTTGCTGCTGTGCTTCTCAGCAGCCTCTTTTTTTGCCTGTATCATCTGCTGGTGGCCACCGTCCTGTTCGGCTGGCGGTGGGGCGTGTGGATTACGCTCATGGTGCTGGCGGTCGGCGTTCTCTGGGGGTGGCTCAAGGGTATCTTTCCCGCCGTGTACGCCACGTGGTTCAGCCACATGCTGGCCGACTTCGGCATCGTTCTCGCGCTGGTCATCTGGGTGTACGTGGGCTGAAAACGGCGGCGGGATCGTCGCGATTACCCGTTCGGTTTCCGCTGTTCCCGAAGCGAGAGCTGGCGGGCCCGCTCGGCGATGACGCCGCTGCGGTCGCGCAAGGTGTGCTTGTGCAGGAGATACCGGTTGGCCATGTCGCTTGGCCGTTCACATGGCAGCCCCCGTTCCGCGCACATCTGCTGCACACGTCGGCGCAGCTCCGGATCGGCGATCGGCAGCGAGATGCTGTGGTACGGAGCGCCCGCCTCCATCTCGGCGACGACGGCGGCGAGGAGTTGAAGCAGGGCGGCGGGGTCCAGACCGAGACGGCTGAGAGCATCCTGCTGCTGCCGCAGCAGGCGGAGGGCGCTGTTCATCATTTTGACGGCGCCGGCCCGATTCCCCCTGCGGTGGTGATACAGCCCGACGGCGATCTGAATCAGCCCGACCCAGACGGGGCTGCGCTGTCCGGCCTCGCTTTTCCAATACTCCTCCAAAATCTCGTGACATTCGAAGTAGTCCCGTTCGGCGTGGAACTGGACCAGGTATTCCAGGTAGGGGTGCGGGTACATGACTGGCTCCTCGCTCTTTTGTTTTCCGATTCATCCATGTACTATTATAAAGGAACAAGCAAGCAGAAAACGAGGTGCAGATAACAGAATGACCAAAGAGGAACTTCTCTCCATTCTGCAGGAAAGGGAGATGACGGAAGTAATCGAACTGATCGAGGATGCCGAATCGGGCGATCTGGAAGAGCTGGAACTGGTGGAGAGCCTGGGGCTGCTGCGGGACGAGGAGCTGAACCGGGAAGTGCTGCAGCTCCTGGAAAGCCTGGGGGTTACGATCATCTACCTGAAAGGCGACGAAGAGGACGGCGAGGACGAAGAGGAGTGACGAGGCCAACCCCAGCCGCTGGCGGGGTGGTTCTCCCAAGGCAAAGGGAATGGCAGGCTCCGCCCCATCGCGTGGCGGAGCCGCGTTTTCCCCTTTGTCCGTGACAATCGGCTACTTTTGCGTCCAGACGCGGTTCTTGTTGCGGGTGGGGGGAAACTTGTCCCCTCTGCCCAGCTCGATGATCATCGGGTCCTGCACGCTGGCGCCGGACTCCCCGATTTCCATGTAGACCGCGTTTTTCGGGGACTTGTCGCCTTCGCGAAAACGGCTGCGCTCGCCCATAAGGGTCACCCCGCTTTCTTCCCATGTAGTGTCCCGTTTAGTATCTCCCCGAAGGGCGGGTTCAACCCCTGTGTCTCTATTGACGCTCGATTCAGAATTGATTTACGATAGGAACACCACAATTCCGGGGGGTTGTACCGTGCATCGTCTGTCTCTGCAAAAAGATTCCAACATCTCGTACCACGAACAACTGTATCAGCAAATCGCCGCCTTCATCCGCAGCGGGGAACTGCCGCCGCACACACAGCTTCCGACTGTGCGGCAGTTGGCCGCCCATCTCAAGGTGAACTACAACACGGTGCGCAGCGTCTACCTGCGCCTGCAGCAGGAGGGACTGGTCGACTCCCGGCAGGGACGGGGGACGATCGTGAGCAACGTGGTGAACGACCCCCTGTTGACCCGCAACCCCGCCCACCTCGCGCTATTGGCCAAGGAAACGCTGCACAAGGTTAAGGCGATGGGGTATTCGATGGACGAGTTTACGCGCGTCTTGTCCGCCGTCATGCAGGAGATCAACCAGTCCCCCGTGCTGTTTCTCCGCTTTACGGAACTGGAGCTGGCCGAGTATCTGCGGCTGGTGCAGTATCACCTGCCGAGCGCGATGGTGGAGGGGCGCACGTTTGACGAATTTTGGGAGCGGCTGGGAGAGGACGCCGGCTTTTTGCAGCAGTACAAGGCGATTGTCACCCATCCCAGCGTCAATCTGAAAATAAAGCAGGCGCTCCCGCGGGAAGCGCCTCCGGTGGTCAGCCTGGACTTCATCCCCGACCCGACCATCGTCATTCCCGCCCTGGAAGCGTACCCCCGCCACACCAAGGTGGGCCTGATCTGCGCCACCATCCGGGGAGCGGAGGGAATGATCGACGACTTGTACAACGCCGGGATCACCCATCTGGACCTGCGGACGATCGAGGCCAACCACCCCGACGTGTTTGAGCTGATTGCCAACTGTGACGTGGTCTACATCTCCAAACCGGGTTACATGACCCGTCCGCATCTGTTGACCTTGCCCAAGGTAAAGGAGTTTCAGGAAATACCCGATCATCACGGAATCAACGAACTGCGGAAAATTGTCACGCAGTAACGACCCACATGGATATCCGTTTATTTTGCGTTCACTTTAGACAAGTGTACCATGCCAATGCCACCCCTGCGACATAGCATGTAACTGTACCAACTCAAAGGGGGGTGAGCTCATGAGCTGCGGATGCCATAAGGATTACGGGCACAAATGCTACCACAAAAAATGCTGTAAGAAGAAATACTATAAGAAAAAATGTTACTACAAACCCGTCTACAAGTACGATTGCCATCACTACAGGAAAGAGCACCACGGGAAAGGATACGGCGGGTACGGATCCTCGTCTATGTCTTATTACGGGTACGACAGCCATTACTAACGCGAAAAAAAGCGCCTCTACAGGGGGTGCTTTTTTTCTCTCTTGGCAACTTTACGAAAGGGCTGCCGTACATGTGGAAGGGAATAGGAAAAAGCAAGGAGGCGTTATTCATGAATCAGGAACGGCCCGGCAAACAGGAGCGGATGTGGGCGATCGCTGCCCATCTCGCTGCGTTTGCCGGATTGGTCATCCCGCTGGGGAACGTGCTGGGGCCGCTGATTGTCTGGCTGATCAAGCGGGAAGAGGGAGCGTTTGTCGACAGCCAAGGGAAAGAGGCGCTCAACTTTGCCATCAGCGTCACGATCTACGGTGCGATCAGCATGCTGCTGATTTTCCTGTTTGTTGGCGTCCTGCTCTTGTTCGCCCTGTTCGTCTTTTGGGTGGTGGCCGTGATCATGGCGGCGGTAAGCGCCAACGACGGCATCCCCTACCGCTATCCACTCACGCTGCGATTCATCACCTAGCAGACAGCCGTTCGTTTTGAACGGCTGCAAACGTGTTGGCATTTTTCTGACAATGAAGGAATGCGGCCCGCCCATCACGAAATACCATGCATGTACCAAGGGTGGAAGGGGGCGGTAACCGCATGTTGACAGGGATCACGGTTGTCGATTTTTCACGCCATCTCCCCGGGCCGTTTTGCACGATGAGGCTGGCCGACCTGGGGGCGGAAGTAATCAAGGTGGAAGCCCATCCTGCGGGAGATCCCGGCCGTTCGCTGGGGCCGCGGATCGGGGAGACGGGCGCGCTGTTTTTAAGCTCCAATCGCAACAAGCGGAGCGTAGCGCTGAACTTGCATACCGAAGCGGGCAGGGCCTTGGCTTTTGCCCTGGCCAGCCGTGCCGACGTGGTGGTGGAGAGCTTCCGTCCGGGCGTGATGCGCCACCTCGGGCTGGACTACGACAGCCTGTCCGCTGTCCATCCTTCGCTGGTGTACTGCTCGGTTACCGGATACGGCCAGACGGGGGACATGCACCAGTTGGGCGGCCACGACCTCAACTACCAGGCGATCAGCGGGTTTCTTTCGGCGACCCGCGACAGCGAGGGCAGGCCGGTCCCCTCGGAAGTGCCGATCGCCGATTACGCCGTGGGCCTGTACGCGGCCGAGCAGATTTGTGCCGCGCTGGTTCGGCAATGCCGACACGGACAGGGCGCCTACCTGGACGTCGCTTCGGTGGACGTGCTCTCCTCCTGGATGGGACTGCACGCCCTGCTCGCCCATGACGGGCAGGCGAAGGCGATGGGCCAATTCCTGAAGGGAATGCTGGCCTACCAGGTGTACGAGAGCGCGGACGGCAAGTACGTCGCGCTGGCGGCGCTGGAAGAAAAGTTCTGGCACAACTTCTGCCGGGCGGTTGGACGGGAAGACTGGGAGACCCTGCACGGCGCGTTGATTGCCGACCACCCGGACGTATTTGAGGAAATGAAAACCCTGTTTCTGTCTCGGACACAGGCGGAGTGGAGCGAGCTGGGGAGCGAAGTAGACTGCTGCCTGACCGCCGTGGAGGAGATGGACACCTGGAGCGGCAGCGCGTATGTCGCCAGCCGGGAAGCCGCCTTTACCCTGCCGTACGGGGCCGGGGCGGAGACGCTGCAGGTGCGCGTGGAACGAACCCGCCCGCTGGACGGCATGATGCCTCCTCCACGCTGCGGGGGAGACACCCGCGACGTGCTGAAAGCCAAGCTGAACCTGACGGATGACGAATTGACCCGCTTGGAACAGGAAGGCGTCATCCCGCGGCGTACGTCGTAACGAAAGGAGAAAACCCGTGATGGAACACAGACAAGACTTGCCGATCCAAACCGACCTGCGGGAGGGCGTCTGGACGATTACGCTCAATCGTCCGCGGGTGCTGAACGCGCTGACGCTGGAGATGTTTTCGCTGCTGAGAGACGCGATTGCCCGAGCCGCCGCTGAACCGGCTGCCGAGGTGGTGCTTCTGCGCGGCGCCGGTGGCAACTTCTGCTCGGGGGCCGATTTGAGCATACTGGGAGCGCTGCGCGACCCCGCCCAGGCGGACGAGTCGCTGACGGTGATCAACGCGTTTCTGACGCAGCTCCATCACATGCCCAAGCCGGTCATCGCCCTGATCGAAGGGGCGGCGGTAGGGGCGGGCCTCAATCTGGCGCTTCACGCCGACTTTGTCATCGCCGCCCGGGAAGCCGTGCTGCAGGAGCCGTTTGTCCAGATCGGCCTGACCACCGATTTCGGCGGCACCTATCTGCTGCCGCGCCTGGTTGGCATGGCCCAGGCCAAACGATTGGCGCTGCTCGGCGAAAAGATCTCCGGCAGCGAAGCGGAGCGGATCGGCTTGATTTACAAAGCCGTGGATGCGGCCGAGATCGAGCAGGAGGCGCAGCTGTTGATCAGTGCCCTTCGCCGCTTGCCCCGTCATGCGCTGGCCGTCACCAAAGCGGGTTTGACCGCTTGCCTGGAGATGAATCTGGCGCAGTCGCTGGCCTGGGAAAAGGAGCAGCAGCCCGCGTTGATCATGCATCCCGCGTTTGAATCGCTGGTTCGGGCAAAAATGAAGCGAACGTGAAAAAACGCCGAAGCCTCGGCGTTTTTTTCGTCAGGGAAGCGGAATTTTCAGTTCGTGACGGCGGGCGCCCGTCTGCGCGATTTCTTCAAACAGAATCAAGGTCAGCGGCTGCTTGCTTCCGGGCAGGTTCAGGTTGAGTTCATAGGAGCCCCATGCCAGGCCGCCGCGGCTGGCCGTGACGAAACTGTTGATCAGGGTGGTCGCCCCGTCCGTGACCACGTAGCGGACATTGCCTTCGAAGACGCGGGCTTCTCCCTTGACGACGTATTGGCGGGCGTCGGTCTTGCTGACCGTGATATTGCGGAACGCATCGTTGCCGTACCCCTGTTGGCTCCTTGGCGCTGGCGGAATGCCGGCGGCACCGGCGGCCGGGGGAAGCGCAGAGACGCATCCCAGCCAGCAGACGATCAACCACGCACGAAACACGTTCTTTTTCATCGCGTGATGCCTCCATACGGGTGGGTTTTGTTTGTAGCATGACCCGTTTGTCCCGTTCCTATCCGGTTGATGCGCGGCGTCCGCCCGAACAGAGAGGCGATGGTAGAATCATGTTGAGCGAAAACTCCGGATCACATCATGAGCGGGTTTTCCATTCACTTGCCAGTTTCGAACGCCGGAATCCCCGTTGACGGAGGAAATCTTTTATTTAGTCTATGGTTTGATAGGACAGCCGCATGCGGTAGTAATTGATATATTCAAGAATGGCAAACACGTAGAGAAAGACAAACCAATAAAAATCAACGGGAAAAACCTTCCAATGATAAATCAAGAACAGCAGTCCGATCGCAATCAGGAAAAGGTTGATTTTTTTGAAGACATGGAAAAGTCGAAGGTGACGATCAGGCAAATGGGAGAAACAGCCTCGCCGCACTTGTTTCCATTTAACAAACCAATAATAACTTCCTTGAAGCAAGATAAATTCCAGCAAGGCAAACGCATAGACAGACGGCCATGACGTTACATAGGGTTCTGCCCACTCAAACTGTTGTGCATAGATCAACCACAGCAAGGCAAAACAAACAACAGCGAATAATTCACCTGCCCATAACCCGAATAACGTTTTTTCCACCTTTTTTCGCATGGAATCCTCCTTCTTTGATGCGCGTCTTGTGAAAAACCTCCCAACGCGTTTTTCTCCTAAATAAATGATAGGACATTCGTTTGGTCCCATCAAAAATCAGCAGCGTTCCTGCACATGGCCGCTTTTCCTGAAAGAACGGCATCGTGCACGGCGCAACCAAGTCTTTCGGCGAATATGCAAAAGGTGAAAGATTATCCGTTGAGAAGTGAAGCCATCTGTGGTAGAGTTAGAAATGTAAAGATCCTGCGATGTACGTGAGGCCACGAATGTTTCTAACCTTATGAGTGTTTCGAGGGAGACAGAACTTCGCGCCGTATGTCAGGCCCACCTCCCGTCTTGGGACGCATGGGAAGGCAGAAACGCGGACGGGTCACCCACCTGTGTGAGAGCAGGTTACAGAAACATGAGGCCGGACGGCAGAGCGGGGGCTTTTCCTTTGGAAAACGGCAGTAGCTGGACATATACGATTCGATCACGAAAAAACCTGGGACGTTACCGTTCCAGGTTTTTTGCGTGATCCGCAAGGAAGTCCTGCTGCCCATAAAAGAAACCGCGTGTCCGACTGGAATGGGCCGGAAGGGTTTCCTGGCAGGCAGCGGGCCGGGGTGTTTGCCGGAGGCGTCGCGGTTCCTTCGAGCACCCGGTCCTGTGGGGATCGGGCTTATTGCTGTCCGCCGGAGCCGCCCGCTCCCTGATTCTGCTGCGGGTCTCCCTGGTTGACGATGGTCAGCGACTGTTCCAGATCACGGGTGTCCTTGGCGTCCTGAAGGATCTGGTACATCTGCAAAAAGTTCGCTTTTTGCCCCTCCGGAATGCCTTTGATCCGGACGGTCATTTCCTGCGGACCGCTCTGCTGATTTCCGGCTGCCCCCTGATTCTGTCCGCCAGTCTGGTCCTCCAGGAAATCGAGAAACAGGGAGTCGTTGTCCTGACTGGCCTGGTTCTGCTGGCCCTGCTGACTCTGCTGGTCCTGCTGACCCTGTTGTGCTCCGTTCTGGCCGCTGTTCTGGTCCGGTACAAACAGAACGTTAAACTCGTTCAAATCTGTCTGGATGATCCCGATGACGTTCATCCCGATCCTCCTTCGCATGTCAATGGTGGGGCGTCAGCCGGGGTGCTTGGTGTGATGGACCCCGTGTCGCTGCAAATAGTCGTGAAAAAAGTATTCCGCAACGGAAATGGCAAAGGCCGTCAAAAACAGTCCGGACAGCCGAAAGGGCTGCGCAAACACAAACGCGGCCAGCCAGAACAGGGCAAACACAAGCGCGAAATCGGCCGTGCTGGCGAATGTATTGTTGGTCCGCGGCAGGATGACGGCATCACCCAGCCCGTAGGCCACCAGGCTGACGACGGCGCTGGTGACCAGCGCAAACGAAAGCGACGTTCCCGACCACAGCAGCCCCGGCACCGCGATGATGCCGTTTACCAAGAGCTTGAGCAGGATGTTCAAGAACGAACCCTCCTTTCATGCTCTTAGTATGAACCTAGCTAGTCTCGCTATGCGCCGCGCGGTTGTTCGCCTTCAGCCGGCGGACCAGCGCTTCGTCGGGGGTGACGTAAAGCGTCCGCTGCTGTTCGTAGATGACGAAGCCGGGCTTGGCGCCGCTCGGTTTTTTCACGTGCTTGACCAGCGTGTAGTCGACCGGCACCTGGCTGCCGTGCTGCGCCTTGCTGTAGTAAGCGGCGAGGACGGCCGCTTCCCGCAGGGTTTGTTCCGAGACCTGGCGGGAGCGGATGAC
Organism: Brevibacillus sp. LEMMJ03; assembly: GCF_007197875.1. NCBI lineage: Bacteria > Bacillati > Bacillota > Bacilli > Caryophanales > Paenibacillaceae > Brevibacillus > Brevibacillus sp. LEMMJ03. The sequence continues at coordinate 159,970 of NZ_VKJN01000008.1, read as the reverse complement.
GACGTGGGAACCGGGGATCTCCTTGGTGTGCAGCCACGTGTCGTGAGGCGCGGCCAGCTTGTTGGTCAGGTAGTCATTTTGCTTGTTGTTCTTGCCCACGAGAATCTCCGTGCCGTCGCTGGACGTGTAGGCGTCCAGTTCGGGGCGGGCGTCCTTTTTCTTTTTGTTCGCCCGTTTCTGCCGGCTGCGCACGTACCCCTGTTCCGCCAGCTCTTCGCGGATTTCTTCTGCTTCCTGCAGCGAGGCGTGCTCCAACTGGACGAGCAGGCCGTCCAGATAGACGATCTCTTCGCGCGCCTGCCGGATTTGGTCTTCCACGATCTGCAGGCTGTTTTTGGCCTTGTTGTACCGTTTGTAATACGCCTGCAGATTTTCCGACGGCGTCTTCAACGGGTCGAGCGGAATGGTCACTGTGCCGCCCGCTTCGTCGTACCAGTTGACCGCCTCCAGGACGGTATCGCCCCGCTTGAGCTGGTGCATGTGGGCGGTGATCAGTTCGCCGTACAGCCGGAAAATCTCCGCATCCTTCGCTTCCGCCAAGGTCTGCTCCAGCTTTTCGATTTTCTTCTCGTTTTTGTTCCGTTCGCTGGTGACGATGCGGATCAGGTCGTGCACCTTCTGCTTGACCGTGTCCCGCTGCGCCTTGACGGCGTAAAACGCCTGCAGGCATTCGCTTGCGGAGGAAAAGGAGGTCGTGGAGGCGTCCGTCAGATGGGTCAGTTCCACCACGTGAAACTGCGTTTTCTCCCGGCCTTCCGCGATCATCGGCGCATAGCGGTGCTGTCTGACCGCTTCCATCACGGAAGAAAAGGCGCGCCACAACGCTTCCCGCGTCGGCAGGCCCGCCCGGTGGACGATCTCTTTCGCCAAAAGGGGACTGATCCCGGTGAAGGCGTCCACCAACTGTCGGTCCAGCCGACCGCCGTTCCAGTCGATCGCCGTGATGAACGCCTGTTCCGTAACGGCAAGCGGGTCCCGCTTCTCCTGGCTGGGCGGGGAGACGTACGAACGGCCGGGCAGGACCTGCCGGTATTGGCTGATCGCCGGGGTCACGTGCACGGCGCTGTCCAGGATGGTGCCGCTGGCCGGATCGAGCAGGATGATGTTGCTGTGCTTGCCCATGATTTCCATGACGATCCGCCGCCGCGCCGTGTCTCCCAGTTCGTCGCGGGTGCGAATGTCGATGTGGACGATCCGCTCCATGTCCACCTGTTCGATTGCCTCGATCAGCCCGCCTTCGCAGTGCTTTCGGAGCAGCATGCAAAACATCGGGGCTTCCTGCGGATTGGTAAACTCTTCGGTGGTCACATGCAGCCGGGGATAGGTCGGGTTGGCGGAAAGCAGCAGCTTCACCGTCTCCCCCTGTGCCCGGATCTGCATGACGATATCGCTGTGATGGGGCTGATGGATTTTGGCGATCCGTCCGCCCGCCAGTTTTTGCAATTCCCGCACGACGGCACGGGTTACAATTCCGTCAAATGCCACAAGTGCTCACCTCACGTGTGCAGAAATCCTGCACGAATCCACTTTCGCGCCTGTCTCAAAAGCGTCAGTGACAGTGTATCACAAAGCGTACCACGGCGGAATCGGCTTGTCCCCGCCCCGGCTTCGGTTGACACTGTCAAGAGTTGTCTCCTATAATAAATTAACGATTTTACGTCTATGGAAGTGAGAACCATGGTCCGAAGCATGACCGGGTACGGCCGAAGAGAAGGGATGTACGGTTCGCTGCGGCTCACTGTGGAGATGCGCGCGGTGAACCATCGTTTCTGCGAAATCCTTGTTCGCTTGCCCAAGGCCTGGGGCATGCTTGAGGAGCCGGTGCGCAAGCTTGTGGGCCAATACGTCCGGCGAGGCCGCGTCGATGTGGCCGTCACCGTGGATGCCGGCGGCCTGACGGGGCAGGGAATTGCCATCGACTGGGCCGTCGCGGAGCAGTACGTGTCGGCGGCGCGGGAGATGAACGAGCGCTTTTCGCTGCAGTCGCCGTTAACCGCCAAGGACTTGCTGCTCCTGCCCGGTGTGGTGCAAAACCGGGACGTGGCGGAAGCGGACGCCGAGCAGGCGGCCGAGTGGCTGCTTGCGGCGTGCCGGGAAGCGGCGGAAGACTTGCTGTCCATGAAGCGGAAGGAAGGGCTGCAGCTTCAGGCGGATTTGGAACAGCGGCTTGCCCGGATCACCGCCTGGACACAGGAAATCGGACAAATGGCGCCGCTGGTCGTCGACGAGTACCGCAGCCGTCTGCATCAGCGCATGGCCGAATGGGCCGAAACTGCTCCGTTTGAACTGGACGCGCAGCGCCTTGCGCAGGAAGCGGCCTTTTTGGCCGACCGTTCCGACATCAGTGAAGAAGTGACCCGTCTTACGAGCCACTGCTCCCAGTTTGCGGAACAGTTGGGCAGGGAAGAAGCGGTCGGGCGCAAGCTGGACTTTCTGCTGCAGGAGATGAACCGGGAAGCCAACACGATCGCTTCCAAGGCCAATCACCTGCCCATCCAGCGATTGGCCGTCGAGATCAAGACGGAACTGGAAAAAATGAGAGAGCAGGTTCAGAACATCGAGTAGCGATGAAAGGATGGACGGGGCCGTCATGGCAATCAAGCTGATCAATATCGGGTTTGGCAACATCGTCAACGCCAACCGCATCATATCCATCGTCAGTCCCGAATCAGCGCCGATCAAGCGGATCATCCAGGAAGCGCGCGACCGCAACATGCTGGTGGACGCGACGTACGGGAGGCGCACGCGGGCGGTCATCATCACGGACAGCGATCACGTCATCCTGTCCGCGGTCCAGCCGGAAACCGTGGCGCAGCGGCTGACGACAAAAGACGACGAATCGGACGAATAGGCAGGAGTGAAGACATACGATGGGCGATAGCGGTCTCCTTTTGGTTCTTTCGGGGCCGTCTGGCGTCGGCAAGGGAACGGTCTGCAAAGCGCTTCGCGAGCGCATGCCGGATCTGGTCTATTCCGTTTCCGCCACCACGCGGGCGCCGCGGGCCGGAGAAGTGGAAGGGGTTAACTACTTTTTCAAAACAAAAGAAGAGTTCCGCCGGATGATCGAGCAGGACGAACTGCTGGAGTGGGCGGAATACGTCGGCAATTACTACGGTACGCCGCGCCTGTTTGTGGAAGAGATGCTGGCAAAAGGGCGCGACGTGATTCTGGAAATCGAGGTGCAGGGCGCCCTGCAGGTGAAGAAAAAGTTTCCCCAGGGGGTTTTTCTGTTCCTCGCGCCGCCCGATCTGGCCGAACTGGAAAACCGGATCGTCGGACGGGGAACGGAGACGGAAGAGACGATCCGTCACCGCATGGAGATGGCCCGCCAGGAGATCGAGCTGATGGATCAGTACGACTACGTGGTGGTCAACGACGTGATCGACTGCGCCTGCGAACGCATCCGGTCGATCATCACCGCCGAGCACTTGAAAAAGGAACGCCAAATTCACAAGTACCGCAAATGGCTTGAGGAGGTCAAATAATCCATGCTGTATCCGTCGATTGACAAACTGACCGAAAAAGTGGAAAGCAAGTACACCCTGGTCACCATCGCGTCCAAACGGGCCCGCCAGCTTCGCGAAAACAGCGCCGTCCAGGTGGAAAAACCGAAGTCCAAAAAGTTCGTCGGCCTGGCGCTGGAAGAGCTGATCGCCGACCAGGTCATCTACGAATACACCGACGTCCGCAAATAAGAGCGGCCTTGTTACCGCGTTTTTGCTTACAAACAACCTCACGCAGGTTGTTTTTTTTCGCAGCGGCACCGGTCTTTCGTCGTGACGGACGCAACCACGCCGGTCTGGCCGTTTGGCCGACCGACTAAAAAGGGAGGACAACCGAGACATGCTTCCTCTGCAAGGAAAACGAATCGTGCTGGGCGTTTCGGGAGGCATCGCCGCGTACAAGGCGGCGGCGCTGACCAGCAAGCTGACCCAGGCGGGAGCGCAGGTACACGTCATCCTGACGGCGAGCGCCATGCAGTTTGTGCAGCCGCTCACCTTTCAGGCGCTCTCCCACCAGCAGGTGTACACCGACATGTTTCAGGAGCCGGACCCCGCGGTGATCAGCCACATCGAGCTGGCCGACCGGGCCGACCTCGTGCTGATCGCCCCCGCCACGGCCAACGTCATCGGCAAAATGGCGAACGGCATCGCCGACGACATGCTGACGACGACCGTTCTCGCCACCAAAGCGCCGGTGATGCTGGCTCCGGCGATGAACGTCAACATGTACGGCCATCCCGCGGTGACGGCCAACATGCGGCGGCTGGCGGAGTACGGCTGTCGCTTCGTCGAGCCGGGCGAAGGCTTGCTGGCATGCGGCTGGATCGGCAAAGGGCGGTTGGCCGAACCGGAGGAGATCGTCGAAGCGGTCATCCGCCTGTTTGCCGAACAGAAGGAGAACCCCCGCGACCTCGCCGGCAGACGGGTGCTGGTGACGGCGGGGCCGACGCGGGAAAAAATCGACCCGGTCCGCTACATCACCAACCACGCCTCCGGCAAGATGGGATATGCCATCGCGGAAGCGGCGCGGGACAGAGGGGCGGACGTGGTGCTGATCAGCGGACCGACGTCGCTGCCCAAGCCGGCCGGTGTCGAGTTTGTCCCGGTGGAATCGGTGCAGGAGATGTACGACGCGGTCATGCGGTATTTGCTGGACGCCGACATCGTGATCAAGTCGGCGGCGGTATCCGACTACCGGCCGAAGACGGTCCATGCGCATAAGATGAAAAAAGGAGACGGCCCGCTGGTGCTGGAGCTGGAAAAGGCGCCGGACATCCTGCAGGAGGTGGGCCGGCGGAAGACGGACCAGTACGTGGTCGGCTTTGCGGCCGAGACGCAGGACGTGCTGGCCCACGCGAAGGCCAAGCTGGAGCGGAAGAACCTGGACATGATCGTGGCCAACGACGTGCTGATGGAAGGCGCGGGCATGGGCAGCGACACCAACATCGTCACGCTGCTGACGCGGGAAGGGGAGCAGGCGGCGCTGGAAAAGCTGAGCAAGCGGGACGTGGCGGACAAACTGTTCGACGCGATCCTGGTCAAAATGGCGCACCGGCCGCTGTCTGACGCGTTATGATCGCCCGGATCGTGGTGGACGTGCCGGTCAACCGCACCAACCGCCCGTTTGACTACCGGATACCGCCCTGGCTCCGTCCACTGGTGCGGGTCGGCAGCCGCGTGGTCGTGCCGTTTGGCCCCCGGAAGCTGCAGGGGTATGTGGTGGACGTAACCGACCAGCCGGAGGAGGCGGCCGCGGCCGGACGGCTTCGGGATGTGGAACAGGTGATGGACGATACGCCGCCGCTGACCGCCGAGCTGATCCGCTTGGGCGAGTGGATGTCCCGCCAGTATTTGTGTCCGTGGGTGACGGCGATGCAGGCGATGATTCCCGCCGTGCTGAAGGGCCGATCGGAAAAGTGGCTGGCGGCCACCGACCTCTTGGATGAGACGGCCTGCGGACAGTCCGCCCTGCTGTGGGAAGTGTACCGAAAGCGGCAGCTGCCGCTCGCCGAGGCGGAAAAGCGCTTTCCCGACGAGGCGATGCTGGTGCCGGGGTGGATCGCAAGCGGCCTGTTGGCGACGGAATACCAGGTGAGGGACCGGATCACCCGCAAGCAGCAGTCGTTTGTCCGCTGCCTGCTGGAGGGAGCGGAGCTGGCTTCCGCGATCCGCTCCCTGCCGGCGCGGGCGGAGCAGATGCGGCGGGTGCTGGAGCTGTTTGCCGCGCACGAGGGGCAGTCGTTTTCCGTGCAGACGCTGCGAGACGAGCTGGGCATCACCCGCTCCCCGTTGAAAAGTCTGGAGCAGCGGGGCTGGGTCGCGATCGAGCAGGTGGAGGTCTACCGCGACCCGTATGCGCACAAGCGCTTTGCCGGCGGTGAAAAGCCGTCCTTCACCCCGCAGCAGGAGGCGGCGCTGAAGCCGATTTGCGATCAGATCGAAGCGGGCGCGTACGGTGCGTTTTTGCTGCACGGGGTGACCGGCAGCGGCAAGACCGAAGTGTACCTGGAAGCGATCGAACGGACGCTGGCCGCGGGGCGGGAGGCGATTTTTCTCGTTCCCGAGATCAGCTTGACGCCGCAGATGGTGGAACGGTTCAAGGCGCGGTTCGGGGCCGACGTGGCCGTGCTGCACAGCGCGCTTTCCCAGGGAGAGCGGTACGACGAGTGGCGCAAAATCATCCGCCGGCAGGTAAAAGTGGTGGTGGGGGCGCGCTCGGCCGTCTTTGCCCCGTTTCAAAACGTCGGGCTGATCGTGATCGACGAGGAGCACGAGAGTTCCTACAAACAGGAGGAGACGCCGCGCTACCACGCGCGGGAGGTGGCGCTTTGGCGGGCGCGGGAAAACGGCGCCGTGGTGCTGATGGGCAGCGCCACGCCTTCCCTGGAGACGTACGCGCTGGCTGCCCGCGGCCGCTACACGCTCCTGGAGATGCCGGAGCGGGTCGGCAGCCGGCCGCTGCCGCGCGTCCACGTCGTCGACATGCGGGAAGAACTGCGCGCGGAGAACCGGTCGATGTTCAGCCGCCTGCTGTACGAGATGATCGGCGACAGGCTGGCCAAACAGGAGCAGATGGTGCTGTTTTTGAACCGGCGCGGCTTTTCCACCTTTGTCATGTGCCGCTCCTGCGGCTACACGCTCCGCTGCGTGCACTGCGACATTTCGCTGACGTACCACAAGACCAACCACACCGCCCGCTGCCACTACTGCGGCTATACGATCGTGCAGCCCGCCCACTGTCCGGAGTGTCAGAGCGAGCACATCCGCTTTTTCGGGACGGGCACGCAAAAAGTGGAGGCGGAGCTGGCCCGGCTGTTCCCGGGCATCCGCGTCATCCGCATGGACGTGGACACCACCTCCCGCAAAGGGGCGCACGAGGAGCTTCTGCACAAGTTTCGCACCGGGCAGGGAGACGTGCTGCTGGGCACGCAAATGATTGCCAAGGGGCTGGACTTTCCCCGCGTGACGCTGGTCGGCGTCATCGCGGCGGACACGTCGCTGCACCTGCCCGATTTCCGCGCGGCGGAAAAGACGTTCCAACTGCTGACCCAGGTGGGCGGACGGGCCGGGCGGCACGAACTGGAAGGGGATGTGGTCATCCAGACCTACACGCCGGAGCACTACAGCATCGTCCATGCCACCCGGCACGACTACCCGTCGTTTTACCGCGAGGAGATGATGCAGCGCAGGCGGACCGGCTATCCGCCGTACTACCGGCTGGTGCTGCTCACCTTTTCGCATGAAGAGGTGCCCGTCGTCATCCGGGCGGCTCATACCGTGGCCGATTTTCTCCGGCCGCGGCTGGCGGAGACGACGATCCTGCTGGGACCGGTGGCGTCGCCGATTCCGCGGATCAAAGATAGATTTCGGTTCCAGATCATGTTAAAATATCGGGATGAGCCTCGGCTGTCCGACCTGCTGGCCCAGGCCGTGGACGTCTTTGAAGAAGGGAACAAACAGCAGAAGGTGCTGATGACGATCGACGTCGATCCGCACGTACTGCTTTAGGGAGGATTACAACCAATGGCTATTCGCACAATCGTCAAACACCCTGATCCGATCCTGCGGGAAAAAGCGGCAGTGGTCACCAAATTCAACGCCAACCTGCACAAGCTGCTGGACGACATGGCGGAGACCATGTACGACGCGGACGGCGTCGGCCTGGCCGCGCCCCAGGTGGGCGTTTCGAAGCGCGTCATCGTCATGGACTGCGGGGACGGCCTGATCGAGGTGGTCAATCCGGAGATCATCGCCTTCGAAGGGGAGCAGTTCGACTACCCGGAAGGCTGCCTCAGCATCCCCGGTCTGCGCGGCGATGTGCGCCGTCACAAATGGATCAAGCTCAGGGGACAGGACCGGTACGGCAACGTGTTTGAAATGGAAGCGGACGACCTCTTGTCCCGCTGCGCCCAGCACGAAATCGACCATCTCAACGGCGTCCTGTTCATCGACATCGCCGACCGCGTCTATCCGATCAGCAAGGAAGAGGAAGGGGAATAAACCGTTTTGAAAGACGTGCGCATACTGTTTATGGGAACGCCCGACTTTGCCGTCCCCAGCCTGGAAGCGCTGGCGGCGGAGGGATACCGGGTCGTCGCCGCCGTGACGCAGCCTGACCGGCCTGTGGGGCGCAAGCAGGTGCTGACGCCGCCGCCGGTGAAGGAAGCGGCGCTGCGCCTCGGCATCCCGGTGCTGCAGCCGGAGAAGATCAAGGCGGACGAGGCGCTGGCACAGGTGCTCGCGCTGGAGCCTGATCTAATCGTGACGGCCGCGTACGGCCAGATTTTGCCGAAGCGTTTGCTGGACGCGCCCCGCTACGGCTGCATCAACGTGCACGCCTCGCTACTGCCCAAGTACCGGGGAGGAGCGCCGATCCACAAGGCGATTGTGGAGGGCGAAACCGAGTCGGGCGTGACGATCATGTACATGGTGGAGGCGCTGGACGCGGGCGACATGCTCTCCCGCGTGGTCGTGCCGATTGACGAACGGGATACGGCCGGCACCCTGTTTGACAAGCTGGCGGCTGCCGGCGCCAAGCTGCTGGTGGAGACCGTGCCGAAGCTGTTGGCCGGAGAGATCGTGCCTGAGCCGCAGGATCACGAGGCCGCGACGTATGCGCCTACGCTCAAACGGGCGGATGAGCGGGTCGACTGGACCCGGACGGCGCGGCAGGTGTACAACCAGGTGCGCGGCCTCAACCCCTGGCCTGTCGCCTTTACCACCTATGGCGGCAAGGTGTGGAAGCTCTGGTGGGTGGAAATGCAGGCGGACGACGGTCAGTTGGCGGAGCCCGGCACGATTGTCGCCCGGGAAGAGGACGGGCTGGTCGTGGCCTGCGGCAGCGGCGCGGTGAAGATTACCGAACTGCAGCCGGAAGGAAAGAAGCGGATGAGCGCGCGCGACTTTTTGCGCGGCGCAGGCAGCGGCATTGAAATCGGCACAAAGGTAGGAGAATAACACGTGGCACACAAGGGAGCGCGCGAGATCGCCCTGGACGTCCTGAACAGGGTGGAGCAACACAAGTCGTACAGCAATCTGGAGCTGAAGCACGTCCTGGAGCGCGGGGAGCTGCGCGCTCCCGACGCCGGACTGGTGACGGAGCTGGTCTACGGCACGATTCAGCGGCGGCTGACGCTGGACGAGGTGCTCGCCCACTTTGTCCGCGGCAAAAAGGTGCAGCTTTGGGTGCGCAACCTGCTGCGGCTTAGCCTGTACCAGATTCGCTACCTGGACCGGATTCCGGCGCGGGCCGCGGTGCACGAAGCGGTGGAAATCGCCAAGCGGAGAGGGCACCAGGGCATCGCGTCGATGGTAAACGGCGTGCTGCGCAACGTGCTGCGGCAGCCTGACGTGTGGGAGCGCCTGCCGGAGGGAGACGCTGCGCGCCGGCTGGCGGTAGAAGAGTCCCACCCGGAATGGCTGGTGCGCCGCTGGATCGAGACGTACGGCGAAGCGGAGACGCGGGCCATCTGTGCGAGCAACAACCGCCCCCCGCGGGCGTCCGTTCGCGTCAATACGCTGAAACTGACGCGGGACGAACTGCTGGAACGGCTGCGGGAGGAGTATCCGGACGCCGCCCCGTCGCCGCTCAGCCCGCACGGCATCCTGTTTCCCGGCGGGCATGCGGCGGGGACCCGCTGGTTCCGCGAAGGGTACTTCACCGTGCAGGACGAAAGCTCCATGCTCGTCGCGCCGGCGCTGGCCGTCCAGCCGGGCATGCGGGTGCTGGACGCCTGCGCCGCTCCGGGCGGAAAGACGACGCATCTGGCGGAGCTGATGCAGAACCGGGGAGAGATCGTGGCGAGCGACGTCCATCCGCACAAGCGGGAGCTGATTGCGGAGAACGCCGACAGGCTGGGCATCTCGATCATTACGCCGATCACGAGCGACGCGCTCGAACTGCCGGACAGGGGGCTGGGCGCGTTTGACCGGATTCTCCTGGACGCGCCGTGCTCCGGATTTGGCGTGATCCGGCGCAAGCCTGACCTGAAATGGAACAAAACCCCGGCCGACGTGGAGGCGATCGCCGACCTGCAGTACCGGCTGCTGGAACGGGTGGCGGGGATGCTGGCGCCGGGCGGCCTCCTGGTGTACAGCACCTGCACCATCGAACCGGAGGAAAACCAGTCGGTGGTGCGCCGGTTTGTGGCCGAGCATCCGGAGTTCGCGCTGGACGAAACGCTGGCCCAGGACCTGCCGACAGCGGCGCGGGAGCGTCTGGACGGCCGCGCGGGATACGTGCAGGTGCTGCCGCATCACTTTGACAGCGACGGATTTTTTATCGCCCGTCTGAAACGAAAAGGGTAGCGTGAAGGGGTGGCACTCCGTCAGCGGATGGCCGCTCCTTCGCTGTTGTTTGCGTCCCTGCCGTTTGGTTTACACTAGGAAAAGCGACGCATATTGCGCGGTTCGCGCCATTTCCTGTTTGATGCGGCGCGCGATGCAAGGTACAATGATAGAATGATGATTTCTCGCTATGCCACTACTTGAGGATGTGAACATACAAATGCCATTTTCATCGTATACGGGCGAAAAACCGCTCATTTACAGCCTGACCCAGGACGAGTTGAAAGAGTGGCTCGTCGGGGCGGGAGACAAGGCGTTTCGCGCCCAGCAGATTTTTGACTGGCTGTACGTCAAGCGCGTCCATTCGTTTGACGAGATGACCAACCTGTCCAAGGATCTGCGGCAAAAGCTGAACGAAACCTTCCGCATCGATCCGCTGCGGGAAATTACGCGCCAGGTGTCACAGGACGGAACCGTCAAGTTCCTGTTCCAACTGGCGGACGGCCACGCGATCGAGACGGTGATCATGCGGCACAACTACGGCAACAGCGTCTGCGTCACCACCCAGGTGGGCTGCCGCATCGGCTGCACGTTCTGCGCCTCCACCCTGGGCGGTCTGAAGCGCAATCTGGACGCCGGCGAGATCGTCGCCCAGGTGCTGATGGCCCAGCGGAAGCTGGACGAAGAAGGAGAGCGCGCCAGCCATGTCGTCGTCATGGGCATTGGCGAGCCGTTCGAGAATTTTGACAACCTGATCGCCTTCCTGCGGATTATCAACGACAACCGCGGACTGAACATCGGGGCCCGTCACATCACCGTTTCCACCAGCGGAATCGTGCCCAAGATCTACGAATTTGCGGACAAGGGAGGCCAGGTGAACCTGGCCATCTCCCTGCACGCCCCGAACACGGAGCTGAGAACCAAGCTGATGCCGATCAACCGGGGCTTCCCGCTCGAGAAACTGCTGGAGGCCTGCCGTTACTACATCGCCAAGACGGGACGCCGCATCAGCTTTGAGTACGGCTTGTTCGGAGGGAAAAACGACCAGCCCGAGCACGCGGAAGAACTGGCCGACCTGATCGGCGACATGCTCTGCCACGTCAACCTGATCCCGGTCAACTACGTGCCGGAGCGCGATTACGTGCGTACCCCGCGCAACGAAATCTTCCGGTTCAAACGCATTTTGGAGGAGAGAGGGATCAACGTGACGATCCGCCGCGAGCACGGCAGCGACATCGCGGCCGCATGCGGACAGCTCCGGGCACAATACGCAAAGGAAACCGCGGGGTGATCTCATGGAAATTGCGATGAAATCACATGTCGGCCGCGTCCGTCAGGTCAACGAGGACTACTTCGCCTGCATTGCCGACCTGAACGGGCGCGTTCTGGCCGTGGTCGCCGACGGCATGGGCGGCCACCAGGCTGGCGATATCGCCAGCCGCCTCGCCGTTGAGCGAATAGTAAAAGAACTGCGTCATCTGGACAGCGAACTGAGCGGGGAAGACGCCCGCGAGCGGCTGATGCACGCGCTCCTCATGGCCAATGAGGAAGTGTACCGGTACGCCCAGGAGCACCCGGAGTGCAGCGGCATGGGGACGACGATCGTGGCCGCGCTGCTGGGAGAGACCGGCGGCGTGACGGCGCACATCGGCGACAGCCGGCTGTATCATTTCAACGCGGATGGTCTGCAGTTGAAGACGGAAGACCACTCGCTCGTGCACGAACTGATGAAAAGCGGCCAAATCACGGCCGAGGAAGCCTCGGTTCACCCTCAGCGCAACGTGTTGATGCGCGCCCTCGGCACGGAGCCGGACGTGCGCATCGACCTGGGACAGTTCAACTGGTCGGAGGGCGACGTGGTGCTGCTGTGCTCTGACGGGTTGAGCAACAAAGTACATCATTCGGTGATGGTGGAGTGGCTGAAGCGTCCCGTATCGCTGCAGGCACAGGTGGACGGTCTGGTCGAACACGCCCTGGAGGCGGGCGGCGAGGACAACATCACACTGGTAGCCGTTCGCAACAGACCCAAGCCCGTCACCGGCCAAAGAGAGGGGTGAGCGAGATGGAAGGTCAACGACTGGGGGGACGATACCAACTGGAAGCCCGCATCGGCGGGGGCGGAATGGCCATCGTGTACAAGGCGAAGGATCTGGTCCTGAACCGTCAGGTGGCGGTCAAAGTGCTGCGTTCGCAGTTCGGAACGGACGAAGATTTCGTCACCCGTTTCCGGCGGGAGGCGCAGGCGGTGGCCAGCTTGTCTCACCCCAACGTGGTCGGCGTGTACGACGTGGGGCAGGACGGGGACACCCACTACATGGTGATGGAGTACGTGGAAGGCTCGACGCTGAAGGATCTGATCAACCGCCACGGAGCGCTTCCGGTGGAAGAGGCCGTGCGGATTGCTGCGGAAATCTGCGACGCGCTGGACCACGCCCACCAAAACCAGATCATCCACCGCGACATCAAGCCGCACAACATCCTGATCGGGAAAAACGGACGGGTGAAGGTGACCGATTTCGGCATCGCCCGTGCGGTGACGTCCACCACCATCACGCACACCAACGCCGTGCTCGGTTCGGTCCACTACTTTTCGCCGGAGCAGGCCCGCGGTGGCGTGACGGCGGAAAAGTCGGACATTTACTCGCTGGGGATTGTGCTCTACGAAATGGTCACCGGCCAACTGCCGTTTTCCGGCGATTCGCCGATTTCCGTCGCGCTGAAGCATTTGCAGGAACCCCTGCCCGAACCGCGGCAGGTCAATCCGGACATTCCGCAAAGCGTGGAGAACGTCATTCTCAAAGCGCTGGTAAAAGACCCGCAACTGCGCTACGCCTCCGCGCGGGAGATGCTGGAGGACCTGGAGACCTGCCTCTTGCCGGAGCGGCTTGACGAGGAGAAGATCCAATTCCCGGAAGACGACGAGCAGACGAAGGTGTATCCGGCCATCACGCCGGAGATGCTGGAAGGCCAGGGACGTCAGGGGCAGGCCGGGCAGCAGCGGCAGGAGGAAGAAACCCCGCAGCGGCGCCGATGGTGGGTCAAACCGGCGGGGTGGGTCGGGGCGATCGGGCTGTTCATGGTTCTGGCCTTTCTCGGGTTCAACCTGGTGGTAAACCTCTTCCCGTCTGTGCCCGAAGTGCAGGTGCCGCACGTGGAAGGGACGCACCGCACCCTGGCGGAGCAGAGAATCCGCGAAGCCAAACTGGTCCCGCAGGTGGTCTACGAGCCGAACGACAGCGTGGAGAAGGACATCGTGATCCGGCAGGACCCGGCGCCGCCGATGCGGCTGAAGGAAAACGGCATCGTCACGATCTACGTCAGCAAGGGGCAGGAAGCCGTGGAGATGCCCAACCTCGTCAACCTGAGTCGGGAGGAAGCGGAAGAGGCTTTGAAAGAAAAAGGGTTTGCCATCACGGACAATACCTTCGTGGAAAAAGAGGACGAGAAGGTGCCGGCCGGCCATGTGATCGACCAGTTCCCGCCGGCGGACGAGAAGGTCGTTCCCAACCAGACCGACGTGCGGGTGGAGATCAGCACGGGACCGCCGCAGGTAACCATTCCGGACGTGCGCAACAAGTCCCTGGAACAGGCCCAGATCGAGCTGTTCAAGAAGGGGCTTCTGGTCGACCAGCAAAACATCAGGCAGGAACCGGCCTATACGGACACGCCGGGCATTGTCATCGGCATGCCTTCGCCTTACGAGCCGGGCACCCGGGTGACCAAGGGAACGGCGATTCCGCTGATCGTAAGCAACGGCCAATATCCGGCGGAAGCCCGGTTCGCCTCCCAGCCGATCTACATGGAGGTGCTGGACGGCGAGGGAGAAGTGTCGGTCAAGATTACGGTGAGCGACGCGCGCGGCGACAATCAGGTTGTCGTCGATGAAAAAATCACCGAGAGCAAGAATTACGACGTGCCGGTTGTGCTGTCGCCGCAGAAAAACGCCGTGATCCGTGTGTACCGCAACGGGGTGCCGGATTATCAGAAAATCACCATCACCTACGACAGTGTGCCATAAGCAGTTGGGGGGACATGGATGCCAGAAGGACGGATCGTGAAAGCATTAAGCGGATTCTACTACGTGGCCGACGGGGATCGAGTCTACCAGTGCCGGGCCCGGGGACTGTTCAAGAAAAAAGGGGCGAAAGTGAATCCGCTCGTCGGCGACTGGGTGGTGTACGAAGTCATCAGCGACGGCGAGGGGTACGTGATGGAGGTGGGCGAACGGACGAGCGAGCTGGTTCGCCCGCCCATCGCCAACGTCGATCAGGCCGTGCTCGTCTTTTCCATGGTGGAGCCGGCGTTCAGTCCGTTTTTGCTGGACAAGTTTCTCGTGCATACGGAGCACGCCGGGATTGATTCCGTGATCGTGCTGTCCAAGGCGGACCTCGCAGCGGACGATGACGTGGAAGCGGTCGTGCGCAAATACGAGAAGATCGGCTACCGCGTCATCCCCACGTCCACGTTGGACAAGCGCGGCGTCGAAGCTCTCCGCGAAGCGCTGCGCGACTCCATCTCCGTCTTCGCCGGCCAGTCGGGCGTAGGCAAGTCCTCGCTGATCAACGCCTTGTTTCCCGGCATCAGCCTGCAGACCGGCGACGTCAGCCAGAAGCTGGGGCGCGGCCGGCATACGACCCGCCACGTGGAGCTGATCCCGCTTCCCGGCGGGGGGTACGTGGCGGACACCCCCGGTTTCAGTTCCCTGGAGTTTATCGGCATCGACGAGCTCGACCTGGCGGAGGCGTTCCGCGACTTCGGTGCGCTGGGCGTCCCGTGCAAGTTTCGCGGTTGTCTGCACGTAAGCGAACCCGGCTGCGCCGTCCTCGCGGCACTGCAAGCGGGCGAGCTGGACGCCGAGCGCTACGAACACTACAAGCAATTTCGCGAGGAACTGAAAGAATACCAACGGAGGAACAAGCCATGGTAAAAATCGCACCCTCTATCCTGTCCGCCGACTTTGCCCGGCTGGGCGAAGAAATTCGCGACGTCGAGCGGGGCGGCGCCGACTGGATTCACGTCGACGTGATGGACGGCCGCTTTGTTCCCAACATCACGATTGGACCGCTGATCGTGGAGGCGATCCGCCCCGTGACCAAGCTGCCCCTGGACGTGCATCTGATGATCGAAGAGCCGGACCGCTACATCCCGCAGTTTGCCAAGAGCGGCGCGGACTGGATCACGGTTCACCAGGAAGCGTGCCGCCATCTGCACCGCACGCTGTACCTGATCAAGGAGCAGGGGGTAAAGGCGGGGGTTGTGCTCAACCCGGCCACCCCGCTGGTGACGATCGAATCGGTGCTGGAGGATCTGGACATGGTGCTGCTGATGACGGTCAACCCCGGTTTTGGCGGCCAGAAGTTCATTCACAGCGTCGTGCCGAAAATCAAAGAGCTGCGCCGGATGCTGGAGGAGCGCGGATTGGACCACGTGGAAATTGAAATTGACGGCGGTGTCAACGCGCAGACGGCCCGCCTCTGCGAGGAAGCGGGGGCTACGGTGCTCGTCGCCGGAAGCGCCGTCTTCAACCAGGCCGACCGCGCGCAGGCCATCGCGGCGATTCGCGGCTGACCCGAACCGCAACAAAAAGCCATCCTCATCATGAGGATGGCTTTTGTCGTTTGGTTACTGTCCAATGATGACCCGTTCTTTCGGATAGTGGTAGCGAATCTGCCGCTCGTCCTTTTTCAGCAGGAGCAGCAGGTTGACAATCCCGATCCGGCCGATCACCATCGCGATGATCAGGATCAGTTTGCCGGACGTGCTCAGTTCGGATGTAATCCCCATGGACATTCCGGTCGTCCCGAACGCCGAGCACACCTCAAAGAAGACCTGCTGGATGGGCAGCCCCTCGATCCAGACGAGCAGGACGATCGCGGCGAAGACCAGGCTGATGGCCACAAAGAAGACGAGAAAGGAGCGCATGATGTCGTCTTGCTCCAGCTCCCGGCCGAACACCTTGACGTCTTTCTGGCCGCGCATGTAGGAGACCACCGTGGCGATCATGACAAAAAACGTGGTCGTCCGGATCCCGCCCCCCACGCTGTTGGGGGAGGCCCCGATGAACATCAGCGCGGACAGCATGACCAGCGTCGGCGTGGACAGCAGGCTGACATCCATCGTCGTCAAGCCGGCGCTGCGTGTGGAGAGCGATTGAAACAGCGCGTAAAAAAGCGATTCGTGCCAGCTCTTGTCCGTAAGGAACCCGTCCCATTCAAAGAGCAGGAAAAACAGGGTGCCCGCCACGCTCAGGATCAAGTAGGTCAGCGTGGTGATTTTGGTAAACAGCGAAAAGGTAAACCGCTGGTTGAGCCGCCGATGCGCGACGTAGTCCTTCACCTCGACCAGCACGGGAAAGCCGATGGCCCCCAAGACCATCAAGACCATGTTGATGAGCTGGAACACGTAGTCGTGGGAAAAGCCGACCAGCGAGCTTCCGTAGATGTCAAATCCGGCGTTGGTGAAGGCGCTGACCGACGCGAAAAAACCGTGAAAATAGGCCGAGTACCAATCGTCGTGGTACCCTGCCGACAAAAAGTAACTCCCCAGCATGACCGTTCCGGCCAGCTCGATGAAGATGGCGAGCAGGAGAATGCTGCGCATCAGGGAGACGAGACCGGCAAGCGTGGGGCGGTTGTGGTCGGTGGCGATCCATTTGCGCTGTTCCAGCCCGATTCGCTGCCGCAGAACCAGCCAGAAAAACGTTCCCAGCGTCATGATGCCGATGCCGCCGATCTGAAAGAGCAGGGTGAGCAGGAGAATCCCCCAGTGATTGAACACCTCGTGAATCGCGATCACGGTCAGACCCGTCACGCTGATGGCGCTTGACGCGGTAAACAGCGCGTCGATAAACGTAAGCCGGGCGCCGGGCTGGTGAAAGAACGGCAGCATCAAAAGCAGGGTGGAAATCAGCACGGCACTCAGGTAAAAGAGCACAATAATTTGTACGGAACTGAAACGACGTCGTTTGTCGGTCAAAGCCAAAGCAACTGCCTCCCGTAAAACATCATACGGACTATCATATCGAATGGGAGGGCGGTTCGCAATGCCCAAAAGAGGGCCGGGACAGCGAAGATGCCGTCCCGGCCCTGCCGTGCGTTGTTTTGTTTTCTACAAGGCTGACGGTTGGTTGGAGGTCACGTAGGTGCCGGCAATCAGGTCGTGGATCGCCCGCTTGTCGTCGCGGACGACGACCATGATTGCGCTGATGATCGCCGCGATCCCGAACGTCAGGCCGTAGACGATCCACATCCCGACGACCAGGCGCAGCAGCATCGTGCCGATGCCGACGGGCTCGCCGTTTACCTTGACGATGCGCACGCCCACAATCCTTTTGCCGATCGTGTAGCCGTACCAGAGGACCGGGAGCAAAAGCGAGTAGAGTGTGGAAATCAGATTGGTCACAAGATTGCCTGACCAATTTCCCGTAATCCAGTAGCTGATCAAAAGCAAAGGAACTCCGAAAATGAGTCCGTCCAGCAGGTTGGCTCCCAGTCGGGCCCAAAAGCCGACCGGGTTGCTCGGCAGCGGTTTGACCGTTTCCATGTTGCTCACCTCCTTATTGATCATCTTTCCATTATATGCAGAATCATGAAAATATTACAAGGTGGTGAACAAGCGCAGCAGCAGCGCGATCCGCTGCGGAATGGCGTCAATCACGACGTGTTCGTGGGGAGCGTGGGCCCCGTCGCCGACAGGTCCCAGTCCGTCCAGCGTGGGCGTGCCGACCGCTGCCGCAACATTGCCGTCGCTGGTGCCGCCGACGCCGGTCTCGGTCAAGTCCAGCCCCTCCAGGGCAGCCAGCGAGCGGGCGTGAAGAAAGAGGCGTTCCGTCTCGCCGGTCCGTTCCATCGGCAGTTTGCTGATGCTCCCCTCCACCACCAGCTCGGCGCCGGGCAGGACGGGGGAGAGCGAGCGCATCAGCCGGCTGATCCGTTCCGCTTCGGCCGACGTGCTCACGCGCACGTCTACCACGGCTTCCGCGCTGTCCGGTACGACATTGGAGGCGGTGCCCCCCTTGATCGTGCCGACGGAGAGCGTGGTGCCCGCGGCGTAATCGGTCCAGGACTGGACGGCGAGGACGTGATGGGCCAGCTCGGCGATGGCGTTGACGCCTTTGGCGTGGTCGTTGCCGGCGTGGGCCGCCCGTCCTTTTACCTTCAACACGAAATCGCCGCCGCCTTTGCGGCTGGTTTTCAACGACCCGTCTTCCGCCGCAGGCTCGAGCACCAGCGCGCATTTGCTCCGCTTCGCTTCTTCTTTGATCAGCGCCTCCGAGGACGGGCTGCCGACCTCTTCGTCCGTGTTCCAGAAAAAGACCAGCTTGCTTGCCAGCGGCAGGTTTTCTTCGATGATCGCGCGCAGGGCAAAATAGCTGAACACGATTCCCGCCTTCATGTCGTACGTGCCGGGTCCCCACGCTTTGCCGTCCTCGATGCGCCACGGCTCCCGGTTGAGCGTGCCGATCTCCTTGACTGTGTCAAAATGGCCGAGAACGAGCACCTGTTCCCGGCCGCTTCCGTATTCCAGGCGCAGTTGGCTGCCGTATTCGCGCTGTGGAATCGCCTCCACGCGGCAGCCCAGTTCGCGAAAACGGGCCGTGATGTACGCCCCGAGTCTGTCGACCGCCGCCTTGTCGTGCGTGGGTGTCTCCATTTCCACGTAGGTGCGCAGTTCTTCCAGCACATCCGGCAGCAGCCGGCGAAAATATTCGGTCCAATTCGTGTTCATACACGCCCTCCTCCTAACGGTTTCCACCTGCATGATACATCGTGGGGAAGAATACTGCCAGAGCGGGCGGCCGCGTTTCCGAAAAAAAGCAGAGAGGACGTCCGGACGCGGCGGAAAACCGAATCACACCGCCTGCTGCTGCATGATAAATAAAATTTAGTTGAAATTGTTTCGGTTATGATTAAAATAAGCATTATGATGAATAAATATAAGTTGTCGGAGAAGCAGCCGGCAGCTTGGCACTTCCGCAGCCAATGATCCATGGCAAGCGAAGGTACTTTACTCACATCATGTCTAGGGGGTATTCCGATGAAAAAGACGTCCTTGTTTTCGCTCGCCGTCTCCACGCTGCTGGCGGTAGCGGTACTGGCGGGATGCGGCACCGGCAGCCAGCCCGGCGCGCAGCCCGCAGGGGAACAGCCGGCCGGACAAGCTTCCTCCGGCGGAAAGAAAACGCTGATCATGGCCACGTCGGCCGACTACAAGCCGTATGAATTCCACGACCTGTCCAGCGGCCAGGACGAGATCGTCGGTTTTGACATCGACATCGCCAAGCACATCGGCAAAGAACTGGGCTTCGAGGTGCAGGTGGTCGACATGAACTTTGACGGGTTGATCCCTGCGCTGCAAAGCAAGCGCGCCGACTTCGTCATGGCGGGCATGTCGCCGACGAAGGAACGGCAGAAAAACGTGGACTTTTCCGTCATCTACTACGACGCCAAGAACTCGATTGTCGCCAAGAAGGAGAGCAAGCTCACCAAGCCGGAGCAGTTGGCCGGCAAAAAAGTGGCCGTGCAGACCGGCTCCATTCAGGAAGAAGCGGCCAAGGAACTGGCCAAGACGATCCAGGGGCTGGAAATCGTCTCGCTGAACAAGACGGGCGAAATCATCGAAGAGGTAAAAACCGGACGCGTCGACGCCGCGATCCTGGAGGACACCGTGGCCAAGGGGTACATCGACGCCAATCCGGGACTCCAGTTCACCACGATGCCAGAAGCCGAAAAGAACGGTTCCGCCGTCGCTTTCCCGAAAGGTTCTCCGTACGTGGAGGATTTCAACAAGGTGCTCAAACAGATGCAGGAAAACGGCGAGATGGACAAGCTGATCAAGAAGTGGTTCGGCCAATAACCGGGCCCTGACAAGGAGTAGAAAACGGGCATGTTTGATTTTGCACAAATTGTGCCCTATATCCCGTTTATCTTGAACGGGATAAAGGTCACATTACAGGTAACGCTCCTCTCGGTCGTGCTGGGGTTTATCTGGGGCTCGATTCTGGCGCTGATCAAGATTTCCAACATTCGCATACTGAAATGGCTGGCGGTCGCCTACACCTCGGTGTTTCGCGGCACGCCGCTGATTCTGCAGTTGACGTTCATCTATTTTGCGACACCGCAGATATTCGGCTATAACATTTCCAAATTCGAGGCGGCCGTGCTCACCTTTACGCTCAACTCCGGCGCGTACATTTCGGAGACGATCCGCGCAGGGATTCTGGCTGTCGACAAGGGGCAGTGGGAGGCGGCCAAGGCGCTTGGCGTTCCGTACCGGCAGATGATGATCGACATCATTCTGCCGCAGGCGCTGAAGAACATCCTGCCCGCCCTGGTGAACGAAACGATCGCGTTGTTGAAGGAATCGGCGCTGGTCTCCACGATCGGGCTGGCCGACATCATGCAGAACGCCAACATCGTGAAGGGAACGATCTTCCGCTACTTCGAGCCGTACCTGATTGCCGGCGCGCTGTACTACGTAATGGTCATGCTGCTCACCTGGCTGGCGCACGGTCTGGAGAGGAGGCTCAGACGCAGTGATTAAGATTCAAAACGTAAGCAAGTCGTTCGGGTCGCTCGACGTCCTGCACGACATCTCCACCGAGATCGGCCGCGGCGACGTGGTGGCGATCATCGGTCCGTCCGGTTCGGGGAAATCGACGCTGCTGCGCTGCATCAACCTGCTGGAGACCCCGACGAAGGGCAGCATCTTCATCGACGGGGACGAGATTACCGCTCCCAAAGCGGACGTGATGAAGATCCGGCAAAAAATCGGCATGGTGTTTCAGCACTTTTACCTCTTCCCGCACATGACCGTGCTGGACAACCTGACTTACGCGCCGGTCAAGGTGAAGGGCGTGTCCAAGGAGGCGGCCGAAGCCAAGGCCCGGGACCTGCTGGCCCGCGTCGGCCTCTCCGACAAGGCGGACGTCTTTCCGGCGCGGCTGTCCGGCGGGCAGAAGCAGCGCGTCGCCATCGCCCGGTCGCTGGCGATGGAGCCGGAGATCATGCTGTTTGACGAGCCCACCTCGGCGCTCGACCCGGAGATGGTCAAAGAGGTGCTGGAGGTTATGAAAGGGCTGGCCGATTCCGGCATGACGATGGCGATCGTCACGCACGAGATGAACTTTGCCCGGGAAGTGGCCGACCGCATCTGCTTCCTCGACGGGGGACGGCTGGTGGAAGAGGCGCCGCCGGCGGAGTTTTTCACCAGTCCACGCAGCGAGCGGGCCAAACAGTTCCTGGAAAAAATGCTGTGAGGGACAAGAGGCTGTCCCGGACAAAAACCGTGTTCAAGACGATGTCGCCGCTTGAGGGCAAACACAGCGGGGCACACCATGACGCAAGGGACGAAGCCGCGGGGCCAGAAGCGCTCCGCGGCTTTTTCTCTGCTCTCGATTTTGACAGACCGGACAGCTTCCGTTAGAATTAGCAGCAGCCGCTCTTTGGCTTCCGTCTTTTTCCATTGGTACTTCGGGTAAAAAGGAGTGAACGCGCATGGCTCGACAACGACTGCTCGTCTTGCTGGAAATGGCAATGATGGCAGCGCTTGCGGTTGTGTTCAGCGAAATCAAGGTGTTGGAAATGCCGCAGGGAGGGTCCGTCTCCCTGGTGATGGTGCCGATCGCCCTCATCGCGGTGCGGCGCGGGATTCTGCCGGGCGTGGTGACCGGCTTGATCGTCGGGCTGCTGCAAACGCTGCTGGGGGGCACGATCGTTGCTCCCGTTCAGGTGCTGCTCGACTACCCGCTGGCGTTTGCCGCCCTGGGACTGTCCGGCGTGATCCCGCTGTCCGGTCTGCAGGGGGCGACGAGGCGGATTGCGGCGCTGTGGAGCGCCCTGTTTGTCGGCGTGATCGGACGGTTTGTCTGCCACTTCATCTCCGGCATCGTCTGGTTCGGCCAATACGCACCGGAGGGGACGCCGGTCGCGCTCTACTCGTTCCTCTACAACATCACCTATCTGCTGCCGGAGATGATCATTGCCGGCATCGTGCTGACGGTGGTGCTGACCAGCGCGCCGCACCTGCTGTTTCCGGCGGGGGAACGGAGGCGGATGGCGTAAGGGAGCGCCAGGAGTCAGACGGGTTTCGGCTGCCGTCTCGGCGGGAACGAGGCGGCGTGCCGCGCCCATTTTCGTACACGGGCGAAAAAAGGGTCATATCGGCGGAGCCATCCGCATATGGTATTCAGGCAGCAATGCGTTGCCTGAATTTTTTTCATTTCGACACCGGGAGACACATGTTTGCCCCACGGCGGAATATGATGTAATATGCACGTTTGAACAGTACGCCTGAAGGAGGTGCGGCAGTAAATGGGATTGCGCTCCTTTCGCCTGCGACAGGGGGGCGCCTTGCGACGTGTTCTCGGGGTTGCGTTGGCTGTCGGAGGGATCACCATTTTCCTGTACACGGCACCTCCGTGGGTTTGGTATAGCCTGTTGGGATTGGGCCTCGTGGGGGCTGGCTGGTATCTGTATCACGTGAAGTAATTTCGGTAAGGAGGGGTACGCATGCGGTTCTACACCATCAAGTTGCCGAAGTTCCTGGGTGGCATGATTCGCGCCGTCATTGAGGCGTTCAACCGGAAAAAGTGACGGCGGCATCGCTGTGCACACATCTGACGGCGCCCTCGGAAGAAGCCGGCCCGGGGAAGCTGTTCATGCAGGGGAGGCCGGAAGCGGGCGCGCGCGGCGGTGCGTCAGTCGTTTCCGGGACGTTTCATGCAGGGCGGTCGACGCGCGAGCAGGCAGCGACCCGCTTTCAGGGGTTGGGAAAACAGCAGGGAAAAAGCAAAAAAGCACCTCGCGGGTGCTTTTTTTCGCGTTGTCCCGTATCGCGTTACACGCGGGTTACGAGACCGGATTTCAGCGCTCGGGTGCTGACGTAAACGCGCTTCGGTTTTCCATCTACGAGAATGCGCACTTTTTGAACGTTAACACCCCATTTGCGGCGAGTAGCGCGCATGGAGTGGGAGCGAGCGTTTCCAGCTTTGCCAGACTTGCCAGTTACAAAGCAGCGACGTGCCATTGCGATCCACCTCCCTTAGCTGCATATAAACGGGATACCCGGTGTGAGAAATACAAACACTTGCTTATAGTAGCACACCCCCCTGTCAATTGCAATACTTGACATGAGGAAAAGCCCGGCTTCCGCTTTTCCCCGCCGCGTTCGACAAAACGCTTCATTTCTCGCTTTTCATGGTGTAGAATTGGGAGAAGCATGGTATATACGTGCCTGACTAGAACGGCGACGCCGTTGAAAAAGGAGGAGTCCTTGCATGACAGTGGAAATGAGCACACCTCTGGGTAAAATTGACGTTGCAGAAGAAGTAATTGCGCGGATTGCCGGGGGCGCCGCCATGGAAGTGTTCGGCCTCGTCGGCATGGCTTCCCGGAAGGCGCTGAAAGATGGAATTGCCGAACTGTTGGGGCGGGACAATCTGAGTAAAGGCGTCGTCGTCCACAACCAGAACGGTGAAGTGGTACTGGACATGCATATCATCGTCAGCTACGGCGTGAAGATTTCCGAGGTGGCCGGGAACGTGCAGCGGCGCGTCCGGTACACGCTGGAACAGTTGGTTGGCGTCGATTTGGCTGCGGTTAATATCTATGTACAGGGAGTCCGTACAGACAGGGATTCGTAAGGAGGAACATCAGTTGGTACATACGCGTCTCGATGGCGTGCTGTTTAGCCGGATGGTTCATCTGGGGGCCAGGCTGCTGTCAAGCAACGCCAAAGTGGTGGATGGATTAAACGTCTTTCCGGTGCCGGACGGCGATACGGGGACAAACATGAATTTGACGCTCACGTCAGGAGTGGAGGAGCTGTCGCGCAGGGAATCGGCGTCGATCGGAGAGGCGGCCGCCGCGCTGGCGAGGGGGCTTCTGATGGGCGCTCGGGGGAACTCCGGGGTCATTCTGTCCCAGTTGTTCCGCGGCTTCAGCAAAGCGGTCAGCGGAAAAGACGTGATCAGCGCCCGCCAGTTCGCCGAGGCGTTGAAGGCCGGGGTGGATTCCGCCTATCAGGCAGTCATGAAGCCGGTGGAAGGCACCATTTTGACCGTTGCCCGCGAGGCGGCGGAGATGGCCGTTCGCACGGCGCGCGCCACAGACGACGTATTGCTGGTCATGGAAAAAACCTACGAACAGGCGCAGGCTGCGCTGCTGCGCACACCGGACATGCTGCCGGTGCTAAAGGAAGTGGGGGTCGTCGACTCGGGCGGCCAAGGGTTGCTGTTCGTCTACGAGGGCTTTCTCCGCGCCCTGCGCGGCGAGACGGCGGAAGAGCGTGAGGCAGAGTCCAAACGATCCGCTGCACAGGTCAATCTGGACGAACTGGTGCACGAGCAGCACAGCGCGCAGGTGCACCTGAAAACGGAGGACATCACGTTCGGCTACTGCACGGAGTTCATGATCCGGCTGGTCAACAGCACGGAACCGAACAAAAAGCCGTTTTCGGAAACGGTCTTCCGCCATCAACTGGACCAGATGGGCGATTCCCTGCTGGTCATCTCCGACGACGAAATCGTCAAGGTACATATACACGCCGAACACCCGGGCAGCGTGCTGCAGTACGCCCAGCAGTTTGGCAGCCTGCATCGGATCAAGATCGAAAACATGCGGGAGCAGCACGCCAACATCCTCCGTGAAGAGGAGAAAAAGGTGAGTGAAGCGAAAGCCCAACCGGCGGAGCCCCTTCCCTACGGCCTGGTCGCCGTCGCCGCCGGAGACGGCATCGCCGAGATTTACCGCAGCATGGGCGTCCACGTCGTGGTGGAAGGCGGCCAGACGATGAACCCCAGCACGGAAGACTTCGTCAAGGCGGTGGAGGGACTGCACGCCAAGCAGGTGATCATCCTGCCGAACAACAGCAATATCGTCATGGCCGCCCAGCAGGCTGCCGCGCTGGCGGATAAGCCGGTGGCCGTGATTCCGAGCAAGAGCATTCCCCAAGGGATGGCCGCACTGGTGGCGTTCAACGCGGGAGCGGACCTGGAAACCAACACCCAGGCGATGACCGCCGCCATCGGCCAGGTCAAGACCGGCTTGGTCACCCGCGCCGTGCGCGACACCCGGATGGGGGATGTGGAGATCAAGGAAGGCGATTTTATCGGCATTGCCGAAAAGGAAATCGTCACCGCCGGCACCGATCTGCTGGAGAGCGCCAAGGCGCTTTTGGACCGTCTCGTCGACGAAGAGACGGGCATCGTGACCGTTTTTCTGGGCGAAGGGGCCGGGGAGGAGCAGGCCGAAGAACTGCAGCAGGCGCTGGCTGAAGCGCATCCGGACGTGGAAGTGGAAATCCTCGTCGGCGGCCAGCCGCTCTACCCGTTCATCTTCTCCGTGGAATAACCGCAGCCGTGTGCTGTGAGAGGAGTTTTGCGCGAAATGTCTATCGTGATTTTGACCGACAGCGCATCGGACATCGATCAATCGCTGCGCGAGTCTCTCGGTATCGTGTCCGTGCCGCTCAAGGTGATGTTTGGCGAGGAGACCTACGCGGACGGGGTCACCATTACCGCTTCCGCTTTTTACGAAAAGCTGAAGCAGTCCGAGACGCTGCCGACCACGTCGCAGCCGTCGCCGCTCGATTTTGTGGAGGCGTACAAGGCGATCATCGACACGCACGGCAAAGACGTCCAGATTATTGCCATCATGCTGTCCGGAGCGATGTCCGGCACGTACCAGTCCGCGCTGATTGCCCGGTCGATGCTGGAGGAACAGGCGGACATCACGGTGATCGACTCCCGCAAGGCGTCGTTCGTCTACGGCATGATCTGCGTGGAGGCGGCCCGGGCGGCCCGGGAAGGGAAGTCCAAGCAGCAGATCCTGGACATGATCGACCACTTTTTGGATGAGGTCCGGGTCTTCTTCATCGTCGACACGCTGGAATACCTGCAAAAAGGCGGCCGGATCGGCAAGGCGTCGGCGCTGATCGGCTCGCTGTTGAACATCAAGCCGATCCTCACGCTGGACCCGGCCGGGTACGTCGCACCGTACGACAAGGTGCGGGGGACGAAAAAGGCGCTGGCGCGCGTCATGGAGACGCTGAAGGAGTACGCCGGCGACGATCCGGTCAAGGTGGCCGTGCTGCACAGCGCGATCCCCGACGAAGCGGCGGAGCAGTTGGCGCGGATCAAGCAGGAGTTCAACGTGGCCGATGCCTACCTGCAGCAAATTGGCCCGATCGTCGGCACCCACGCGGGACCGGGTCTATTAGCCGTCATGATGATAAAAGCGTAAAGGCGACAGCCTCCCTGAGCAGTTCAGGGAGGTTTTTCACTTTCCCTTCATGTAGCGCTTTCGAAAGTGGTACGATACAATGAGAGTGAATCTTGCTGATGTGACCCCTTGCCATTCAGGAGGAGAACCGGGTGAAATACAAAAGCGTGTTTGACATTATCGGTCCGATCATGGTCGGACCGTCCAGTTCCCATACAGCCGGCGCGGCCCGCATCGGCCGCGTGGCCCGGAAGCTGTTCGGCCGTCAGCCGAAGCGGGCGGAGATCACCTTTTACGGCTCGTTTGCCAAGACGTACAAGGGACACGGATCGGACGTGGCGACGGTGGCCGGCATTCTCGACTTCGAGACGTCCGACCTGCGCCTGAAGGATTCGCTCAGGATTGCCAAAGACCTGGGCGTCGACGTACAGGTGAAGACGTCTGACGAGCTGACCGGCCATCCCAACACCTCCCGCATCCGGCTGGCCGACGACGATCAGGAGATCGAAGTAGTCGGCATTTCCATCGGCGGCGGTAAAATCGAAGTCTCGGAGATCAATGGCTTTTCCTTTCAGCTTGGCTTTGACACCCCGACCTTGATGGTGCTTCACGAGGATCGTTTCGGCATGATTGCCGGCGTGGCCAAGGTGCTGACGCAGCACCGCATCAACGTGGGCCACATGGAAGTCTCCCGGCACGACCGCGGTTCGCGGGCCCTGATGGCGATCGAGACCGACGCGGTGGTATCGCCGCAGGTGCTGGACGAGATCAGGCAGATTCCCCACATCTTTGACGTCTCCCTGCTTTCGCTTGGCTGAAGCGGGATGAAGAGGAGTGAACCCGACAACATGTTTCGCAATGTGGCCGAACTGGTGGAATTGGCGGAATCCCAAGGGAAAAAGATCTCCCAGGTGATGATCGAGGCGGAAATGGAAGTCTCCCAGCGCAGCCGGGAGGCGATCTTAAACGACATGTACGCCAATTTGGACGTGATGGAAAAGGCAGTGCGGCGCGGCCTGACGGAAGATATCCGCTCCCACAGCGGGTTGACCGGCGGCGACGCCAAGAAGCTGCAGGAATACATGAAGACCAAGCCGTTTCTCTCCGGCCCGACCCTCTTGAACGCAGTGTCGATGTCGGTGGCCGTAAACGAAGTAAACGCGGCGATGGGCACGATCGTGGCGACGCCGACGGCGGGGGCGTGCGGGATTGTGCCGGGGACGCTGTTTGCCGTCTCCGACAGGCTGAAGCCGAGCCGCGAAGAAATGGTCAACTTCCTGTTTACGGCGGGAGCGATCGGCTACTGTATCGCCAACAACGCCTTCATCTCCGGCGCCGCCGGCGGCTGTCAGGCGGAGGTAGGATCGGCGACGGCGATGGCGGCGGCGGCGATCGTGGAAATGGCGGGCGGCACGCCGGAGCAGTCGGCTCAGGCTGTCGCGATCGCGCTCAAAAACATGCTCGGTCTGGTGTGCGACCCCGTGGCCGGACTGGTGGAGGTCCCCTGTGTCAAGCGCAACGCGATGGGAGCGGCCATCGCGACCGTGGCGGCGGACATGGCCTTGGCCGGGATCAAGAGCGTCGTGCCCACGGATGAGGTGATCGAAGCGATGTACCGCATCGGCTGTTCCATGCCGACCGCGCTGAAGGAGACGGCGCAGGGCGGTCTGGCCGCCACCCAGACGGGCCGGCAAATCGAAGCCAAGATTTTCGGCGTGCGGTTGGATGCAAAATGACGGACGTGTATCAAACGCCCGTCTCGCTTCTGCACGGGGTAGGCGAGGAACGGGCAAAAGCGCTGGCCGGTTTGGGCATACACAGCGTGGGCGACCTGCTGGAGTATTTCCCTTCCCGCTATGAAGATTACCGCGTGCGCGACGTGACAGAAGCAAAGGACGGGGAGAGGGTGACGCTGCAGGGGACGGTGTACGGCGAACCCTCTGTTCGTTTTTACGGCAGGCGAAAGTCTCGCATCGCGGTCAAGCTGGTCATCGACAAAGTGGTGGTGACCGCCGTCTGGTTCAACCAGACGTTTGTCAAAAGCCGGCTGTCTCCCGGAAAGGAGATTCTCGTTACCGGCAAATGGGACAGGCACAAGCTGCAGATCACGGTGAGCGAAATGACGGAGGCGGATTCCGACCGGGCGCAAAAGCGGGGCGAACTGGCACCGATCTACCCGCTTGGCGGCGACGTCACGCATTCGCTCCTGCGCAGGGCGATCCAGCAGGCGCTCAAGCAGTACGGGACCGAGATTCCGGAGATCCTGCCCGCCGACATCATCGCCCGCTACCGGCTCATGCCGCGGGCGGAGGCGTTTCACGCGATTCACTTTCCGAGGAGCGCCGAGGACGGACGGCAGGCGCGTCGCCGGATCATGTTTGAAGAACTCTTTTTATTCCAGTTGAAAATGCAGGCGCTGCGACGCATCACCCGGCAGCAGACGGAGGGCAGGGCGCTGGACGTGCCGATGGACGAAGTGCGCCGGTTCGTCGCCTCCCTGCCGTTTCCGCTGACCGACGCACAGAAGCGGGTCGTCAGGGAGATCCTTGCCGACATGCGCTCCCCCTACGCGATGAACCGGCTGCTGCAGGGGGATGTCGGCTCGGGGAAAACGGTGGTGGCCGCCATCGCCCTGTTTGCCGCTGTCAAGGCGGGCTATCAGGGAGCGCTGATGGTGCCGACGGAGATTCTCGCCGAGCAGCATCTGCAGTCGCTCACGGGACTGCTTTCCCCGCACGGCATCCAGGTGGCGCTTTTGTCCGGCTCGCTTGGGACCAAGCGGCGGCGGGACGTGATTTCCGCCCTGCAGATGGGCTTGATCGACGTCGTCGTGGGCACGCACGCGCTGATCCAGGAAGACGTCTTTTTCCGCAACCTGGGGCTGGTCATCACCGACGAGCAGCACCGCTTCGGCGTGGAGCAGCGGCGCATCCTGCGCAGCAAGGGCTTGTCCCCGGATGTGCTCTTCATGACGGCGACGCCCATTCCGCGGACGCTGGCGATCACGGCCTTTGGCGATATGGACGTCTCCACGATCGATCAGATGCCGGCCGGCCGCAAGCCGATCGAAACCACCTGGCGCAAGCACGAGCAGTTTCACCTCGTGCTGGAGCAGATGCGCGGCGAGCTGCGCAAGGGGCGGCAGGCGTACGTGATCTGCCCGCTGATCGAAGAGTCGGAAAAGCTGGACGTGCAAAACGCGATTGACGTTCACGCCCAACTCACGCAGTATTTTCCCGAATACCGCATCGGCCTGATGCACGGCCGCCTGCCCGCCAAGGAAAAGGACGCCGTGATGCAGGCGTTTCTCGCCGGCGAGTACGCCGTGCTCGTCTCCACGACAGTGGTGGAGGTAGGGGTAAACGTGCCCAACGCCACCTTCATGATCGTCTACGACGCCGAGCGGTTTGGCCTCGCCCAACTGCACCAGCTTCGCGGGCGTGTCGGCCGCGGCTCCGAGCAGTCCTACTGCGTCCTGATCGCCGACCCCAAGACGGAGATCGGCAAAGAGCGGATGCGCGTCATGTGCGAAACCACGGACGGCTTTGAGCTGTCCCGGCGCGATTTGGAGCTGCGCGGTCCCGGCGACTTTTTCGGCACCAAGCAGAGCGGCCTGCCGGAGTTCAAGGTGGCTGATCTGTTGAGTGACTACAAGGCGCTGGAGGTGGCCCGCCAGGAAACGGCCCGCCTGGTGGAGGACGAGCGGTTCTGGCGGGACGACCAGTACGCGTGGCTGCGCGGCTACTTGAAGCGCGAGGGCGTGCTGGACGGAATCGTGTTCGATTAGATCGGGCTGCGCGGCACACAACCCACCTGCCTGCAAGCGGTCAGGTGGGTTGGCGTTGTCCGCCCGTGGTTGCGCCAGTCCCGCGGCGTTCACCCGGGAAGTGCGCCGCTCGCAGCAGCCTGCCCAGTCTGCCCTCGGCAGGCTTTTTCTCTTTTAGGAGGACCGGTGGATTTACGGACCGGCGGATTTATGGACCCGCGGGAGCGGCCGCCTCTGCCCCCTGGCGCACGACGGTGACCGTGTAGGTGACGGTCTGGCCGCCCGGCGGGGTGACCGCGATCACGACCGTCGTGTCGTCGGTGTCCAGCGGAATTTCCACGGACGGCTGCTCGGCGGACAGCGGCACGTCGTTTACGGCGACCGCCGTCTCCGGGGCAGCGGCAGCCGTCATGTTGACAGCGCTTACATCTCGCTCGACGGTGAGCGTGTAGCGGGTGATGTCCGGAGAAAAAACGGGACTTAACTCGCCCTGGCCGAACGTCAGCGCGAGGAGTCCGGCGAGGGAATGCCCAGGCTGCCCGTCGGCGGCGCTGCCTTCCTGACGCGAGCCGTCGGCGGCGCTGCCCTCCTGATGCGGCCCGTCGACGGCGCTGCCCTCCTGATGCGGCCCGTCGACGGCATGCTCCTCCTCCGGCAGTACCGACGGCGTCTCCGCCTGCTGGTCGTATGCCGACAGCGGCTCCCGCACGTCGTAGGCTTTCGCCCAGTAGTATCCGGGGGCGGTGATCCGCTGCACGATAAAGTCCACCTGCCGGTCGGCGGCGACCGCTTCGGAGGTGGCCGACGCCATGCCGTCCGCATCCGTCACGATGTCCACAAACTTTCCGGCTCCGTACGCGAACCGGCCGTGGACAATGGCGGCCGGGATCGGAGCGTTCGTCTCCCTGTCGACGACCCGCAGGCTGACCTTGGCGCTGGTGCCGGTATGGGTGATCTCCATGCCGCGCACGACCATCGGCGCGAGCGGCGTGTCGCCGGTGACGGCCGACGTTTCGTCCGAGGCGGGGCCCTGGTTGCCCCTCACGTCGACGGCGGCCACCTTGTAGTAGTAGGTGGTGTTGGGCAACAGCCCCGTATCGGAGAAGAGGAGGCCTCTCGTACTGCCCGCCAGGTTGGACTCGTCGGGTTCAAACCCGCTGTCGGTACTGCGGTAGACGTAGTATTCCTCCACTTCCGTGTTGTCAAAGGCGCGGCCAAAGGTGACGTCGATCCGCTGGTGATCAAACGCGGCGGCGGTCGGCCGGACGCTCACAGCGGAAGGCGGGCTGTCGTCGGCCGGCGGCTCCCACGTGATCCGGTCCGGCCCCCAGTCGGAGGGGAGCTGGCGCAGCGGATCGTAGTGGTGCATGGCGATGCCGGCGAAAGCCGGATCGCTCCCGACTGCCGCGTACACTTTGTCCAGTTCGCTTTCCATGTGCGTGCGCCCTTCTTCGCGGAAGGTGATCGTCTCGGGATCGCCCCCGTCGGCGATGTCCAGCGTCTCCACCGCGATCACGACGGACCCGGGCTTGCCAATGGCATTGGCGTAGGCCAGTTCTCCCAGCGCTCCCTGAATGATGCCGGCCGATCCGTCGGCCGTGTCCCGGTAGTCCATGATGGCAACGTAGTCGCTGATGTTCTGGACGTGTTCGGACAGCCATGTCGCCGTTCCCCTCCAGGGGATGTTCTGCGCTTGGGCGGCTGAATCGTACCATCTGGGGATCACGGTGCCAAACGGCAGGTTGATCCCGGCAGCGTCTCTTCGCTGAATCATCTTGGAGAGACCGTCCAGGTACTGAATCTGGACGGAAGGCTGGGCGGTTTTGAAATCGGGCAGAATGTATGGCTCGATGTCCACGTTGACGCCGTCAAAGCGTTCGTCGGGAGCGGCGGAGAGGTTGTAGTTGATCACGTCTTCCATCGTGCGGACGGCGATCTCGTGGTAGCGGCTGTACGCGCCCATGTAGGGCAGGATCGTTCCGCCCGCGATGGTCGCGTGCACCTTGTACCCCCTGGAGTGGGCCCAGGAGACGAACGCCCGCACCTTCTCGGGCGCTTCCCGCATCACGTGCGTTCCGTACAATTGGTCGATGCCGAGGTAAAACGTCGTGACGGGATCCGACTGGAAGGTGGCGGTGTCCTGCGCCAGGGCGTCCAGCACCTCCTTGGAGCCGTCGTTGTAAAACAGGTTGTACGACGCTTTTTCCCAGATCCAGATGGCCCGGTCCTGCGGTTCCACGGTGACGGGTTCGGCTGCGGCGCCGCCAAGGCGGACGTACGTGGTCAGGCTGGTGCCGACATTTCCCCGGCGGTCGCTGGCCCGCGCTTCGATCCGGCTCGTTCCGGAGGCTCCGGCCGGCGGCTTCCAGAGGTACTTGTAGCGGCCGCTGGAACCGTCTGCCTTGGCCTTGAGCCATCTCCCTCCGTCGATCCTCACTTCCACGGAGGAGAGCGGGTTTTTCGCCTGCACCGACATTTCGATCATCACCGCCCCGTCCACCTGTGTGCCATCCGCCGGGCTGTCGATGGTGACGACCGGTTTGCTGGCCGCGGGATTCTCCACCTGCAGCGTGACAAATGGGGACCAGACCCCGTAGCGGGTCCCCGCGTCCCAGCCTTTCACGGCGATCTCGACGGGTCCGTCGTACCGGCTGGCGTCGATGTCGCAGTACCACGTGCCGGATCCGTCTCCGTCAGGATCGTCCGTGTGAACGTCTGCGAGTGTCTCGGCGTTGATCACGAGCATTAGCTCGTACGACCGTGATAGGTAAGGGTGCGTCCTCGCCTGCGCGGGGCGCGCATCGTGCGGATCCCCTTTTCCCCCACGTCACACCGTGCATGCGGCTTTCACCGCACACGGCGTTCCGCCATGTTCTCCCCAGCGGAGCGCATGGCTATGCCCCTTCGCTCCACAGGCATTACCCTGCTTCCTCGCTACTACGGGCTGCTGTCCTTCGGATGCAACGGCCATTTCCTGCCGTTTCGAAGCATCGCGGTTTGCCCCGCTTGGCATCTTCGTCCGAAGTTCCGACGTTCCCTGTACCCTAGCCTTGCATCTGCTGCCGTAGCCCTCCTCTCTGACCCGTCAGCCGTTCACCCGCCCGCAGTCGGAAGGGCGGGGGAACTCCATTCCCTTACCGGAGTGGAACAGAAGGAACGCGGACGAAGTTCCTTCCGCGACTGCCCCGCGCAACGCGGGGAGGAGGGGATCGACATGTCCCCGCCGGACGGGTCGTTCTTCCGAGGATTCGTGCCAACGCCGAGGCGTTCTCCTGGGCATAGCAGCTTTATGGCCCCCCGGCACCTTTGTCCGAAGCAAAGACGCCGCGCTTCACCGAGCTTCATACGCGTCCGAGGCAAATCGGCCGCGCATGTCGGAGGATCAGGCAGGAATGCCGACTTTCATTCCGGGCGGGCGCTTCCCCCGCCGAATCGGATACAGAGTTAGACTCCCGAAGCGGGGAGCCCCCTGGTTTTGCCGCCCATTTCTAAGCGGATTGTCCAGGAACGTCGCGCACCGTCCACGTATGTGCCGGACACCCGGATGGTTCCCGCTTTGATTTGATCTCCGTTCGCGTGCGAGTCGATCGTGATCGAGGCTTGGGCATGAGCGGGCGGAGGAGCGCTGAAAAAGGGAAACAAGGCCAACAGGGAAACGAGAAAAACACGGGCGAAAGGAGGCAAACCTGCGGTCATCCTGATGTGTCGCAACGTCATGTCAACTCCTTTCTGGATGTGCTGCGCGACCAAGGACGGGCCAAAGCCAAAGCCTTGATCGTTACCAACATTGTAATGTTTCAGAACGATTTTCAGTACGGCTTTTCACGTCTCTTTTGCGCGTGTAATTCCCGTTTGTCCCGTTTGTCCGGCAAGGAGCGAAGGGCGGATGATGGTTTCGGGGTCCTGGCCGCTTCGCATGCTTGATCAGGCAGGGAAAAGGCGGATGGCTGCTTCCCAGCGTCAGTCCCTGTACTCGGACGAAAGCATCGACAGGACGAGCAGCGACTCGTACCGTTCGCCGGTTTTCAGGCATTCCCGCAGTTTGCCTTCGATGACAAATCCCTCGGACAGGTACAGGTTCAGGGCCCGTTCGTTTTCCTCCTTCACGTCCAGCCAGAGGCGGTGAGCCTGCTGTTCCTCAAACGCCCAGCGCTTGACCTGCCGCAGGACCCGGCGGCCGTATCCTTTCCCTTTCGCGGAGATCGTAATGCGCATCAGCTCGATGCTGCCGTGCGGGTTGGTCAGCCCGGCGATGATAACGTAGCCGACCGCTCTGCCGCTCTCCGTTTCCTCCACGATCAGGTGGCGGATGTCTGGATGGGCGAGGGCCTGCCGGTGCCGTTCCTCCGTCCATGGAAGGAGAAACGGGCGATTTTCCGCCGCGTGTTCGGTCTCGTACACAAACGGTATGTCGGCCGGACGGGTTGGCCGAAGCTGAACGCTCATGGGCGATTCTCCTTTCTGATCGGTCGGGGTTTCCACCGGCTCGCTGCAGCGTGGGGGCATTCGGGATCGGATACGCATGCCGGATCGTGTTCGCCTCGGGCGAAGGGGTTCCGTCCCGCGCCGCCCGCCGCCTGCTCCTGGGGCGCCTTTTACAGCCGTGTGGACGAAGCTATCCTCTCGGCTTCCTGCTTATCGGGATTCTCTGCCGGTCGCCGTCCTCCCTGCCGTTCGGCAGAAAGCGGAAGAAAAAATTACCAGCGCCTTTTTTGCAAGCAGGGAGTATAAAAGCGAACATCTGTTTGCTATACTAAGAACAGATTTAAGATGAGAACAAATGTTCCTGTTGGGGGATGAACATCATGACCAAGGACAGCAAGCGGATCATCTTCCTGGCTGACATGCAGAGCTTTTACGCCAGTATTGAAAAGGCGGCCCATCCGCAGCTGCGGGACAAACCGGTCGTCGTGGCCGGCGATCCCGAACGGCGCAGCGGTGTGGTTCTGGCCGCCTGCCCGATTGCCAAGTCGTACGGTGTCACCACGGCGGAGGCGCTGTGGCAGGCGCAGCAAAAGTGCCGGCATCTGGTGGTCGTTCGCCCGCGGATGGAGACGTACCTCCGCGTCTCCGTGCAGATTACCCGCATCTTTGAGTCGTTTACCGATCTGGTGGAGCCGTATTCCATCGACGAGCAGTTTCTGGACGTGACGGGAAGCGTCCGGCTGTTCGGCGACCCCTGGCGGATCGCCGAGGAAATCCGCCGCCGCGTCCGGCTGGAGACGGGGATCAACTCCCGGATCGGCATCGGGGAGAACAAGGTGCTCGCCAAGATGGCCTGCGACAACTTCGCCAAAAAACGGGAGGAGGGGATCTTTTGGCTGAAGCGGGAAGAGCTGGCCGACACGCTCTGGAAGCTGCCGATCGAAAAGCTGTTCGGGGTGGGCTCGCGGATGAAGCGCCATTTTCACCGCATGGGCATCTACCAGATCGGGCAGCTCGCCCGCATGTCTCCGGCGGTGCTCGCCCGCCGCTGGGGCGTAAACGGCGAGGTGCTTTGGCGCACGGCTCACGGCCTGGACAATTCGCCGGTGTCGCTTCAGACCCACGAGACGCAAAAGGGCATCGGCCATCACATGACGCTGCCGCGCGACTATCACACCGCCGCCGAGATCAAGGTGGTGCTCCTGGAGCTGTGCGAGGAGGTATGCCGCCGGGCGCGGAGCAAGCGGCTGATGGGATCGGTCGTCTCGGTCGGATGCCGCGGGGCCGATTTTGATGCCCCTGCCGGCTTTGGGCGGCAGTTGAAGCTGCCGGAGCCGACCCATGACGCGATGACGCTGTACGAAGCGGCCTGCCGCCTGTTTGACCGGCACTGGCAGCAGACGCCGGTGCGCAGCGTCGGTGTCAGCCTGGAACAGTTGGTGCCCGACAATGTGGTTCAGCTCAACCTGTTTACCGACACGCACAGGCAGCGTTCGCTCGCCCGCGCCATGGACGACATCCGCGCCCGCTACGGACAGGATGCCATTTTGCGGGCCGTTTCCCTGCTGGGAGCGGGGCAGGCGCGGGAGCGTGCCCGCAAGATCGGGGGGCACTACAAGTGACGGAGCGGGACGGGCAGGCGGCGGAGGGAGAACAGGAGCTGCTGCGCCTGTACATCCTGTTCGGTTTGCTGTTTCGCGCCGCCATGGCGGATTGGGGGCGGGTGCGGCAGGTTCCCTTGAAGCTGTCGTACCACTGGTTTTTCGAGGAACTGTCCCGCTGGGCGGAGCGGCAGCATCACAGACTGCGCCGCCATTTGCGGCAGCGGGGATGCGTCCTGCTGAGCGCCCGCCGGGAGCGAGGCGTCTACGTGGTGCAGTACCGGCAGCGCGGGTACGTGCGGGAGGCGGTCTACTCCATTGAGGTGCTGCGCGCCGAATGCCAGGAACTGGCCCGGCTGTGGATCATGCGGCAGCAAGCCCCCCGCCAGGACCCGGGCGCGATGGTGCCGGAACGTCATGCGCGGCGGATCGGCCGCGAAGAAGGAGAGAAGGCAACATGAGGGAAAAACGCGTGTCGAAGAAGGACAATTTGTTTGCGGCCAGCCGTTTTGTGCTGCCCGAGCATCGGGAGATGTACCTGCGGATCAAGGCGGAAGAGCGACGCTACATCCCCCCGGAACTGGACGAGGAACAACTGGCGGCCGTGAGCGAGCGGATCTGGGAAGCGATCCAGACGGGCGGCGTCGTGAGCCTGACCTACTACGACGGTGAGGCGGCCCGCCGCCTGAGCGGCCGGGTGGTTCACATCGATCCGGCCAGCCGGCAGTTGAAGCTGAAGAGCGGGGAGAAGACGCTGCGGATTCCGTTTGCCCGCCTGCTGGACGCGGAACTGACAGCAATCTCCTGAGCGGAGGGGACATGGCCGGCCGGCTGGCGGGGCACCCTTTGGATAAAACCAAAGGAGGCATTCAGCGTGAACCAACGCATCAGGCCGATTGTGATCGCAGCAGCCCTCGCCTTCGCAGCGGGCTGTACGGCTCCCCAGGCCGGGGAGCGTACACCGCCGCCCCGGGTGCAGAGCGCGCCGGCTCCGGAACAATCCCCGTACGCAGGGGCATCTCCTGCCGCTCCCCAGCCTCCCCGGCCGTCCAACATGATCCTCGATGTCCCGATCATCAGCCAAAAGCCGGAGCTGAAGAACGGCTGTGAGGTGACCAGCCTGGCGATGCTGCTGCGGTATGCCGGCCGCGATGTGGATAAACTGACACTGGCCCGCCAGGTGAAAAAGGACCCCGAGCCGCTGGTGCAGAAAAACGGCGACATCAAGGAATGGGGCGATCCCAACAAAGGATTCGTCGGGGATATGACCGGCAAACGAAAGGGATTTGCGGTCTACAACAAGCCCCTGGAAGAACTGCTGCGCCGCTACATGGGAGAACGGACGGTGAACTTGACGGGGCGGACCTATCAGGCGCTGCTGGACAGCGTGGCTGCGAGGCGGCCGGTGGTCATATGGACGACCGGCGATTTTACCCTGCCGACCGAATGGGAGAGATGGCACAAGGACGGCAGGCCAATCGCCGCCCCTTTTGACGAACATGTCGTGCTGTTGGTCGGCTATGACCAGCGGTACGCTTACGTCAACGATCCGCTGTCCGGCGACAAGCAGCGGCGCGTCTCCCACCAGGCCCTGAAAAGAAGCTGGGAAGCCCTGGGGAGACAGGCCATTACCTATCGCTAGCAGCACGGGCAGCCAGGAAAAGGCAAGCCGCAAAAAACAGCGTGGCACGGTGAAATGCCGTGCGCGGTGGTGACGTGCTGTTCCTGAAACGGTAGGCGGGGAAAATCAGCATTTTTTCGCTGTTTTTTGCGCGAAATGCTTTTTGCCAGAACAGGACGTTTCAGAGTATCGTTAGGATATCTTTCCGATCAAGACCTGATGCGTACGTTAAAGGAGATTGTACATGTTAGCACAAGAAATGGGTGTCATTTTTACCAGGCACGCGGAGCAGATGACCGCCAAACGCTGGACGGAGTTCATTCAGCAGTTGGAGAACAAGGGACTGTACGTGGTCATCGAAACGGACACGAACGGGCGGGTCATGAGCCCGTTTGGCGGATTGGTGCCGATGCCGTGCAAGGACGAGACGCTCCATATCCTGACGGAAGAAGAACTGCAGCAGCGGGGCCTGCCGCGCGGCCATCACATTATCACCAAACCCAAGGCCAAGGCCGTCACCACCTAGCGGGCAGACCGCACGGCCGCTGTACAGAGACGAATACGCACACGCAAACCTTTCTCATCCCGGAAGCGGGACGACGAAAGGTTTTTTGTTTGTGCCGCGGCGGGAGGGACCGACAAACGCCTAGATGCATACGGTGGTAACGAGAAGAAAAAGCGCCCGCCGGGCACGTGCGGAGCAAACAAGCTCGCCCCGTCACCGGCAGAGGCAGCGGGAAGCAAAAGGAGGAGTCTCATGGAGCCCAGCAATGCGCTTCGCAAATTGCAGGAGGTGCAGTTTGCGCTCGTCGAGCTGCAATTATATCTGGACGTGAACCCGGGAGACCAGCGCGCCGTTCATCAATACAACTGCTTGTCCAAAGAGCTGATGGTCTTGAAAGCGGAGTATGAAACGAAGTGCGGCCCGCTGATGCAGTACGGTTTTTCGTCTTCCCCCAGCCGCTGGGTGTGGACCGCCACGCCGTGGCCGTGGGAAATCGAGTATTGAGGTGAACGGCGATGTGGATTTATGAAAAGAAGCTGGAAATCCCCGTCCGCGTAAGCAGGCCGGACCTGCAAATGGCCAAATTTCTGATCACCCAGTACGGCGGGCCGGACCGGCGCAAAGGTATGACTACACCCAAAAGCTGATCTCGATCCGGCTGCCGTCGTATACGGTGACCTGGTGAACGATCTCCCGGATTCCATTTTTCAGCCGTTCCCGGTCGTCGTTTTCCACGGCCTCTTGGAGGGTGGTGATCTTGTTTCGTATCTTCGCCTGTACCGCCTCCGGGGATACCTCGGCCTCCACACGTTCCTCCAGCGTCCGAATCTTTTCACGCAATGCCCGTTTTTCCTCGTTCAGCCTTGTCTTGGCTTCCAGCAGGTCGGCCTCGTCCAGAATCCCGAGCTCGAATGCGCGAATCTGCCGCTGGAACCTTTCGTCCATGAAGGCGAGCTGCCGTTTGGACTGGGAAAGCTCCCCGCGGATGTGGTTTTCTTGCACGGAGACGGCATGCAGCGGAACGTCCAGGTCAGTCTGGCTCAGGCTGACGATTTCCCGAATGACCTGTTGGTCCAGAGCGGAACACGGGATGTAGTGGTAAAAGCATTGGCCTTTCTTGGTGTAGCCCGCGCACAGGTATCGGGCCGGTGGACGGTACTCCTTGCCGTTCTTTTTGCAGGTGGTGTCCATGCCGTACATTTTCGCTCCACAGTGGCCGCAAAACACGAGCCCGGAGAGGAGATAGCGGCTCCCTTTGGAGCGCGGGGCGGCACGCTGGCTGCGGTCGAGGACGTCTTGGAGTTTCCGGTACGTCTCCTGGTCAAGGATGGGCTCGTGGGTTCCCTCAACCAGCAGCCACTCGTCCGGAGGGCGTTGGATCAGCCTGCCGTTTTTCCGCGCATGCTGATTCCACACCGTATTGCCCCGCAGCATTTCGTTTTTCCAGAGGAAGACCCGGACGGCCTTCAATGTCCACTCCCGTCCCCGTTTGGTCCGTACACCGTTTTCGTTCAACATCTTGGCTACGCTCCAGGTGCCGTGGCCGTTTAGCGTCATGTCTACCATTTTTCGTACCCAGTGCGCCTCTTCCTCGTTGATGACGAATTGACCGTCCGCCACGTCGTACCCAAAGCAGGGAGCGGTGACCGGCCTGCCCTGTTTGGCAGCGTGGTACATGTTTTCACGAACGCGCTCCGCGATCCGTTCCCGTTCAAATTCGGCGAAGACGCCGAGGAGCTGCAGCACCATCCGGCCGACGGCGGTGCCGGTGTCAAACGTCTCGGATGCCGACTTGTAGGTGCACTCGTACATGTCCAGTTCATCGACGAACGTAAGGAGATCGATGAGTCGCCGCGTCAGCCGGTCGATTTTGGTCGTGATGACCATGTGGATGCGGCCGGCCCGAATGTCATCCGTCATCCGTCGGAAGGCCGGTCGGTTGGTGTCTTTGGCGGAGTAACCGTCATCGATGTAGAACGCGTAATCCGTCCATCCATGCGCGGTGCAAAAGGCACGCAGGCGTTCCTGCTGTTCCGGGATGGAAAACCCTTCGCGGGCCTGTTCCTCCGTGGAAACGCGGATGTAAAGAGCAATCGTCATGGGTGCAATCCCCCCTCGCCAGTCGGTTCCTCCTCGGCCGCCGCGATCAACACAAAGACAAGGGGCGTTCGCGCCGTCTTTTCACTGGAAGCATGCCAACGATCGTGATGCTTTTGAAACGGCCAGACGCGTACGCCATACGCAAAGCGGCCTCATAGAACAGGTATATGCCGGGACGTCGGGCGATCTGCGCCTCGTCGAGGTGTTCGCAGCAAACAGTCCCGTCCACGTGTCCACCCCGCATACAAAGAGTACGGAGAGGGGGTGATGGTGTGGCAAGAAAGCCAAAACCGCTTGTGGTCTTGCCGCACAAGGTCTATATCCGGGCAGCAGGTGAAACGGTGGACATGACCCCTGACCTTCGAAAACAAGTCAGCAAGAAGTGTGCAGACGTCCTGTTGCGATGGGCAAAAGCCTCCGTGATGGAGGAACTGGGCATCGGGTGACCGATGCCGGATGGGACAACCCCTGGCAGGAGGGGGATGGGAGAGGCGGCACCAGGATGGCGGATACAGGAAAAAACGCGGATTTGGTTGAAGCGGAATGTTGGAAAACACCATGCGTTTGATCGCGCATCGCCCTCCGATCGACGGTCGTATCGGGATGGGGAAAGCAACCAAATTGGTAATACCGCTTGTTTCTGGTGAATGTTACCATGTTGGTAGGAGGGGATTCGATGCGTGTATTTGGAAAATGGTTTGGTTTTGTCCTGCTCAGTACGTTCGTTTGCGTTGTGTTAACCTTTGCAGGAATGGTTGGGGTCATCATCGCCGGTGGGATCATCATCGGGACATTACTCTTTCTCACCCAGTTGTTTTACGAGGAAGTGGGCAGACTCCACAGGAGTGTCCAATTCCTAAGCAAAAAAATAAACAGACGTGGAGACGAGTAATGAGTCACATAGGCGATTTCGTGTCATGGTTTTTCTCGCATTTGCGTACGACGATTTTCGTTTAAGAGTCATCGTAATCGATCCGTGCAAATTGATTCTTATCCTAAGTGTCCCTGGTTCATCGCCTGCCCACTAAATGTCCCGAAAAAATTGTTAGTAGCGTTCAACTTATTTTCCTCCATAACATCAACCATTCATGGAATATTTTTTCAAAAAGTGAACCGGATGGCAGCCTCTTTGCCTCTATATATAGTGTAAGCTGAAGAACTGGAGGGGGGAGGCAAAGATGGACAGTGAGTTGATTCAACGATTTCAAGAGGGCGATCTCTCCGCATTTGATCAGTTGGTTTCAACGCACTACTACAAAGCCAAACAAACGGCATACCTGATTACACAGAATAAGGAATTGGCTGAAGAGATCGTGCAAGATGCTTTTCTGATTTGTTATCAAAAGCTTCACTTATTACGAAATCCAGCGTGTTTTCAAACATGGTTTTACAAAATCCTGGTAAGGATGAGTAAAAAAGCATTACAGAAGGAAAAGTGGCTGACGTTCCTTAGCTTCCGTGACGACTTGGAAATAAACGGTTTCAACTATGAGGAAATGGCGAACAACCAAAATGAACTGTATCTAGCTCTTTATGAGGCAATCAATCAACTTCGTCCGGCATTACGAACTGTTGTCATCCTGTATTACTTTAACGATATGCCATTATCAGAAATAGCGACGGTACTGGCGTGCCGGGAGGGAACTGTAAAATCCAAGATGTTTCATGCTCGTAAAAAACTGGAAATCGTTTTGCGGCAATCAGACGCCCTCTCCCGATCAATTGATTACTTCAAGAGGAGGAAAAACGAATGCCAGACAAATTACTGAAAATGTTTCTACGTCAACAGGCGAGCATGATAGAGGACGATACATCTGTGTTTCTACAAACGATAAAAGACAAGGAAAGGAAACCAAAGTCGATTTTGCTTCCGAAGAGGAAAGTGGCTGTCATAATGGGATGCATGCTGTTCGTTCTCGGCCTGGGGGGCGTGGGCTATGCTACGAACGCGTTTCCCTTCTTTAAAATACCGATAAATGAAGAACAACGGCAAGCACAAAAGGAGATAGAGCTGCAACTTGCGGAACAACAAAACATGATCGACGAAGATATTGTCGAATCGCTCCCTGTTAATATGAAGGGGTTTAAACAGATTGACATGGTAGAACGTAGAAGAAAGTTGGATCATGATCCCCTAACATCAATCTACGGGGCGATCCTTGGGGCCCAAGAGGTCGGCAGTTTTAAACCAAGTGTATATTTACATGAAGATCATAAGCGAGGTTACGTGTTTGTAAAGCATTCGGATGGTTCCAACCATGTTTATTTTTTAGAGTTAGATCAGGAGGGGAGATGGGTGATCACAGACATACGGTCTGGGAAGGGAAAGGTAATA
Source organism: Brevibacillus sp. LEMMJ03 (assembly GCF_007197875.1). Lineage (NCBI taxonomy): Bacteria > Bacillati > Bacillota > Bacilli > Caryophanales > Paenibacillaceae > Brevibacillus > Brevibacillus sp. LEMMJ03. The sequence goes on along the minus strand of NZ_VKJN01000008.1, from coordinate 117,108 downwards.
AAGCCAATTCAATAAATGTTGGAGAGGTATTGCCACTCGTTACAAGTATATTTTGCTTTCCACAAACCGTCTTCATCAGAGTTAAGCAGGAAAATCACCCGAGTGCCATCCGATTTTTTTTCTGGGATAGAACCCTTGCCTTCGGAGGCATTTAGAAAACAGTAGGCCCAATATCTCCCGTCTTTTGTTTTTCCATCACATGCGAATCAAAAGTTAAATCAACGCAAACAAATGTACGAATCATCGAGACGTGTATATACGAAATGTGTCAGAAGATTAGTGGCTGCTGCCCAACATTTTGGCTATTTTCTCCAGTTCGCCAATGACCCTCTGCTTTCCTTGGGGGGAATTCATCCAATTGTCCTTCGTGATACCTCGATGATCGACAAGTCCCAGTACGTCGACCACGGTACCCTGAGGAGCATACCGTTCGCCCAAAAGGAGAAACCGTCTCGCAAAAAAGGTCTTTCCCACCAACAGGACCTTATGGATGGGGAATCCCTGCTGCTGAGGAATTTGAAATGAGTGTTTGATGATCTCCTCAATCGTGGTTCCCTCTGAGATGCGGATAATGTCGTGTTCCGGGATGCCCCCTTCGATAAGAATCGGTTTATGTACGTCATACTCCGATTGTCCATCCATGAAGCGATTGGGGGCCGCGGATAGCGTAATCTTTGCGAACCCCTCCTCTTGGTACAGCTTGATGATCGCGTTGTTGCATTCGGTATAGTGACCTGGATGGTAAATCACGAGATCAGGACAGGAGAAGAGATGACGGCGATCCGCAAAAATGAAATCGGACAACGCTTGATACGTGATCATGTTTTCGTCACTCCAATTTTTACCGTTTCAAGCAAGTCTGTGCGATTAGTATTACGGATGAAACGAGTGGAACCCTTCTGAGTGATAGGATTTTTTTTGCAAAGTATCTCTTCTCGCAATAAAAAGGGGAGGGGATTGGAAAACAATCAAGAAAGAACGGGATATGGATGCTATGGAAAAATTCTTATCAATAAATACGAAACGTGGTGATGCGGATGAGCGCAATCGTTATCATAGTTGCCGTTGTTATGGCAGCTGGCTTGTTTTGGGTGATTTTTACCTCGATCCGACAAAATAGGCTGCCAAACAGAACCAATTACACCCCTTTCGACGATATGATGTCCGGGCGTGTTGGCGGAGATCCGCTGCAGCCGTTTCTGGAACAGAAAGACGACGAGAAAGACAAATCGTAATAGGCGCCACCTAACATTTCTCACGAACGGAGACCGATAGCGGGATAGCGGTTGCTGTGGCAGCCGTTTTTTCATTTCGCTAACGGTCAATCTTGTTTAAGGAGAGAGTGGTATAAAAATAAGTAATATTTAAAATTTTATCTGATTTTTATGCTATGATATATCCAAAATTTCTTAGAAATGGGGATGACCAACTATGTCGACAAGTATACATAAGGGTGCGTTCACCGCAAAAACCGAAGATGGATTTGTAGTATTTATTATCGGTGTGCGATTAAATAAACTTTCTGGTTTTTTTAAATGGATATCAGCCATACAGGCAATGACACCAATGCTTAAGGAACTTTATCAAAATCCAGAGTTAGGATTCCTTCGAGAGACAACTGTCATTGGCTGGCGTACAGTAACGACGATTCAATACTGGAAGTCGTATGAACACTTGGAAGCATATACATATGGAACCACACACTCAAAAGCGATGAAAATGTTTTACCAAAAAATGGAGAAAAGCGGAGCGGTAGGTTTATATCATGAAACCTACAAAGTTGAAAAAAATGAATCCCTTTATATTAACATGCCAATATATGGTTTGGCTAAAGCATTCTCGCATGTGCGAATTACCAATGAACTTAATACCGCAAGAAAACGTATGGAGCGTACTTCATTTTTTGAGTGAACGGAAATCGATCATTCATTCGGATGAAGGTGTAAGGGCACGTACTATTGGTGAAGACCCATCGGCGTTCGGATACGTGGGAGCTTCCGGGAGGCCAGGTGGAAGAAGGAGAACCTTTGGACAAAGCGGTTGTTCGGGAATGTTTGGAGGAAACGAATGTAACCATACAGCCCAAAGGCATCACAGGTGTTTACTATAATGCTGCCAGTCATATTCTTACCGTTGTGTTCTACGGCGAATATGTAAGCGGTACGATCCAGATTCAACCGGAAGAAATCCAAGAAGCCAAATTTGTAGCGTTGCACGAATCAAACATAGACGCGTACATCACACGACCTCATTTTCGATCCCGAACGCTGGACGCGATGGCGAAAGAAGAGTATGGTGCCATATGAGTCATGGACCGTGAATCCCCATGAACTCCTCGGACGAGTGGGCGATTGAGTTGTACAGCAAAACGGGACAAGCACATGCGCAAACGACGAAACCCTTCGCTTCAAAGAGGGCGCTCATGCTGTCTCCGGGAAACTCATCCCTTTGCGACAATACGGCGGGCCGGACGGCGAACTGTCTGCGGCGCTCCGCTACCTGAACCAGCGCTACACGATGCCGAACGAGCGGGCCAAGGCGCTGCTGACGGACATCGGCACGGAAGAGCTGGGGCACCTGGAAGTGATCGCCACGCTGGTCCACAAGCTGGTCAAAGACGCCACGCCGGAGCAGATGCGGGCGGCCGGGTTGGGATCGATGTATGCCGATCACGAAAAGGCGCTGTTCTATACGGACGCCAACGGCAATCCCTGGACTGCGGCGTACATCCAGGCCAAGGGCGACCCGATCGCCGACCTGGCGGAGGACATCGCCGCCGAGGAAAAGGCCCGCGCCACCTACCAATGGCTGATCAACCTGACGGACGACCCGGATGTGATCCAGGTCTTAAAATACCTGCGCGAGCGGGAAGTGGTCCACTCCCAACGCTTCCGCGAAGCGCTGTGCATCGTGGAAGAACACTACAAGACGAAAAAGTATTTTTGACGAAGGAGGGATGCGCGCATGAAGAAGGAACAATCCCGCGAAGCCGCCGCCAAAGGCAGCCCGCATCCGGTCACCCGGGCAGGCCACTTTCCCCCGCGGGTCGGCTTTTACCCGCCGGGGACGGGGGGCTATCCGCCCGTGAACCTGCCTCCGGTCAAACCGTACCCGCCCGACCCGTACATGGACCAGTTTTCGCTGCCGGAAGCGCTGGTAGCGGGCACGCTGTTTCGGTGGCTGTATGATCCGTATGAGAATCCGTACCGGGAGTAGAAAAGCGTTTGGGCATATCGGAGAGCCATCCACGTTCAGGCAGCGGATGGCTTTTTGCTTTTGCAGGGGGGAGCTTGTGACCGCCATGTCTGAGGGGTTCGTTACTTTCTCCCCGGTTTGTGAAGAGGATGGACCAATCGATGAGGCAAAGGCCAGGCGTGAACGTAGCGTACAATTAGTAGGAGCCGGTGCGGTTTTGGCGAAAAGATTCCAAAGCAGCCGTCCCTGCTTGTGAAGGTTGCTTCTTCCGAAAAGAGGAGGACAAACGTACATGATTCGAAATCTACCTGTTTTTTTGCTGTTGATCTCTTGTTTGGTGGTAATGACGGGATGCTCCGGAAAACTGGTATCGCCGTTATCAGAGAGCCGGCCGGAATCCGTGCTGCCGCACGAAAACCTGACAGCGGTTTCGATTCTCATGTATAGAGAAGGCTCGGAAAAAGCTCAACCGGAACTGATTTCAACCATTTCCGAAGAATCGAAACGAAATCAATTGGTGGATGGGGTGAACAAAGGAACCAAAACAAACCTTGTCGGAACGGTAAACTCCCTTTCCGTATGGATTGTGGAATACGGAACGAACGAGGTCGTCACACAGCGGAAATACCTCATGTACGTACAGACAAAAGAAGGGGAGTACTACATCAAGCCGTTCGACATGAAGCCAGCTTTTGACCGTGACGCGTACAAGCAGGAAGATGCGGAGAGACTGATTGCCCTGCTTGGGAAAACGGATTGGTATAAAGTCGAGCAACCTCCTTACTGAGACCTCAGCGCTATTATGTGCGGCGATGCTGAAAATGAAGGCCGTGAGTATCCTGGGATTCCTTAAAGATAGCGGCAAAATCTTTAGAAACGGTTTCATCAGCGGTTTGGTTCCGATGATCTTTCTCATTTCTTTCACGTATTCGATCATCCATTTCCCACCCAACGAAAGAATATTTCCAATGATACCACAATTTGGAGTGGTCGGGAACACAAAGAGCCCCGCGTAACGCGGCGGGGCCATACGGGAAACGCTGCCGAGCGGATGAGTCAACTGCTGAAAAAGCCGCTGCTGGAATGCTTTTTCTTGTAATGGGCGCTTCCGTAGTACGCGTGTCCGTGTCCATGACCGCGGCCATCATGCTGCTTGTGATAGCCGCCGTGCTTGTAATCGCTGCTGCTGTACCGCCGGTATGTACGGGAAGCGGGACGGCTGCCGAGCAGGCTGTTTATCAGTTTTTTGAACAACATGACCACTCCTTCAGACTGCTGGTTATATACGCTTACGAATGAGGCGGGCCATGGTTTCGGGAAAAAGCCGGTGCCATTTGAAGACCGGCAAGCTGACCAATCGACTTGCCGGTACAAAGCGAGAGAGCCGACGGAAAAACCGCCGGCTCCTTTTTGCGTGTAGGCGGACGTCAGGCGATTGCCGGCGCCACGACGGTGACCGTGCCGCGCCCGATCCGCTTGTCCGGGGCCGGGTAGACAAGAGCCAAATTTGCGCGGAAAGCGGTATGCGTCCAAGTGTTCGTCTTTTGTCTGCATACTATTTAGCAAGCGTTTTGCAGCAGCGTGCTGCTTGTCGGCCAAAACGAGCGGAGGCTTCGGCTATGAAGCGATTGTGCATTCCGAGAAAGGGGGTATCGCGACCATGAACATACTGGTGACAGGCGCCGCCGGCTTTGTCGGTTCCCATCTGTGCGAACGGCTGCTGCAGATGGAGGGAACGGAAGTGGTGGGCCTCGATGTGTTTGTCAATCCGTCGCTCGCTCCTGTCAAACAGAGAAATATCGCCGCGCTCGTCAACCATCCGCGCTTTCGGTTTATCCAGGAAGATCTGCTCCAGGCCGATCTCCCCGCCCTGCTGCAAGGAGTCGATGTGGTGTATCATCTGGCTGGCATGCCTGGTGTTCGTTCCAGTTGGGGCAGCGATTTTCAGTTGTATGTCACGCACAATATCCTGGCTACCCAGCGGTTGCTGGAGGCGGCCCGCATGAGCAAGTTGGATCGGTTCATCTACGTTTCCACCTCGTCCGTCTACGGTGAAAAGACCGGACAGGTCCCGGAAGACGCTCCGCCCGTGCCGCTTTCCCCATACGGTGTCAGCAAGTTGGCCGGAGAGCATTTGTGCAATGTGTATCGGCTCTGTTACGGGGTGCCGATTGTGATATTGAGGTATTTTACCGTGTACGGCCCGCGCCAGCGGTCCGACATGGCGTTCCATTTGTTTATCCACAGCCTGCTGAACCACGAACCGATTACGGTTTTTGGAGACGGCCGGCAAACCCGCGATTTTACGTACGTTGCCGACTGTGTGGAGGCCACGGCTGCGGCGCTGACGGCAAACGGGGTGATCGGCGAGACGATCAACATCGGCGGTTTGGAACGGGCCTCCGTGCTGGACGTCATCGCCATGCTGGAGCGGTTGACGGGAGAGAAGGCCACGCTCCGTTTCACGGGAAATCTCCACGGGGAACCGAGACACACGTGGGCTGACATCTCAAAAGCGGAGCGTCTGCTGGGGTACCGGCCCGTTGTTTCCCTGGCAGACGGCCTGGCCCGGCAGATCGCCGACATCCGTTCCGTGCTTCCCTGAACGATTGCAGCGAACAGCACCGGCGGCGGTGCACAGCGAATCGGTCGTTCGCCTCGATCCCCCCTTTGGACAGGAACCAAAATTCCGCTATGGAGAGTGGACATCTGCTCAGACCGACAAGCAGACAGGTTCATATAGTGTTACAAGTCAAAGGGGAATCCGATGACAACATGCAAGCATGACACTTGATGGTGGGAGGTCATAGGCAGATGGCACAAGAAACCTGGTTGGAGCATCTGAGCGAAACGCTGAAGGGCGAAAACGGGATCGAGGAATTGGAGGTTGGGATCGAATACGCGGACGGCAACAAGAAGAAACTGATCTATTCGTCCGGCCATGACCCGGTCCTGGAAGAGGACCTGAACGAGGAAGACGACGAAGAAACGGAAATCGTCGTCTCGCAAGCGGCCGCAGATGAAGAGGACGAAGACGACGAAGACGAGGCAGAATCCGAAGAAGAAGACGAGGACGACGGCGAGGAAGAAGACGGCGAGGAAGAAGACGACGAAGACGAGACGGACGAAGATGGGGACGAAGAAGACGAGGAAGAAGACGCAGACGGGTCCGATGAAGACGAAGAAACGGACGAGGAAGACGAGGACGAAGAAGAAGACGAGGATGGGGACGAAGGCGACGACGAGGAAGAGAACGAAGAGGAAGACGAGGAAGAAGACGCAGACGGGTCCGGTGAAGACGAAGAAACGGACGAAGAAGACGAAGATGAGGACGAAGAAGAAGACGAAGATGAGGACGAAGAAGAGGACGACGACTGAGAACAGCATCAGCACACAACGCGTCGAGACGATGCGCCGAGCAGGCGCATCGATTTTTCTTTTTCCGGTGCGGACGAGAGGGCGGTTGGCAGGATTTCTCAAGAGCGGATAGATATTTGTCCGTTACGTGATCCCTTCGCTACGAATACCTTATAAAAGATTTACACCGATTTACAAAACGTACTTCGGAGGGAGACAATGGATCAATATGTTATCAAGCCGTGGGATAACCCAGAGGCAACAGGACCGAAGCCTGTAGATTGGGATTTGCACGTGCCGCCGGAGATCGACGAGCTGGCGGTGAAAGTGATGACTCACTACGACATGTCTGTCAGCGATCGCAGGTTGATCACCTCGAAACCTGACAAGGGCGGTGCCATTTGGCGGATCCAGACCAACAAGGGGCCGCGCAGCCTGAAGCTGCTGCACCGCGCTCCGGCGAGGAGCATGTTTAGTGTCGGGGCGCAAGCGTACATTCACCAACAGGGGGGCAGAGTTCCCGCGCTCATCCCGGCAAAAGACGGCAAACTGTTTGTCGAGAGCGGCGGGAAGCTCTGGATCGTCACCGACTGGGTGGAACCCCTCACGCCGGCGACCAAAATCGACCTCGCAGGGGCCCAGCAGTTGTGCTACGGGCTGGGTGAGTTTCATCGCTACTCCAAGGGGTACGTCCCTCCGCAAGGGGCAAAGAACGCGTCACGGCTGCACAAATGGCCCAACTACTACAAGAAGGTGGCCAAAAAGATCGGTTGGCTGCGCGAAGTCGCCAAAGTGTACAACGACATTCCTGCCAGCAAGTCCATTCTCTCCGTTGTCGACCTGTTTGAGCGGCAGGCCTGGGACGCGCTGCAAAAGCTGAACGAGTCTCCCTACCGGCACATGGTGGCGATGGGCGAACCGTATTGGGGACTGGTTCACCAGGATTACGGATGGTCCAACGGGCAGATGGGGCCGGGCGGTCTGTGGGTGATAGACCTGGACGGGGTCGCGTACGACCTCCCCTTTCGCGACCTGCGCAAGCTGATTACGAGCACGATGGATGACATGGGCGTCTGGGATACCACCTGGATGCGCGGGATGATCGAGGCTTACCACGAGGCGAATCCGCTCAGTGCGGAAAGCTTCGACGTGCTGCTGATCGACATGGCTCTCCCCAACGAGTTTTACAAGCATCTCAAAGAGGTGTTTTTCGATCCGGTGACGTTTTTGAGCACGGGAGGAGTGGAAGCCATCCAGCAGCGGATTGTCGCCGCGGACCAATCCAAGTGGCAGGCGCTGGCGGAGCTGGCCAAGGACAAATCCAAATACAAAGCGGAACATTACGAGCAGTTGGCGGCGTTGCGCCAACCGCGCCGGCCGGTCAGGGAAAGCGTGCCGGATGCGGACAAATGGGTCCTGCAGCAGCCGGCACAAGCAGACGCGCAGCCTGAATCGGCGAAGAAAGGGAAACGGCGTACGGCCGAGCAGCGTGAACCGGCGGCGCAAGAAAAACGGCGTGCGGCCGAGCAGCGTGAACCGGCGGCGCAGGAAAAACGGCGTGTGGTCGTACAGCGTGAACCGGCGGTGCAGGAAAAACGGCGTGAGGATGCACAGCGTGAATCGGCGGTGCAAGAAAAACGGCGTACGGCAGAAGAGCCTGCTGCCGTGACGAAGAAAAAGGAACGGGTCGGCGCTTCGCTGTCCGAAACCGAGGTGAAAGACCCCGCCGCCGTATCGAAGGCACCTGTCGTGCGGGATAAAGCGCGGGTAAAACTCAAAGCCGCAGGCGCGAAGGACGTTTACCGCAAGCGTGTCCGCAAGGTGAAACGAGAAGAGAGCCGCCTGCAGAAAAAACGGCCGTCGGTGAAAACGGCGACAAGCGTGAGCCGGCGCAAACCGGAGACGTCCCGGTCAACGACGAAGCGAAAACCGGTACAGACGTCCCGGTCGACGACGAAGCGCAAACCGGTCCAGACGTCCCGGCCGACGACGAAGCGCAAACCGACACAGCCTGCTCCGTCGGCGGCGAAGCGCAGACCGAAGCAGAAAAGCAAAACCGACGTCATCAAGCTGAAACAGTTGATCAAACGAGCGGCCTCAACGGTGCAGCGCAAACGAAAGGTACAGAAACCATCCGCATTGACAAGGAGAGCGGACAAAGACAAAAAGCAGGCAGTCAAAAACAGAAAACGCCTCTTCGGCCAAACAGCGGCGACTTGAACCAAGGCGGCCAAAGCTGCCGTCCGAAAGCCGTACGGCGACAAGTGAGCCAGACTGACCGCCGGCTTGAACCAAGCGGCGTGATGGGAAAGGAGAATTCGGATGAAGGGGTTACTGATCTGTACGGAAAAATTGCCCGTACCGCCAATCCGGGGCGGTGCCATTCAAACCTATATCGCCGGTATCGTCAATGTTCTCGGCAAGCATCACAACGTGACGGTGTTGGGGACGTCGGATCCGTCGCTTCCGCAGGAGGAAACAAAAGGGAATGTTCGGTACGTGCGCGTCAACGGACAGGGCGCCTATGAACTGTACGCGAAAGAAGTGATCCAATTTCTCCGCAGCAATTCGTACGACATCATTCACGTCTTCAACCGGCCGCGCCTGGTGCCGTTGATCCGGGAAGCGTGTCCCCGCGCGCGGATCATTTTAAGCATGCATAACGACATGTTCGATCCTGCCAAAATTGATCCCGACGTAGCGGTCAGGGCGATCGAAGAAACGGAGCGGATCATCACCATCAGCAATTACGTGGGCAAGGTGATTTGCGGGTTGTATCCGCAGGCGGCGCCCAAGGTACGCACCATCTATTCGGGTGTAAATCTGGACCTGTTCGTTCCGTGGGAGCGGTCGCAGGCGGCCAAGCAAATTCGCAACCAGCTCCGCTCGCAGTACAAACTGAACGGAAAGCAGGTCATCTTGTTTGTCGGACGGCTCACTCCGAAGAAAGGTGCCGACATCCTGGTCCGGGCGATGAACGAACTGTCACGCCTCCATTCCGACATTGCGCTCGTCCTGGTCGGGGGTTCCTGGTACAGCGTGGACAAAGTGAGCGATTACGTGGCCTACGTCCGCGCTCTGGCGGCGCGTTCCCCCGTTCCGGTCATCACGACGGGATACGTGCCGGCCGAACAGATTCACCACTGGTTTTGGGCCGGCGATATTTTTGTCTGCCCCTCGCAGTGGGAGGAACCGCTCGCCCGCGTCCACTATGAAGCGATGGCCGCCGGACTGCCGTTTGTCACGACGCAGCGAGGCGGGAATCCAGAGGTGATCGTCAACGGCAACGGCCTTTTGGTCGAACAGCCGGAAAATCCGCAGGCGTTTGCCGAGAAGCTGCACACGCTGCTCTCCAACCGCGATCTGCAGCGGAGAATGGGCAATGCCGGCCGGCGTTTGGCCGAGGAACGATTCACGTGGAACCGGGTGGCAAGTGAAGTGCTGCAAGTCTGGAACGGATAGCGGCCCGTTGAATCGTCCGCCTTGTGGATGGCAAATCAAAAAGCGCGTCCGTTTGGAAAGTAGACAGGGAGGGTATGACCGGCACACGTTTGCTGCGGGATCGTTTATCGGTGCAAAACCGATTCGCGCGGCTGGCCCGTGCCGGGATACGCCTCCCTGTTCTCTTTTTTCAGCGGGCCCGCGATCAGCATCTGACGGGGCCGTTTGAGGAACGCAGAGGGGCAGCGCGTCAGCCGGAACGGCGAAAAGGCACGGCCCACGTCCAGGCGGCGCCGGGAGCACCTGCGGAACAGGCTTGTCCGCCTGTGGAAAGCGTACACGCCATGGGGCACGATCGGGGGAAAAACGCAGCTCGGCTCAGGCGCGGACCGTACGTGCGACAGCGAATCGATCCGGGATTCGCCCGAGCCGGCAGGCAGACACGTCTGGTTCCACATGCGTTCAGGAGGTCGGGATGACGGCCACTATCCGATTCAGCGGAATGATGACACTGCCGGGGGCAGTCTCGTCGCTGGGAGCGGGATTCAGCTCGATGATGCCGTCTTCCACGCGAACCAGGTTCCCGAACCGGTAACGGCGGCTTTGCGCTCCCCAATCGACGGACAGGATGACTTCGACCGTTTGCTTGTGCTTCATGTATCGTTCCAGTTCCTTTCGCAGGCTGTTCATGCTGACGCAATCCGCCGTCTCCGGAGAGTCGACATTCACCTTGACGACAGGAGGCGGGATGATGGCGGGCGGCGGTGTGTCCACACGAACCTCGGGCGCCGCGACGTTCACCTGAGGGACAGGCGTGGTGACGTTTACCCGCGGCGATCGGACATGTACGCGCAACATCTTGCCGCTTCTCTTCCTGCGCCGCGTTGTTCCGGCGGCGCGAGAACGGGAGCGGGACGCGGTACGGGCACTCCTCTTTTTCGCTGCTTTGGCCGATTTCATGCTGACACCTCCATCTGTGCATGGTGTAGTATATGCACGGCGGAAGTGCCGGAAATGGACAAATATCCAGCAGGCGAAAAAATGAGCCAGTCCTTGCCGAACGGGCCGGGGCCCGTACCGGATATGCGCGTTCGCGAATGTCGGCCGATCCGTCCGCCACTTGTGCGAAATCGCCAGCCGGATGCCGAGGAAGGCAAATAGCGCAGCTTTGCGTAAGGGACGTACCTGCCCACGGCGGGACGTCCGGCTGATGGCCGAACAGACCGGCGAAGACTGCCGCGGCGGCGAAAAGCAGAAAGGTCTGGACCGTGCAGATTAAGCCGAGTCCGGTCATCAGAAGCGGCGCATTGCCCGCTTGGGGCGGGATGAACTGCGGAAGAAGAGCATTCGACGCATTTTTCCAAATGCAGAGGAATTTTTTAAAAAGGAAGGAAAATCGTGTATAATGATCGAGAAATCCCTAAAACGTATGGTGGAGGTCTCGTGCATGAATCACTTGCAGCTTGAACCCATGGGAGTGGGAAGCCTGCTGGATCGGAGCTTCTCCGTCTACCGGCATCATTTTGTCCCGTTTTTTCTCTTGACGATGCTGCTGTTTGGACCGTTTCTCCTGATTCAGGAGGTATTGATGACCGATCTCGGCAGCATGCCCCTGGTGACGAGCGATGACGAATCGTCGACCTTTTGGGAATTCTGGCAAAACCGCCTGGGGGCGTCCGACGCCACCCTGACGGACAACCTGGGGCACCTGCTGTTGTACCTGCTCGTCTGGGTGCCGGTGACGATGCTGTTTGTCTATCCGCTTATGCTCTCGGCGGCGCTGCTGATGACCAGGGCGGCGGTGACAGGGGAGCCGGTCAACGTGAAAGCGGCGCTAAAGCAGGCGCTGAGCCGGGTGTGGCCGCTGGCCGGCAGCACGTTTGTGTTCGGACTGATCATGGCAGGCATCATGCTGGCCTTTGTTCTGGCCATCGTTCTCTTATCCGTGCTCGGATTCGGCATTGCCGGCCTGGCGGCGGAAGACAGCGATCTTTCGCCGGTCGCCGTCATCGTTTTGATGATTGGCGGGTACCTGCTGTTTCTCGCCGGAATCGTGCTTGTTCCCGGTTTTTTTCTGCTTCGCTGGGGGTTTTACCTGCCGGTGGTGCTTCTGGATCATGAGGGGATCGGCATCGGCCGGAGCTGGAAATTGACGAAAGGCAGCTTCTGGCGTCTAATGGCGCTGTATCTGGTGCTGACGGTGATCTATACCATCTTCTCCGGCGGCATCTCCGCCTTGTCGATCGCCGCTTTTGGCGTATCCATCCTGAGCCAGTTGATCCAGGTGCTGGTCTCGTGTCTGCTCATCCCGTGGATGATGATCGTCTACGCCCTTGCCTATCTGGATTTGAAGGTCCGCTATGAAGGGACTGACGTGGAAGCGATGCTGAGGAGGCAGGCGGAGACTTCGGCTGCGGCGGAGTTGGATGGCAGCCATGATTGATGCGAATCAACTCTCCCGCGACAAGGAACGGCTGGCGGAGATTTTGTCCGCCGACGAGTATGCCGTCCGGTCCGGGGAGGGGGAAAGCTGGCTGGATCCGCTGCTGGAGCACATCGTGGAGACCATCGCCCGCCTGCTGCGGCACGCCGACGTGCCGCCCGGAGCGGCCAGCACGCTGTCCGGCGCAATCATCGCCGCCGCCCTGATCGGCCTGGTTGTGCTGATCTGCTGGCTGGTCCGCCGAATGGTGCGGGCGGAACAGCGAAAAGCCGCGCTGCTGGCGAGGGGGGAACACATCCGCACGCACGCGGATTGCCTGCGGGAAGCCAAGGAGCTGGGACAGCGGGGCGAGTGGCGGGAAGGCATGCGCCTCATGTTTCTGTCCCTGCTCTTGTACCTGCAGGAGCGGTCGTGGATTCGGGTGGAAACGTGGAAGACCAACTGGGAGTATATGGATGAGCTGCGCGACCGACAGCCGGACCTGGAACCGCTCTTTCGCCGTCATGCGCACGCCTTTGAACAGGTGTGGTACGGCAGGAAGAGCGTGGACGAGGCGGTCTTTTGGCGGCATGTGAGCGAACTGGAACGGCAGTGGAGCGGGGAGGGACAACATGGGGACCGTCACTAGATACCGTGCGGCTCTCGCCGCCGCCGTACTGCTGTTTCTCGCGCTGGGCTGGCTGCTGATCAAACCGGCCGCCCCGTCGTATCCGCCGTACGTCTCGTTTTCGCCTCAGCCGGCTGGTCTCAAGGCAATCGCGACGCTGCTGGGGGAAAAGCGGAACGGCGTCAAGGAGTGGCGCCAACCGTGGCGCTTTCTGCCGCCGGGCAGCGGCCAGGCGCTGATTGTGGTCGAACCGCGCCAGGTGACGGACAGCGAACGGGAGGATATCCTCCGCTGGGTGGAGAGCGGCAACGACCTGATCGTGTTTGAACGCAATCCGTCTGGATGGGAGGAGGCCCACCTGTCGGCCTCCGCAGCGGGCGAGGCAGGAGATGAGGCGAAAGAGAGGCCCATCCACGGCCCTTCCGCCGGTCAGGGCCGGACCGGTCTGGTGCATGCGTACATGCGGCTGGACAACACGCCGGACCTGGAGCCGCTCCTTTCCGACGATCTGGGCATCATCGCCGGACGGACGAAGGTGGGGGCGGGTACGGTCACGCTGTTTCTCGTGCCCGAGTGGCTGACGAACGAGCAGGTGATGAACCACTCCCACTTCGAACTGATCTGGCCCCACCTGCAGGGGGACTGGAGCGTCACCTGGCTGGATGAATACCATCACGGCTATCGGCAGCAGCCGGGCATTCTCGCCGTCTACCCGGGGTGGCTGGTGGCGGCCCTGGCCCAACTGGGCGTGGTGCTCCTGCTTTGGCTGTGGCGGAAGGGAAAACGCTTCGGCCCCGTCTACACCCTGCGGGAATGGACGGTCCGGCGCGGGGACGAAACGCTGCTGGCCGTGGCGAGCTGGTACGAACGGCGCCGCTTGGCCCTGGATGCCTTGAAGATCCGGGAGGCGTACCTGCGGCAGATGATGCAGGAGCGCTGGGGGCTTCACACCCGGGCTTCGTCCCATGAAATCGCGGCGGCCGCCAGGGCGAGATGGAGCGAAGCGGAGGCGGCCGCGCTCATCGGACTGCTGGAGCGGATCGAGGCGGCAAAAGCGGCGGGGCGCTGCTCGCTCAAGCAGTTGGTGGCCGACAGCCGCATGCTGGACGACATGACAGAGCGCTTGGAAAAGGAGTGAATGTGACGTGGAACAATTGCTGCAAGAAATGGAGAAACGCGTGTTGGGGCAGCGGCACAACATCCGGCTGCTGCTCGCGGCGCTGCTCGCCGGCGGTCACGTGCTGCTCGAAGGGGTGCCCGGGATCGGCAAGACGAAAATGGTCCGCACCCTGGCCGGCTTGATCGGCGGAGAATACAAGCGGATTCAGTTTACCCCCGACATGATGCCGAGCGACATCATCGGCCACGTCGTGTTCAACATGCAGCAAAACCGGTTTGAAACGGTGAAGGGACCGGTCTTTGCCAACCTGCTTCTGGCTGACGAGATCAACCGCACGCCTCCCAAGACGCAGGCGGCGCTGCTGGAAGCGATGGAAGAGCGGCAGGTGACGATTCACGGGGTCACCTATCCGCTGCCTGATCCGTTTTTTGTCATCGCCACGCAAAACCCGGTGGAATACGAAGGTACGTACGTCCTGCCGGAAGCGCAGTTGGACCGGTTTCTGTTCAAACTGCAGGTCGGCTACCCGTCGCATGAACAGGAAACGCAGATTCTCAGGCAGCACGTGCCGTTCTTTGCCGAACCGGCAGCAGCGAGCGAGCCGGTCATCAGCGTCGAGGAGATCGCTCGCGAGCGGCGGAAGCTGGCCGACGTGGTGGTGGAAGATTCGATCCTCGAGTACATCGCCACGCTGATTCGCAAGACCCGGGAGACCAAGCGGCTGCTGCTGGGGGCCAGTTCGCGGGCCGGCATCGCCGTCCTGATGGCGAGCAAGGCCTGGGCCGTTTTGGATCAGCGGATGTACGTCACGCCGGACGACGTCAAGGCGGTCGCCCGACCGGCGCTGCGCCACAGGCTGATTCTCGCGCCGCAGGTGGAATTGGAGGGGGGAACCAGTGACCACATCATCGATGAGACGCTGGCCGCGATTCCGGTTCCTCGCTAGGTTTTTCCTCGACGACTTCGTGCTGCCCACCAGGCGGCTGATTCTCCTGGCGCTGGCCGGCTGCCCGCTGGCCGCGGCGGGGTACCTGCTCGGCTGGGGGTATGCCGCGTTCTGGGTAGTGAACGGGCTGCTCGTCATCGCGAGCGTAATCGACCTGGCGACGCTTCCCAGGCGCAGGGAGCTGACCGCGTCGCGTGAACTGCCGGAGCAGATCGATCTCGGCCGGGCGCTGTCCGTCTGCGTCCGCCTGGAGAACAGGAGCGGCCAAATCGTCTGGTACGAACTGCTCGACGACCTGCCGCTTTCGTTTGAGCGGCTGGAGCCGCTTGCGGGAGAACTGCCGCCGGGCACCATCACGGTCCGCTACGAGACCCGCGCCAGGGAGCGGGGGACGTACACGTGGTCCCATCTGTATCTGCGCTACAGGGGGAACATCGGATTGTGGCAAAAGCAGGCCAAACTGTCCTGCGAGCAGTCTGTCAAGGTGTATCCCGATCTGTCCGCCGTGCGCGGGTACCTCAACTCGCTCCAGGAGAGCCTGATCGTCGACGGCAGGAAAGTGATGCGGCGGGCGCGGTCGGGTTCGGAATTTCACGCGATCCGCGACTACGTGCCCGATGACGATCCCCGCCACATCAACTGGTCGGCCTCCGCGCGGACGCGCCGCCTGATGACCAACCAGTACCGCCCCGAACAGGGGAAAGTGGTGACGATTCTCCTGGACTGCGGCCGGATGATGGGCGTGGAACTGGACGGCCGGACGAAGCTGGACTTGTCGTTGGAAGCGGCGCTGACGCTGGCCGCCGTCGCCCTGAGACAGGGGGACCAGGTGGCGCTGCTCGCCTTTTCACATGAAATCAAGGTGTACGTCCCGCCGGGCAGAGGGCTTGCCCACCTGCACACCCTGCTGGAAGCGGTCTTTGACCTGCAGAGCGACTTCGTCGAATCCAATCCGCTGCAGGCGCTGGAGTACCTGCACCGGCAGCAGAAGCGGCGCAGCCTGATGGTGCTGTTTTCCGACATGGAAAACTACCTGCTGGAAGACCAGTTGGCCGCGTACCTCTGGCGGATTCGGCGCAGTCACCTGCTGCTTTTGCTCTCCCTCGCCGACCCGCTCCTGCACGCCTGGAACCGGGCGGAGACGACCAGCAGCCGCCTGGCCTATATCAAGGCGCTGGCCCAGCGCTTCCAGCTCGACCGAAAAGCGTTCCAACAAAACATGATCGGCGCGGGCATCCAGGTGCTGGACGTCCCGGCCGATCAGCTAACGCTGGCGGTAGTGAACCGCTACTTGGAGATCAAGGCGAGAGAAGCGCTGTGACGCTGCCGCTTTAGCCCGTACGCGTACCAGCCGGCAATGGCGATGAGGGTGAGGATCGCCACCGCGTATTTCGCCTCGAGGGAGAGCGCGGAGGGCGTGATGTACCCTTCGATGATTCCGGCGACGACAAACAGCGGCAGCGTCCCGAGCAGCAGTTGGGCCGATTCCTTGGCCGCCTGCAGGAACTGGTATTTGCGGTGGTACGGTCCGGGTACGAGCAGGCGGTAGCCCATGTGCAGACCGGCCCCGCCGGCGATGAAGATGGCCGTCAGCTCGATCACGCCGTGCGGCAGGATGTAGGCCCAGAACGCGTAGCTGGCGTTCGCCTGCCAGTAGACGGCGGCCAGCGCTCCGATCAACAGCCCGTTGAACAGCAGCAGATAGAGCGGCACCAGGCCGAGCGTCACGCCGCTGATGAAGGCGAGGATCGCTACCTTGATGTTGTTGATCATGATCAGCGTGGAGATCATCGGACTGTCGATCGATTCGTGTCCCTGGCCGAGCCGGCCGGGATCGATCTGTTCGGCCATCCCTTCCGGCAGGACAAAGTAGAGATTCAGCGGATCGGCCATGACGGCGGCGAACCCGGAAACGCCGCCGATCAGAAACAGGACAGCCGCCCAGCCGATGAACGGGAGGCGTTTGCGGATCAGCTCCAGCAGGTGGGCCCAGAAAAAGCGGGAGAGCTGTCCGCCGCTGGTCGACTGCTGCTTGTACGCGACGTTGTGGGCGCGGGCCACCAGTCGGTTCAAATAGCGGGTCACTTCGTCGTGCGGGTGATAGGTGCGGATGTAGGCCAGATGGGCGGAGGTTTTTTTGTACAGGAGTGTCAGCCGGTCGATGTCGGCCGCTCCGATCTCCCGCGGCCGCTTGTGAAAGCGATCCAGCAGCCGGTCCAGCTCGGCCCAGGTGGATTTGTGGGTGTGCCAAAACGACGTCACATTCACGAGGAACCCTCCGTTTCGCATGGTCTGTTTTCAGGATAAAAAAGGTAGTCACTTTTCGGGGAAGGGAGAACGTTTCACCCATGAGCGAACAGAGAAGCATCGACCGCCCATACAGGGAAGCCGCCATCGTCACGCCCGAGCACGTCCAGCTCCGCTTTCAAACGGCCGGGCTGGGCAGCAGGGCGGCGGCCCAGTTGATTGACATGGCGCTCCTTCTCTTGGTTAATCTTACTGTATTTGTGCTGTTTGGCATAGTCGCATTTGGCAGCGGAGATGGATTTTTCCAGGATGAGAAAAGCTACGCCTTGGCCATCCTGCTGATCGGTCTGTTTTTGCTGAATTTCGGCTATTTTTTGCTGATGGAGTACTTTCGCGGCGGGCAGACACTGGGAAAGCGGTGGATGGGCATCCGCGTCATCCAGGAAAACGGCCAGTCGCTGACGTTTTTGTCCGCCGTGATCCGCAACCTGTTCCGCGTCATTGACAGTCTGCCGACCGGCTACTTTCTCGGCGGGTTGGTCGTGTTTTTTCATCCCCGGGACAAACGGATCGGCGACATGGTGGCGGGGACGATTGTCGTGTTGGAAAACGAGGGGATGCGGCTTCTCCGCGGACGAAAGGGGCGGAAACTTGCGCGCTGGATGGCGGATGCGCCGTCCTTTGTGTTGAGCGAGCGGCACAAACAGGCGATCACCCGGGAAGACTGGCAGCTTCTCTCCGCGTTTGTCGGCCGCCTGATGACTCTGGCGGACGACAGGCGGATTGAGCTGGCCCTGGAGATCACGCGACGGCTGTGCGACAGGCTGGATTGGCCCGACCGGCAGACGGCGGAGGCTCATCCGGTCGGATTTTTGTTGAAGCTGCACGATCAGCTTCAGCATGAGTGGAAGATCGGACCGTAATCGGAAGGATCGGAGCGTTCCGATCTTTCTGCAAAGAGGTGTCGCATGCTGTAATTATGCTATAATAAAATGTCAACTCATGTCGCACGAGAGGAGGGAGAGCCGGTGAGCGACAAGTACGTTTCCGCGTCATCGACTCCATCGACCACGCTGCGCCTCCCGGAACAGGGGAGGCAGGGGGGAAAGCGCAGACGGAACGGCCTGTTCGCCAGTCTGGTGCGGGCGATCGCTCCCCGGACGGACGAAAAACGCTCGCTTGTGCCCGCCGTCATGGCCGTGCTGCTGTGGGTGGGACTGGCCTGCGCCGGATACGCGTTTGCCGTTCACACGCTGGACAAGCAGCAGCAGTTCGTGAACCAGCGCATTCAGGAGGTGCAGGCCCAGAACGAGCAGCAGATGAGGCAGTTGGAAGAACAACTGGCGCTCGTCCAGGACGAAATGAAACAGGTGCAGAACGGACTGGCGAATCTCCAGGAAGATCTGCAATTGACAGGCGAAACCATCGGCGGCACCAACAAGACCAAACAGGCCCTGCAGGATCGGATCGATCAGCTCAACAAGCAGTTGGTCGAGTTGAAGGCGTCGCTGAAAAAACTGGAGGATGCGGCCCGTGCCTGGTAAGATTCATCGCTTCTTCGCGTTTCTCCTGGCGCCGGCGGTGGGGTTTCTGCTGGCGTTTTCCCAGGCCAACCCGGTGGACAAGCTGCCGGTGGAGCAGTTGACGCCGCCGGCAGAGGCTACCGGCAAACAGGTGGCGGCGCTGATGAAGCAGCTCGATGACGCCAACGTCCAACTGCGCCAGACGTCATCCATCATCGGGGAGATTCGCAGCCGGGCGGACAAGGAGAAACAGGAGTACGAGGAGCAGCACAAATCGATCAACAACCTGCTGGAGGCCAGCAAATCGCAGACGCAAAAATCGGCCGACGTGCTGGACACGATCTTGTCCAGCATGCTGGGCAATCCGGTCGGGCAGAGCTTTGGGCCCAACGCCATCGTCAAAGTGTACTCCCTGGAAGAAGCGGGATACCGCGGCTACATGGCCAAGGTGCGGCTGAAAAATCCCAACGCGCTGCGGATGGTGCTGGCGCATGACGCGGTCAGGAGCAAGGGCGAGACGACCAGCAGCGCCGGCAAACGCACGGGAGCAGTGCTGGCGATCAACGCCGGCGGCTTCATGAAGGACAAAAACGGCTATCTGACCCCGCTCGGCATTACCGTCGTTGACGGCAAGATTCGCACCTTTTCGACGAATACCAATCTGAGCTTCGTCGGATTCAACAACAAAGGGCGGCTGGTCGGCGGCAAAATCACCTCGCAGCAGCAGATCGCCCAGCAGGGCATTCTGCAGGGGGCCAGCTTCCTGCCGACGCTCCTCAAGGACGGCAAGCGCATGCCGATCCCGCGCGAATGGGCCAATGCCCGTCAGCCGCGGACGCTGATCGGCCACTTTGACAACGGCGACCTCTTGCTGATCGTCATCGACGGGCGGCGCAAGGGGTGGAGCAGCGGCGTCACGCTGGAAGAAGCGCAGCGCAAACTGCAGGAGTTTCACGTGGTGGACGCCTACAATCTGGACGGCGGCGGTTCCAGCGCCTTCTACTACAAAGGCAGGATTCTGAACCGGCCCTCCGACGGCAGAGAGCGTCCGGTGGTCAGCAATCTGGTGATCATGCCGTAGCAAAACGGCGCGGCAGCGGCTGCCGGGAACGGCCGGCCGGATCGATCATCGCTTCGAAGAAAAGTCACTCGTCATGCGGGTGGCTTTTTTCGTTGGGTACGGTTCTTTTTTCCCAGACGCGCTCGCACCTTTCTCACGTTGACTGAGTTAAATATTTAGAAATATAATAAATTTTATAGATGATGGAAGGTCGAGGAGGGATTGGATGAAGAAGGCAAAAGTGCTGATCGCGTCCATGGCGGCGCTGGTGTCGCTGGCCGCGCCGGTGCAGGCGGCCGTGCCGGGAGTTCCCGAGGGTGCGGACGGCGCGACGCAGGGCATCGTGGCTGTCGCCCATCCGGCGGCGGCACAGGTGGGCCGGGACATTCTGCAAAAAGGCGGCAATGCGGTGGACGCCGCGGCGGCGATTCAATTTGCCCTCAACGTGGCGGAGCCGTACATGTCGGGAATCGGCGGCGGCGGATTCATGATGATTTACCTCAAGGATCAGAACAAAATCACGGTCATTGACAGCCGGGAAGCGGCTCCCCAGGGAGTGGACGCCAGGATGTTTCTGGATGAACGCGGCGAGCCGATCCCGTTTGCCGAGCGGCACACCAACGGCAAGGCGGTCGGGGTGCCCGGCACGCTGCTCGGCGTTGACACCGCGCTGAAATCATACGGCACGATGTCGCTCGCCGAGGTGATCGAGCCGGCGATCGAACTGGCCGAGAAGGGCGTGGAGGTAAACTGGGTGACCGCCCAAACCATCGCCGACGCAGCGGACAAACTGCAGAAGCACAAGACGGCCGGAGAGGTGTTTGTGCCAGGCGGTACGCCCCTGAAAAAAGGCGACCTGCTCATCCAGCCCGACTTGGCGAAGACCTTCCGGCTGATCAAGGAAAAGGGGACGGACGCCTTTTACAAGGGAGAAATCGGCCAGGCACTCGTGCGCGAAGTACAGCGGACCGGCGGTTCCATGACCATGGACGATTTGCAGCGGTACGAGGTCAAGGAACGCGAGCCGGTGCGGGCCATGTTCCGCGGCTACGAGGTGGTCTCCATGTCCCCTCCCAGTTCCGGCGGACTGACGGTGATCCAGATCCTCAAGCTGATGGAGGGCTTTGACAACAAAAAGGCGGGGTTCGGCTCGGTGGAATACCTGCACAATCTGATCGAAGCCAACCGTCTGGCTTACGCGGACCGGGCCGCGTACATGGCGGACGAAGACTTTTACCCCGTGCCGAAACAGGGCCTGATCCACGACGACTACATACAGGAGCGGCGCAAATTGATCCGACCGGACGCGGCCAACCCTGAGATTGCAGCCGGCGATCCCTGGAAGTACGAAACAGACAAGAAGCCGGTGCCGGCCCTGAACCTGACCGACACCCATCCCGTCAAGCAGACGACCCACTTTGCCGTGATGGACAAATGGGGCAATCTCGTCTCCTACACGACGACGATCGAAGATGTCTTCGGCAGCGGCATCATGGTCCCGGGATACGGCTTCATGCTGAACAATGAGCTGACCGACTTTGACGCCGTGCCGGGCGGAGCCAACCAGGTGGAGCCGGGCAAGCGTCCGCGCTCCAGCATGAGCCCGACCATCGTGTTGAAGGACGGCAAGCCGTTCATGGCAGTGGGATCGCCCGGCGGCTCCACGATTATCGCCTCCGTGTCGCAGACCATTTTGAACGTGATCGAGCACGGCATGGAGATCCAGGACGCCATCCTGGCGCCGCGCATCTTTACCAGCGGCTATCCCAACGTCACCTGGGAGGCGGGCATCGATCAGGACGTCATCCTCCAACTGATGGCCAAGGGGCACGTGTTCAACGAACAGCCGGAACACATCGGAAACGTGCAGGCGATCATCTACGACTTTGAGACCGGCAAAATGTACGGGGGAGCCGACAACACGCGGGAAGGAACCGTGCTTGGCGTGGACGCGGTGGCGTATACGTCGGCGGAACCGGAGCCGCTCCCCCCGGCGAAGCCAGGACCGTTCGTGCTGAAAGTGAACGGCCACGTCTACCCGTACACGGCGGAGCAGAAAGCGTTGGTCAACGGTACCGCGTACGTCGAGGCGAAAAAACTCCTGCTCGGACTGGGCGGCAATCCCTCCCGGTTCCAGCAGGACGTCGTCACGCTGGGAGGCAAAGCGTTTTTGCCCGTGAAACCGGTGGCGGAAGCGCTTGGCTACACGGTAAGCTGGGACGCGAAAGAAGCAGCCGTCCTCCTCAAGAAACCATGATCGGACAGTTCACCTCGGGGCCCTGCTGAAAACGGCAGGGCCTTTTGGCGGATATGCACGTTTGGGAAGAAACGGTACGACGTTTCGCGCGTAAACAGGAATACGACCATTCATCCATATGGGCGAAGTTTCGGGCAAAGGAGGAGAGTAAGATGCCGCTCTGGGGGTTTGTGCTTCTTGTCTGCGGAGGACTGTTGGCGGTCGGATGGCTGTGTGACCGGTTTGTTTCCAAGCGGCGATCAGGGCGTGCCGACCCGGCCGCTTCTTCCCTGCAGCAGAGCTACGGGGAAACGTTGATGGAGCAGGAACGAAAAGATTTCCCGAACGCGCCCTAGAGCACAAGACGCCGGTCGGCAGCGAAACCGGCGAATCGTTTCCAGAAAGGAAACGGTTCGTTGTGTTTGTCAGGCAGGGGTGTATAATAGGGGGGAATCGATCGAATCGTCGGAAGGCTGCTTCCTGTTTTTGTCCGGACGAGGGAGCGAACCCGGCAAAAAGCGTGACATTTGAAGCTATGATTACGTCATGCGACATGGTAAGGTAGAACAAGACGCATGTGTGTGCAAGGAACCAGGAGGTACATCTCATGAGAAAACGACAACCAGCCGGTCTAGCAGTTGCAGCCGTACTCTCCGCCGCGCTTTTGGGAGGATGTGAAGCGCCGCAGCTCGGCCAATGGCTTCCGGGGGCAAGCGCCCAGCCGCAGCCGGCCGCTCCGGCAGACGTGCAGCCGAAGACGGAGGAACCATCGACGGATGGGACCGCCGCTCCGTCATCCTCGTCGATCAGCCTGGCCGCCGTTCCGGCCAGCCTGGTGCTGGCACCGGGGGCCAAACAGACGCTGCCGTACGGGGATGGCGTCACGTACCGCTCTTCCGCGCCCGATGTCGTGACAGTCGGACCCAACGGGGAGCTCGCCGTATCTTCCCGGGCGGCGACCGGTTCCACAGCGACCGTTACCGTGGAGTATCAGGGCGAACGCAAAACCGCGACGATCACCGTCAAACCGTCGCTCGCTTCGACCGTGACCATGGTGAACGGCGTCCCGACCGTTACCAATCCGGACGATCTGGTCGTGGTGGTCAACAAGGAACGGGCCCTGCCGGCCGATTACGTGCCGCCCCGTCTGGTCGAACCCAACGTGCCGTTCACGTTTTCCGGCAAGGCGGAGAAGCGCCTGCTGCGGGAAGAAGCGGCACGTGCCCTGGAGGAGCTGTTCGCCAAGGCGAACCAGGAAGGCATCCAGTTGTACGGCGTCTCCGGTTACCGCTCGTACCACACGCAAAAGGTCCTGTACGAAGGCTACGTGAAAACCCAGGGAGCGGAGCACGCGGCCCGCTACAGCGCCCTGCCGGGGAAAAGCGAACACCAGACCGGCCTCGCTATCGACGTAGCCGGCTCCGATCGCAGCACCTTGCTGGAAGAGCCGTTTGCCAACACGCGGGAGGGCAAATGGCTGGCGGAACACTGCGCCGAATTCGGGTTCATCATCCGCTACCTGAAAGGGAAAGAAGAGATCACCGGCTACGCCTACGAACCGTGGCATCTCCGCTACGTCGGAAAAGCGGTCGCCCAGGAGATCATGTCCAAAGGCATGACGCTGGAGGAGTACTTCAAGGACGCCGGTCCGGTGCAGGCACAATAGCCTTCCGCATACCGACAGATAACGAAGCGGCTTTCCGCGCCGGGGACACGACCGGGGACGGCGGACAGCCGCTTCTTTCGCCGTCGGCCCGTGCGGCCGCCGGAGTGAAACCGCCAGGAACGAGGAGTCCCGGCGGTTTTTTTCATTCTGTAAGAAAAAACGGCCGCTTGTATCTAAATAGAGAGAAAGGGGGGAGAACGCTGGAGCAGAACCATCTGTGGACGGGCGGTGCCGTGCTGAACCAGACCAGGGATGCCGCGTTTGAACAACTGATGCAGACGCAGATGGCCCGGGTGTACCGGCTGTGCTGCTGGTTGGTCAAGGACCGGACGGCTGCGGAGGACATCACCCAGGAGGTTTTCCTCAAGGCGTACAAGCATCTGTCTGCGTTTCGGGGGGACAGCCGGATCGAGACCTGGCTCTATCGGATTGCGGTCAATGAGTCCAAACGGTACCTGCGCTCCGGGTTGTTTCGCAAACGGTTTTCCGTCACCCAGGCAAACCGTGAAGCATGCGCCGACATCGAGTCGGAGGTCGTGCAGAAGGACGAACGGGCCGCGTTGTCACGGCTGATCGACAGGCTGCCGTTTCGGCACAAACAAGTGCTCATTCTCCACTACTACGAAGAACTGCGAGCGGAAACGATCGCCGAAATCCTGGGTATTACACCCGGAGCAGTCTACACCCGCCTGCACAGGGCGCGGGAAAAGGTGAAAGCATTGATGCGCAAGGAGGAGGAGCGATGGATCTAGACAAAAGGCTGCGCGAGCTGGCAGCGGCGAAGCGGATGGCATTTCAACCGGCCAGGGCGGACATGGAGCGGATGGAACGGAACATCCGCGAAAGGATCGGACAAAAACAGGGGAGGTTCCGGCGTGCCGCAGTCCCCATCGCGGCCGTGGTGACGGCCTGCGCGGCGGGCGTGTTCCTCCTGACGCCTGTTGTCACGGACTGGCAGCGCGATGCGGGAGGCGGCCGCGTTCCCGTCGCGGAACCGGCAGAACCGCCCGTTCCGGATGAACAGCGGTTCCCGTTTGCGGCGGAATTCATCCATCTCCTGCAGGCGTATACCGACCTGGAGATCAGACAAATCGAGCCGTCGCCATTTGCTGACGTTTTTGCGGCTACGGACCAAGCCGTCCGGCTGACCACCGACCAAGGGAAGCTGGATGTCGTGTTTTTCCCCAATCCGGGGCAAGCGGAGAAGGTGGAGATCGACGAGGATTTTTCCGTGCCGGGCCGCATTACCTTTACCTTCACCGGCGCCGAACTGAAGCCGGGCTTTACTCCGATGAAAGCATCGGGCCCCACCTATGTGTACGCGCACGATAAGCTGTTGCTGCTGACGAACAAGAGCGGATTCCTGGCTTCGTTCAAAAACATGTTTTTCCTCCACGACGTGTACCAGGATGTGTTTGAAAGTTTTAGCATCGATCCGGGGCAGTATGAATTCGACCGAGGGGTCAAACAGGGGCGGCACGCACTTGACCTGCCGGAAAAAGCGCGGAAAGGGTTGCGGGCAGCTTGGATACGGGTAGCCGTAACCGGAAAGGTCGGCGACATCATCCCTGGCCTGTTTCTGAAACACGATGGCCAGGAAGCGCTGATCGTCTACAAGTCGTCCGATGCGGTCAATCACCTGTACCGTTACGCGTGGGAGGAAGAGCGGGGCGAGTGGGTGCTCACGGCACACGACAGCAAGCAGGGGAAAATCATTCGGAACGCCAATGACTGACGATTCCCCGTTCCCTCGCCGCCGCTGTCCGGCGGTAATCGGGTATACGTACGGCGCACGGCACCTGCTCCAAAACGGGAAACAGCTCTCCGCGTGATCCGGACAGGAAACGCGGAGAGCTGTGTGCTGTTCCCGACGACCGGTGTCCGCCGCACCGTGAATGCGGCCGGATCAGTGACGGGTCTGATAGGTCGGCAGGGGGGATGGCTGCTGCAAGGGAACCTGCTGCGCGGCAGACTGCTGCAGCTCCCGCTCCATCTGATCGCACAGCGTGATCACGTGCTGCATCTGGCGAATCGCCGTGTCGTGACCGTTCAGCGCCTGCTGAATCATCTGGACTGCCTGCTGCTCGCGCGCGGCCAACTGCTGCAGCGTGGCGGCGTTTTGCTGTTCCTGCTGCAGAAGCTGCCGGTAGGTGGCGCTCGCCTGCATCGTCTGTTGGATCAACTGCTGAATGGACTGCCTGCACTGAGCCAGCTCTTGTTGGGCATGGGTGATCGTATGCACGAAAAAAAACCTCCTGATTGTGGGATTGCATGCGATTACCCTCTTATCATGCGCAAAATTCGAGCGGTTATCAGTCAAATCGTCAGGTGCACCGGAACCGTCACGCTTGTCTTTCCTGTGCAGAAACCAAGCGTCCCGGCAGCGATCACTTGGGCAGGCGGATGCTGCCCAACGGCCAGTAGACCAGTTCCGCCCGGCCGACCACGTGATCCAGGCTGACGGGGCCGATGACCCGGCTGTCCATGCTGTTGTTCCGGTTGTCGCCCATGACGAAGACGTGGCCAGGCGGTACGGTGATCGGGCCAAAGTCTTCGGTCAGTGTGACGCCGTTCGCGGCCGCTTTCAATTTGTTGGCGGTGAGGTATTCCTCGTTGACGGGCTGGCCGTTGACGTACAACTGATCGCCTTTCGCCTCTACGGTATCGCCCGCGACGGCGACGACCCGCTTGATCCAGTTTTCCCCGCTCGCGTCGGGATGGATGATCACGATTTCCCCTCTTTTGGGCTGCTGCAGGTAATAGATCGCCTTGTTGACAATCACCCGTTCGCGGTCGTGCAGGGTGCTCTCCATGGAGCGCCCCTGAACGACGTAAGGGGCCATGACGAACACATAGATAAAGGCGGTCAAGCCGCCAATCAAGACGAACGATTTCAACCAGTCTGCCAATTCCGTTTTCCATTTTGCCGTGCTCTGCGTATGTTCCATATGCCAATCTCCTATGTATCAAGGTTTGTCGGGGCGGCCGCCGATTCAAAAACGAGAACAGGGGCGCGCCGCCGTATCTTTTATTATACATACGATACGGACAGATACGGAAGCAATTTCATGGAAATGGGTGGAAAACAGGCGGCGTACGGCCATTCGTCCGTCACGAATTTGTCACGAAACTGGCCCCTTGCAATGTTTCCCATTTTGCGGTAAGATGACGATGCAAAAAGTTTTACAGTAAAAATATTAAATAGTAAACGTATTGTCCTACTCACATCCCCTTTTTCAAAGGCCGGCTCGAGAAATGCTTGCGCAGCCTGTTGACAGCCGATATAGTTTTATAGTAAAAGTATGTATCTTTGAAAAAGGGTGATGATGTGAGCGAAATGTCCCGCGCCGGTAAAATCGAGGAACTGGATCAGGTGTTTGTTGAATTGGCTCGCTTCTTTATCAGCCATTGGCTGTTGGAAGAAGAGGTAGTCAGTCCCAAGCAGTTCATCTTGCTGCGGGTGCTCTACGACAGAGAGCGCAGCACGGTGTCCGATTTGGCTGCTCTCTTGAAGCAGTCGAACAGCGCCACCACCATCGCACTGAATCGGCTGGTCAAGGCGGGCTATGTCAATCGGGTCCGTGATGAACAGGACCGGCGGGTCGTCTGGGTGACGCTCTCGGACAAGGCGGTTCCGCTGATGGAGCGGTTGTTGTCCAGACGGAGGGAACTCATCGCCAAACTGATGGAAAACCTGACCGACAGCGAGCTGGAACAGTTTACACTCTATCTCCGAAAAGTGAAGCAAGGCTTGCAGTAACCTACATACAGCCATCGGAGCAGCGGGCGGGGGATATTTCACAGGACAGCGTGAACAAACAGAAGATGGGAGTGTACGACGATGAAAAAAGCGACAACACTGTTGACGGGAACCATGGTTCTCAGCGCCACTCTGTTCGCGAACGCTGCTTTTGCAAACGAAGCCGCTCAACCGGCACAGGCTCACGGCTGGATTAACATGCCGGCAGAGGATCAATGGGTGGTTCTGCCGGGAAGCAACGCGGCTGTCACCGGCCAAAGCGGCTGGATCAACATGCCGGTAGAGGATCAGTGGGTCGTTCAGCAGGGAAGCACTGCGAACGTTGCCGCCCAAAACGGCTGGATCAACATGCCGGTAGAGGATCAATGGGTAGTCCAGCCGGGAAGCACTGCGAACGTGACCACGCAAAACGGCTGGGTTGCAATGCCTGTGGAAGACCAAACGATTGTCCTGTCGCCCAAAAGCGGGCAAACCGCCGTGGCTCACGGTTGGGTGGCCGCTCCGGTAGAGGACAGCGTGATTGTAGTGAAGCCGGCTGCCAGCGCCGACGATGCCAAGCAGCCCCGTGGCTGGAACTGGTCGGTGCCGGATTCGAACGGCGACAAGTAAACATCTTCTTGACCCTGACAACCCCTTCTGAACTCGGAAGGGGTTTTTTGACGTGCCTGGACGGTCTCTTTGGCTAAACGGCAGGGAAGCGGCACACACTACGAGTTGACCCAAGACAGGAAGGAGGAACAGGCATGGCAGATGAGCGCCGATACGGTTTCGACCGCCCGTCCGACACGGCCGTCAGGCCATCTGCGGCGGCATCCGAGACAGATGAGGAGCTGTCCCAGGGGTTGGCTGCCACCCAGGAGCAGGTGAGCGACATGTACAAAATGGGGACGATTGACGATGCCCAAGGGCTGAACTGACGTCCTGCTCCCGATCGTCCCCGCTTGCCGGGCCGAAGACGGCAAAAGGCCATGCGGATGAGACGGCCAGCAGGATCAGCAAACGGCAAAAACCCGGACCGCGTACCCGTCCGGGTTTGTTGTCATGTCAAAGCGGCAGCCGGTCCGAAACCTCCCCGATCGGGACGCGGCGTACCGCTCACGGCCGGTCGTAGACGGCCCGCTCCTCCGCCGGAATCCGGACGCGCCACAGCAGCCAGAAGTTGGCCAGGGAAAAGATGACAGCGGTGGCGACGGCGGAAAAGGTGAGCGGCAGGACGAACAGTTCGGTCGCCACCACCAGGTAGTTGGGATGCCGCAGGAAGCGGTACGGGCCGCGCCGCACGGGCTCGGCGCCGGGAAGGATGTAGATGCGCGTGTTCCAGCGTTTCCCCAGGCTGACGATGCACCAGTACCGAAGTCCCTGAGCCAGCGCGAATACGGAAAAGGTCCACGCCCACCACGGGGCGGTCCTGCCTTCATGGAGGAGTCCCTCCGCGAGCAGGCTGACGAGAAACAGCACATGCAGGGCGACGATGTACTTGTAGTGGCCGGCCCCCACTTCCCGGCCGCCCGCGGAACGGATGTGGCGGGCGTTGCGCCGCGCCAGGGCCAGTTCCAGCAAGCGCTGGGCGACGACGGCGGCATAGACGGCCAAAAAAAAGCCCACGCTTGCTCACCTCGCTTCCAACAGGATCAACTCCGAGCTGAACCCGGGTCCGAGGGCGGCCAGCAGTCCCTTTTCTCCCGGCTTCCAGCCCTCTTCCATGCACTTTTCCAGCACGAACAAAACGGTGGGCGACGACATGTTGCCAAAGTCGCGCAGGACGTCCTCGGCCAACCGCGTGGCTTCGGCGGGAATCCCCAACGCCTGCCGGTAGGCAGCCAGCACCTTCGCCCCGCCGGGATGGAAGATAAAACGCTGCACGTCTGGGACGGATACGCCAAGCGGTCCGAGAAACCCGTCGACGTTGTCCCGCATCGACTGCCGGACCAGGCTGGGAATGTCGCGGGAAAAGATCACTTTCAAGCCCGGTTCGGTCAGCTCCCAGCCCATGATGTCCAGCGTATCCGGCCACGTCGTCGTGCGTGCGCCCATGAAACGGAGGCGGGGCGGAGTAGACGGCCGCTTCACCTCGTCTCCTTCCACCAGCACGGCGGCGGCCCCGTCGGCAAACAGGCAGGTGGCGATCAGATTGCTTTTGGACAGATCCTGCCGGATAAACGTCAATCCGCACAGCTCCACCGCCACCACCAGGACGCGGCTTGCGGGGTAGGCCCGGGCGTATTCGCATGCCCGCGAAAGGCCCATCGCCCCGCCGACGCATCCCAGCCCCCACAGCGGCACGCGGGTGATGTCCGGTCGAAGCCCCAGACGGTTGATCAGTCGGGCGTCGACGCTGGGGGTGGCGATGCCCGTGCTGGAGACGAAGATCAGGCAGTCGATCTCCGCCGCCGCCGTTCCCGCCTTGTCCAGACAGCGCCGGGCGGCTTCGGCGCCAAGGGAGACGGCATGCTCCACGTACAGCCGGTTTTTTTCGGCAAACCCGTGTTCTTCTTGAAACCAGTCGAGCGGCATGCAGAAGTGGCGCTTGCGGATCTGGCTGTTGGCAAAGACGGCGAGCAGGCGGTCGATGTCGGGGAAGGCCTGTTGGAAAAACGCGCGGGCGACCGCCATGGAGCCGTCCTGAGTGATTTCGTGTTCGGGAACGGCTGTCGCCGCGGCTTCGATGCGGGGCATCGCAATCCCTTCCTTCCGTCAGGTAAGTAGTTCCAGTTTTCCCTAGCCGTGGATGTTCGATTCGTGGTACACTGCGTCACCTGCTGATTTTTTCAACGCCGGGCAATAACGGCCTGGAGTATCCGGGGGATGGGGATGCGACAGTGCGGCATCTGCCGGGTGCGGAGCGAAAACTCACCTCCGCCGAAGGAGAGCGGCAGGTTTGTTCCGAATATTCCTGCTTCTCGTTTGTGACCGTGGGGGAAGCGTACGCGGACTGTGGGGGATCGTTGGTCGTATTCGTGGACAGCGGGGAGAAGCGGGCGTACGTGTTTGACCGGGAGCCGGTCCGCCTCCTGCCGACGCGGGACAAACGGCTGCTGCGCTACGCCGCGCAAAGCTGAACCCGCCCGGAACGCGACAGGCGGCGTCGGGCGGGCGGCAGGCGCTCTTTATGAGGCGGCAATCGGAGGCTTGGCACCGTCCAAAGGAGCCGGCTGCGGCTGGCTCATGGCCCGCTTCACCAGCCGGTACTGGAACAGGCCGGCGACGAGCAGGAGTACGGCGAGCAGGGAAAACCAGTAGGCGCCGCCGATACTGCGGAACGACACGGCGCCAAGCGATGGGCCGATCGTGCCGGTGATGCCCCAGTTGGCCCCGAAGATGGAAAAGTAACGGCCGCGGTACGCTTCCGGCGCCATGACGGAAATCGCCTTTTGAATCTGCGGGCCGTACAGCATCTCGCCCAGCGTAAAGATGGCCTCCGCCACCACGAGCAGGAAAAAGGTGGGGGCCCAGCCGTAGCCGATGCCGACACAGGCGAGGAGCAGGTAGGCCAGCAGAATGACGCGGTGGGCCGGAAATCGTTCGGCAAACTTGGCGATCACGATCTGGCAGCATACGACGAGCAGGCCGTTGATCGTGATCAAGGTGGCAAACACGGTCAGGAAATCGTCAAAGCGCGTCCGCAGGTGCTGCGGCAGGATGATCTCCACCTGGGAGTAGAGGAGCGAGACCGGAACGGCGGCCAGCGTCATCCACAGCAGCGTGGTGTGCTCGCGCAGCCGC
Source organism: Brevibacillus sp. LEMMJ03 (assembly GCF_007197875.1). Lineage (NCBI taxonomy): Bacteria > Bacillati > Bacillota > Bacilli > Caryophanales > Paenibacillaceae > Brevibacillus > Brevibacillus sp. LEMMJ03. The sequence continues at coordinate 85,784 of NZ_VKJN01000008.1, read as the reverse complement.
AGCTTGGGTGCTTTCGGCTTGTCTGCTTGCGCTTGGCCGCCGCGCTCCCGCAGCTCCCGGGGGAGCGTCTCCGGCACTTTCCAGACGATCAGCAGCCCGTAGGTGAAGAGGGCGGCCGAACAGATGCCGAAAACGATCGCCGGGTTGATCTTGTACAGGGTAACCCCGATCAGCGGTCCCGCCGCCGCGCCCAGGTTGAGGGCGGTATGCAGCAGGGCAAACACCTCGCTGCGCTTCTCCTCCGGCACCACGTCCGTTACCTGCGCGCTGGCTGCCGGCCAGAACAGGGAGGCGCCGATCCCGTTCAGAATGGTCAAGGCGGCGAAGGCATAGAGGGACTCCGCCCAGATGTAGCCGGCCATGGAGATCGCTTCAATCGCCAGGGCGGCCACCATCATCGGCTTTCGCCCGTAGCGGTCAGCCATTCCCCCGGAATAGAGTCCGGCGATCATGCTGGTCAGCGGCTGCAGGCTGGTGACCATGGCCGCCACCAGCAGATTGCCGTCCATCCTTTCATACAGATAGAAGGCCAGGAAGGGACGGAGCATGAATCCGGCAAACGTGGTCAGGATCGTCCCGATCACGCGGATCCAGATGGTCGTGTCATAACGAGCGATGACGGATTGAAGCCAAACCATTTGGCAAATTCCTCTCTTCCGGTAAAAGAATATTTTGTAAGTATACGAGATTTTTGCGTGAAAAGAAAGATGGTTGCCACCCATCGGAATAGTCAGTTTTTTCGTTTCTCCCGGCCCGCTGGAGATCGATGCAAAGATGTAGTTAGATGAAGAAAACGACACGGGAAGGGGAAGTAGCATGACGGACGTGTTTCGAGACAGTTTGGGACACAACCTGTACAGGATCGGGCAGCTCGTCCGGGAAGAGACGGCGAAAGCCCTGCAGCCGTTTCGGCTCACGCCGGAGCAATGGCAGCTGCTGGTGGTGCTGGCGCAGCATGACGGCATGACGCCTTCGGAGCTGGGCGAACGTACATTGCGCGACAAGACGACAGTCTCGCGCATTTTGCCCGGACTGGTGAAAAAGGGGTGGCTGATGACGGAGCCCAATCCAAAGGACGCTCGCAGCTATCTGGTACGCGTGACACAGAAGCAGAAGCCGCTCGTCCGCAAGTCGATGGAAGCGGTACGGGATCACTTTGCTCAGCATGTGTTTACCGCCATGACAGACGGCGAGCAGGAAGTGCTGTTGGGACTCCTGCTGAAGCTTCGCACCCACTTGGGCGATTAAATTGATTGCATATGCAATCAATTTTTTGCTGCCATATAGTTGTATATGCAACTATACAGAGGTGGAAGCGAGATGAAACTGACGGTGCGCAAAGCGGACGGACCGGGCTGGCTGATGATCGCCGAGACGGTGGAAAACGGAACGAGATCGAGGTACGGGTGTGGGTCAAGCCGGGGAAAAAACGGACGATGCTGACAGATGAAACGCACAAGGGCATGCGGATCATGGAAGTCCAAGGGGCGATTTCCGACGGCAGGACGCATGCCGAGATCCGCGCCGCGCTCAAACGGCTGTACGGCGTCTATGAGAGGGATATCGAACTGATTGAAGGATACGCTAGCCAGTTCAAACGCTATTGCGTGACACTGCGCTAGCGATTTTTTTCCTTGAACTCGCTGGAACAGGCAGGTAAAATATTCCTATGAATACGATAAAAGTCCTATCTCACTTCTGTTTTAATAGGTCTTTTGAATCATATTCAACTCGTTTTGTGTGTGAAATAAGTCGGAGGGGGATATCGTTGGACTTACGTTGGATAGGGTTGGGGATTTCCTGCCTGTTCACCTTGCTGTGGACGGCCGTCTACGGGCTGCCCGCCAATCAGCAAACGGCCGTACTGGCGGCAGCGGCCGCGGTGCTGCAGGCAGCGGTGGGCTACCGGATGGGGCTGTACGCCGACAGACTGAGAGAGGCGGCCTATCTGGACTCGCTGACAGGTGCGCTTGTCAACCGCCGCTTCTTTGAACTGCTGGAGAGGGAGGTGGAACGGGCCCGCCGCCACGACTATCCGGTTACCCTGCTGTTTATCGACCTGGACAATTTCAAGATCTTCAACGACAGCCATGGTCACCTGGCGGGAGACCATCTGCTGTGCCGCTTTGCCGACATCCTGAAGCGCAGCATCCGCGCGCAGGATGCGGTCGGCCGATGGGGAGGCGAGGAGTTCGTCATCCTGCTGCCCCATGCGGACACGCAGCACGGCGTGACTGTCGGGGAGAGAATCCAGCGCAATGTGCGGGAAGACCTGGGGGGCGTGACGGTCAGCATCGGAATTGCTTCGTTTCCCGCGCACGCGTCCACGGCGACGGAACTGGCGGCGAAAGCGGACACCCTGATGTACGAAGCGAAAAAGAAGAAAGACTGCATACTGGTGGCGGAACAGTAATCCAGGAAACAGGTGGCAGTTACGAACACTCGCATCCGGAAAAGAGCGGGTGTTTTTCGCTTGTCATGCGCCTTTACAAAACCTTTACAATATCTTAATGAAAAAAACACGCGTTTGTCCTTGTTTTTAAATTTACCTTTAGAAAGCTGTTCGGTTATAATCGGTGAGGCGTTATCTTTCCAAAGGAGTGACGACGGAACGTATGTTGAAATCCAAAAAGCACATCTTCTTTGACCTGTTTGAACAGCAAATCGCCAATGTTCACAAGGGGACCCACCTGTTTTACGAAATGATTGGCAACTATCAGGATGTGGAAGCCAAAGTGAAAGCGATCAAGGCGGTTGAAAAAGAAGGGGATGAAATCGTTCGGCGCATCATGAACGAGCTGAACTCCACGTTCATCACCCCGCTGGAACGGGAGGACATTCACCAGCTCGCGCATACGATGGACGAAATGATCGACTACATCGACGGGGTAGCGGATCGGATGTACCTCTATCAGGTGCGCCAGCCCGACCCTCGCGTTCTGGCTCAGGCCAACATCCTGGTGAAATGCTCGGCCAAACTGATCGAGCTGATCCGTACCCTGCGCAAACTGGATCACCAGGTGGTGGCCCAATACGCTGCCGAGATCAAGGAATTGGAGCATGAGTCTGACTCCAACTACCGGAAAATGGTGTCCGACCTGCTCAACGCGCCCGACGCCAATCCGATCGAGGCCATCAAGCTGAAGGAGATTTACGACAAGCTGGAAGACTGTGCGGACTTCGCCGAGGATGTTTCCAACCTGGTAGAAGGGATCGTGCTGAAGAATGCTTAGTCTTTCGCCTGACGTGATCATTCTCATCCTTGTCGTCATCATGGCGCTCAGCTTTGACTTTATCAACGGCTTTCACGACACGGCCAATGCGATCGCCACGTCCGTGTCCACCCGGGCGCTGAGTCCGCGCACGGCAATTCTCATCGCGTCCGTTCTGAACCTGATCGGTGCCCTCACCTACACCGGGGTGGCCAAAACGATCGGGGGCAGCATCGCCGACCCGTTCAAGCTGGAGAACGGTCTGGTCATCGTCTTGGCCGCGCTCACGTCCGCCATCCTGTGGAACCTGATTACCTGGTGGTTCGGGATTCCCAGTTCGTCGTCACACGCCCTGATCGGCGGGGTGGCCGGCGCGGTTGTCGGCGCAGCCGGTTTCGGCGCGATCAACCTGGCGGGCTTCATCAGCATTGTCCAGGCGCTGATCGTCTCGCCGATCGTCGCGTTTGTGGTCGGGTTTGTCATTATCAAACTGGTCTCCGCACTGGTGGCCAACATGCCGTACCACCGCACGAACAGGGGCTTTCGCTCGCTGCAGGTGCTGGCGGCGTCCTGGCAGTCGTTCAGCCACGGGGCCAACGACGCCCAGAAGACAATGGGGATTATCACCTTCGCGCTGATCTCCGGCGGCTTTATGACCTCGGAGACGGGAGAGATTACCATCCCGCTCTGGGTGAAAATCTCGGCGGCGATCGCGATGGCGCTCGGCACTTCGTTTGGCGGCTGGCGGATCATTAAGACGATGGGCGGCAAGATCATGAAGATCAAGCCGATCAGCGGGTTCTCCGCCGACTTGTCGTCTGCCCTGATCATTACCATCTTTACCACGCTGAAGCTGCCCGTCAGCACGACGCACGTGATCACCTCGTCCATCCTGGGCGTGGGCGCGTCGCAAAAGTTCTCCGCGGTGAAGTGGGGCTTGGCCGGCCGGATCCTGGTGACGTGGGTCTTCACGCTGCCGGCGACGGGACTGCTCGCGGCCGCCTGTTACGTGGTCTTCGACGTCTTTTTGTAACGGAATCAAGGCTCCTGCTCCTCTCTCCTGACGGGGGAGAGGAGCTTTGTTGTTTGCAGGGAAAACGGATCAGGAGGTGCCGGTCAAGCGCTCCCAAAAGCCGGGTCGCGGTTTGATCTGCACCATCCGGACCGAAGTGAACGGGATGTAGGCGAGTGAACCGTCCGCGGCCTCCAGCAGCAGCCCCGCCGCGCTGTAGTCGTGCAGCTTTCCTTCCTCGAAGGAAGACAGGCCGGGACCGATCATGCCCGGGGCGAAGTGAACGCGCACGCTCCGGTCCAGATACGCCTCCAACATGTCGTCATCCATGCGATCCTTCTCCTTTCGTCGTTTTCTTTCAGTTATGCCCACCTTTGCGACAATTCAGACCAGCAAAAAATCACCCGGCCCACCGGTCAAGACCCCGTTGAGCAGTCTCGATTCTTCAATAAAGGGAGACCCCCTCCCACTGCGGAGGGGGTTACAAGGACGTACTTTGCTCAAACTGCTCACTTTCCATTTGGGTCAGTATCTCTCGAATCCGCTCGATCTGAATCACCTGAATCACGCCGTTGGAGAATTGGATAAAGCCTTGCTGGCGCCATTTCTGGATGATCTTGTTGACCGTGATCCGGGACGTGCCGATGTACCGGGCGAACGACGTCTGGTCGATGGGGATGTTTTCATTCTCATGAATTTGAATCAATTTCAACAAAAAGTGAGCCATTTGCTGTTCGACCGGGCTGTCCAGATAGGAAATGATTTCGGCGAGGAGTCGTACTTTATAGATATGGGAGTTGGTGAAGATCATCGCCGCATGGGGATGATCCTTGCACACTCTTGACAAGGCTTCATCGGAGAAATGATAGAGAATCGAAGGTGTAGTGGTAACCGCGGTTGTCAAATAGGTTCCTCTGTGAGCCCCGTGTTCCCCTAGCAGGGTCCCGATCGGGACGTAGTCAATGACACGCTCGTGGCCGTTATCGGATAGCAGGCTGATTTTCACCCCGCCCTGCTCCAGGTAATAAAAGCCTCTGCCGTTTTCTCCCTGGCGATACACGAACGTATTCTTTTTCAGTTCCAGTTTTTGTCCATATGGTAAGAACGGAGTCCACTTGTAGCGAAGGTTTACCATACGATCACCTTTCCTTCCCAACATCATTCTCTGCGCAACATTGGACAGGGAATGAGCGCTCCAGACTAAACCGTTTTCGCTGTCGGTGCAGACAGATTCAACTTCCGCAACACATCCGGACGCTTGATCACAAATTTGCGCTGCTCGATGTCGATCAGTCCGTCTTCTTTCCACTGTTTCAGGATTTTGTATACGGTGATTCGGGTTAATCCGGTGCAGTGCGCCAGGTCCTGTTGGGTGAGGGGGACTTCATAGTTTTTAAACTCATCGCAGATGTTGAGGAGCAGCGCGGCGATCTGCTCTTCAGAAGAAAGCGCTTTCATATTAATCGCATAAAGAAGAATCCGCATTTTTTGATTGACGGTTTGAGCAAACAGGGGCAGTAATTCCGGCTGCTCCTTCATCAGTTTCGCAAACTGTTCGCAGGAAAAATGATAGACCACCGAGTCCTTAACGGCGATCGCGGTGGTAAAGTGCGTTTGCCGGTCCATGGTTTGAATCCCGAGCAGTTGGCCGGGCACCACGATGTTCAACAACCGGTCGTTTCCTTTTACCGTGGAGGTGACGATTTTCACCAAGCCCTTGTGAAGGTAATAAAACCCGTCTCCCAGACTGCCCTGGTAGTAAATGACGGATTTTCCTTTCACGAATTGCCTCTTCCCGTACTTCAGAAACGTCTCCCACTTCAGGTCGGTTTCAAACGGGGATACCATATCGAACACTCCTTTCAATATGGTTGTAAACGATAACGGCTGTGGTTAGCTGCCGGCTTGGATCTGCGACATCTGCTGCAGCAGGCATGCCTCCTTGGTAACGTCTTGAATGGCGGAAGCCAGTTCCATAATCCCTTCTGTCTGTGCCTTTGCGAGATTTTTTGATGCAAGCACCATTTGTGAAAGAGAGGTGATCTCCTCCTGCAGCGAAGAAAGGCTCTTGGAGATTTCCTTTGCCAAATCGCCGGACGTCGAAGCCAAACGACGCATTTCTCCCGCAACGATCGCAAAGCCTCTGCCCTGCTCCCCTGCACGGGCGGCTTCAATCGAGGCGTTCAACCCGAGTATGCCCGACTGCTTGGCGATGTCCGAGATTGATTTCAATACGGAAAAGGTTGTTTCTACTTGCTGCAGCATTCCGGTCATGACCTGATGAAGCTTCTCGCTGTGTGACGACAACGTCTCAGCGCTTGACTGCATCACCACGGACTGGGCGGAAACCTCTTCCACAATGGCCGACAGGTGTTCGGCAATCTGTGCCAGCTTATTTTGGCGATCCAGACTGACTCCGAAGACGAGCGCACCGGAAATCCTGCCGTCTTCCTCAATCGGCAGTCCGCCGGCAATGTAGGCGATTCCGTACACCGAGGAATCCATCAGCTTCGTCATTGGTCTTCCCTGCTTGATAATCGTATTGGCCAGACTGCCTTCCTTGATTGGATCATGCGGCGATAATCCGAATTGCAAGGTCTTTCCGGGCAGGTAGGTTAAAAATTTCTCCCTATCCGTGATCCCGAGCGTAAAATCATCTTCAAAGCACAAAACCATCCTGTGCATGATGGAAGATACGTGTACGACACTGTCCAGCAGGCTCATACCCTTCAAGCTCCCATGTTTCATAAATCAAAATTTTTAGAAACCACCAGCACAATTATAAATGGGCGAAGAGCATATGTACAACGTAAACATTCTCGTCGCGAAAAAAAGTCTGAAAAAATGTTAACTGGTTTACAACCGGCGTGACGGAAGGGTTCGAAAAAAGGGATTGGAACGTTAAGCAATTTACACAGGGAGGTCCTCCCTTTTAGTACAATCAGTTCACGGCATTTTTTAAATATTTAAACAATTATCAGGGGGAGGATATGATGAAAGGGAATCTGCAAATGGATGCGCCCGTTCTCGATCCGTCGTCGAAACCGGCAGCCAGGACAATGCCAGCCATCACGCTGCTCGTTGTTGTCATCTGTTGGTTCAGCATGCTGGCAGACGGGTATGATCTCGGCATCTACGGCGCTGTGCTGCCTTCGTTGATGGAGTACAAGGATTGGGCGCTGTCTCCGGCGAAAGCGGGGGCCATTGGAAGCTATGCGCTGGTCGGCATGTTGGTGGGAGCCATCTGTGTCGGAACTGTCACGGACATGATCGGGCGCAAAAAGACATTGGCTTTTTGCGTATCGTTGTTTTCCATCATGATGGGGTTTGCCGCGATGGCACCCTCGCCTGACATGTTCGGTTTGTTTCGTTTTCTTGGAGGTATCGCGCTGGGCGGCGTGATTCCCACGGCGTCCGCCCTCACCATCGAGTATTCGCCGGTGGAACGGCGGTCGTTGATGTACGCCGTGATGTACACAGGGTACCCGGTCGGCGGTCTGCTCGGTGCGCTGCTGTCGATGTATTTCCTGCAGGATTTCGGCTGGCGGTTCTTGTTCTGGCTCGGCGCCGTCCCGATTCTCCTCGTGCCGTTCATTCTCAAGTATTTGCCCGAATCGATCAGCTTCCTGCTGGCGAAGAACAGACGCGAAGAGGCGGAGCAAATTGCCAGCCGGTACAACATTCCGCTTGATACCATCGGAGCATACAAGCCGGATCAAGCGAACGAGGGACAGGGTCAATTCGCCTCGGTCGCCGCGCTGTTCGCCAAACAAAACATCCGCGCGACCGTCTGCTTCTGGATCGCCTTTTTCATGGGCCTGCTGATGATTTACGGGTTGAGCACATGGCTGCCGAAAATGATGAAGGAGGCGGGGTATCCGCTCGGATCCAGTCTGGGTTTCCTGTTTATGCTGAACCTGTCGGCAGCGGTAGGCGCGCTGTTGGCGGGCAGGGCGGCAGACCGGTGGGGGTCGCAGAAGATCATCAGCATCTCTTACCTCCTCGCCGGGGTCTCGATGGCCCTCTTGAGTGTAAAATCGTCGATGCCGGTGGTGTACGCCCTGGTCGGCCTCGCCGGTTTCGGGACGATCGGTACCACGTTGATCATGAACGCCTACATTTCCAAGTATTTCTCCGCGGATAACCGGGCGACCGCGCTGGGCTGGGCGATCGGGTTCGGTCGGATCGGGGCGATTTCCGGCCCGGTGCTGATCGGATTGTTCATGTCCTGGAACATGGGGCTCGCCTGGAACTTCTATACCTTTGCCATCGCGGGAATCATCGCTTCGGTCATGGTGTTGTTTATCCCGAAGCACCGCGACGGGAACATCTAACCAACGCGTGGGAGGCTGTCGATACGATCGGCAGCCTTTTTTTCTGACGGCACTTCAAAAATCGGCTGAAAACGTTAACCGCACTACAATTTTCAAAATTGTTCAATATTATAATGCAATCACAAGACAGGAACTCATCCTAACCAAGAAAGTAGGGAGGAATTTCCATGGGAATCCGAACAGGTGCCCAGTACATCAACGGGCTGAAATCCCGGCAGCCGGAGATTTGGCTGTCCGGGCGGAGAGTGACCCATGTATGCGACGAGGTTGTGTTCCAGCAGCCGATACGTGAAATCGCAAAACTGTACGACATGCAGCATGATCCGGAGTACCAGGACAGGATTACGCACATCTGTGCCGAAACCGGGGAACGGGTGAACAATGCGTTTCTGGTCCCGAAAACCCACGAGGATTTGCAGGCTCGCCGGGCGCTGTTTGAAGCGTATGCCAAAGCCACGTTCGGCTTGATGGGCAGAACCCCGGATTTTCTCAATGTTGTGCTTACGTCGCTGTTCAGCAACGCTTCCTTTTTGGAAACATACAACCCGCAGTGGGCGGAAAATATCCGCGCGTACTACCGGTACATCCGCGACAACGATTTGTTCTTGACGCACGCGATTATCAATCCGCAAAACGACCGCAGCAAGTCATCGCACGAACAGCAGGATCTCTTTACCCATCTGGGCGCGGTCAGGGAGACGCCGCAAGGACTGATCGTCCGAGGCGCGAAAATGCTGGCCACCCTGGCACCGATCACGGATGAAGTGATCATCTACTCGTTCCCGGGATTCAAGCCCGGCGATGAACGCTACGCGCTTGCCTTTGCCATTCCGATTGACACGCCGGGACTGCGGATTCTCTGCCGCGAACCGATGCAGGACGGAACCCGCTCGCTGTTTGACCATCCGCTGGCGTCCCGCTTTGAAGAAATGGATGCGGTACTGGTCTTCCACGATGTATTGGTGCCGTGGGACCGGGTGTTCCTGTACAACAACGTGGAAGCGGCCAACCTGCTGTATCCGAAAACGGGCATCGCGCAGCAGCCGGCTCATCAGACCGGTGTACGCGGGCTGATCAAACTGCAGTTTGCCACGGAAGTAGCGGTCCGCTTGGCCGACTCCATCGGGGTGGATGTCTACCTGAATGTCCAGAACGACTTGGGCGAGCTGATCCAGTCGGTGGAATCGATCAGGGCGCTGCTGCGGATCGCCGAACAGGAGTGCGACGTATTGCCGTCGGGCGAAATCATGCCGGGTTGGGTGCCGCTGGAAACGATACGCGGACTGCTGCCGAAGATGTACCCGCGCGCCGTGGAAGTGCTGCAAATCATCGGTGCAGGCGGTTTGCTGATGTCTCCGACAGGGGCCGATTTTGCCAATCCGGAATTGGCGGAAGATATGGAGAAGTATTACGCCGGTCGCGCGGGTGTCTCAGGGAAGGAACGCGTCCGTTTGTTCAAGCTGGCCTGGGATCTGTGCGGAGAAGCGTTCGGACAGCGGCTCCTGCAATACGAACGCTACTATACCGGCGATCCGATCCGCAAGCGGGCGATCTTTTTCAACAATTACAAACGGGTGCGCTCGTTTGACCTGGTCGATGACGCGTTGAGCGTGCTTAATCTCCATGAACCGGTCGCGAAAGCGTGAGGAACGGACGGCCGCTTCGGACAAAGGAGGAAACGGGATGAAGCTGTTAGGCATTTCAGGAACGATTGTGGGGGCAAAAACGCGCATACTCGTGGAAAAGGTTCTCGAGGAAGTGAAGAAGCTGGAACCTGAGCTGGAAGTGGAACTGCTGGATATGAAGCAGTACGATGTCCAGTTCTGTGACGGGCGCGATCCGTCCACCTACACCGGTGACACGAAAACGGTGATCGACATTGTCTCTTCCGCTGATTTCTACATCATCGGCACGCCGATCTTTCAGGGTTCGATCACCGGGGTGCTGAAGAACCTGTTCGACCTGGTTCATCCGCAGGCGCTTCGCCATAAAGTGATGGGGTTTGTCGCCAACGGGGGCACGTATCAGCATTATCTGGTGATTGAAAATCAGCTGAAGCCCATCGCCGGATACTTCCGGGCGTACGTTGCACCCGGCTATGTGTACGCGCATGCCGACCACTTCAACCGGCAGAATGAACTGGTGGACGAAGACGTACTGCAGCGGATCAGGAATCTGGCCGAAGAAGTGGTCCATCTGCAAAAAGCGTTAAAAGCCGGTGACATTCATGCCTATTCTTGAGATCAAGCTGCTGGAGGGACGAGATGAAGAGGTGAAGGAGCGTTTGATTGCCAACGTGACGCAAACGGTCTCCGAAACCCTGCAGGTCGCACCCGAACGGATCAGGATCATCCTTTACGAGATTCCGCTGAGCCATTGGGCGATTGGCGGAAAGACGGTGAAAGAAATCCAAGCGGAAAAGGAGCGATTGACATGAGCACGACGAGCATGTTCGCACCGATCAATTTGTGGAAATTTATCGAGGAGAACAAGGATCAGCTGAAACCTCCGGTCAACAACAAAGTGATCTGGAAAGACGCGGAGCTGATGGTGATGGTGCTGGGCGGACCGAACAAACGGCGAGACTTCCACGTCGATCCCTCGGAAGAAATTTTCTTTCAGCTGAAGGGGGATTGTTACGTTGAGATCATCAACCAGGAAGGCAAACGCGAAGTGATCACCGTGCGGGAAGGAGAAATGTTCCTGCTCCCGGCCAATGTTCCGCACTCGCCGCACAGGGTGGCCGATACCATCGGCATTGTCATCGAGCGAAACAGGGCCCAGGGAGAGCTGGAGGACTTTGTCTGGTTCTGCGATCAATGCGACCATGAAATGCACCGCGTTACCGTCCAGCTGACCAATATCGAAACGCAGGTAAAACAAGCGATCGAAGGATTCAACGGCAGCCTGGAGCTGCGGACTTGCAAAAACTGCGGGTACGTCATGCCGCCGGAAGCGAGCGAATGGAAATGCGAGTAGATTTTCATACCCATATCATCCCGGAAGACCTGCCGAACTTCGCCGAAACATTCAAGGGGGAACGCTGGCCTGTCCTGCACCGGACGTGCGCATGCGGCGCCCATATCCTGGTCGGGGGAAAGGTGTTCCGCGAAGTAACCGACCAGGTGTGGGACCCTGCGAAGCGGATCCAGGATATGGACCGGGAAAAGGTGGACATCCAGGTGCTGTCTCCGATTCCCGTCACGTTCTCCTATTGGGCGCCCGCTGAAGAAGCGGAAGTGATGGCCCGCATCCAAAACGATTTCATTGCGGAAACCGTGAAACAGCATCCCGACCGGTTTGTGGGTCTTGGAACGGTTCCTCTGCAGAACACGGCCGTCGCCATCCGCGAAATGGATCGCTGCGTTCACGAACTGGGCCTGAAAGGGATTGAAATCGGCACCAATGTGAACGGAAACAATCTGGATGACCCTGCTTTCCTGGAATTTTTCGAGATGTGCGAGAAGTGGGACGTGCCGCTGTTTGTCCACCCGTGGGAGACGTTGGGCAGAGAGCGGATGCCTCGCCACAATCTCATGTACACCGTGGGGATGCCGAGCGAAACGGCCCTCGCTGCAGCAAGCTTGATCCTTGGGGGCGTGATCGAGAAATTCCCCCGCCTGCGGATTTGTTTGGCCCACGGCGGGGGATCATTCCCTTACATTCTTCCCCGGCTGGACCAGGGCTGGAAGGTATGGCCCCATCTCCGGCTGCTGGAACAGCCGCCCAGCCATTACGCCAAGAATTTCTATTTTGATTCGTTGGTCTATGATCCGGCGAACATCCAGTACATGATTGACCGCTTTGGCCACGAGCGGATCCTGATGGGCTCCGATTACCCGTTCCTGCTTCGGGAAATTCCCCCGGGCGAGGTCATTGACCAGATGCTGACGGTCACGGAAGAACAGAAGCGGGCGATGCTGGGGGAAAACGCGCTTCGCTTCCTGAACATGAGCCAGGTGGAGGTGAGGTAACGATGACGATACATGATGCGACACCCGAACAGCGATTGCAGGAACTGGGCTTGACGCTGCCTGCACCGCGGCAGGCTGCGGGAAATTACGTGGGCTGCGTTCGCACCGGCAATCTCCTGTTTCTTGCCGGTCAAGGGACGGATGAGTACCGCGGCAAACTGGGAGAAGACGTTACGGTGGAAGTAGGCTATCTGGCGGCAAGACAGTGCATGCTAAATCTCCTGGCGGTCGTCAAACGGGAGATCGGCGAATTGAGCAAAGTGAAACGGTTTGTCAAACTCCTGGGCTTTGTCAACAGCGCTCCTGATTTTACGGATCAACCCAAGGTGATGAACGGCGCCTCCGATTTACTGGTGCAGATTTTCGGTGAGAAAGGCAAACACGCACGTTCTGCGGTAGGCATGGCGCAGCTTCCGCACAACAACGCGGTCGAAGTTGAGATGATCGTGGAAATTGAGGAGTAGGGAGGATTCAGATGAGCCAGACTGCACAGGAAAGAGAAAGAAAGATTAAAGACGCCAAGCTGTTCATCAACGGCGAATACATCGACGCCATATCCGGCGAGACGTTCGACACGATCAACCCGGCGATCAATGTAAAGCTGGCCTCGGTGGCCAATGCCGGCGAGGAAGATGTGAACAAGGCGATTGAAGTGGCGCAGCGCACCTTTGAAAGCGGCGTCTGGAGCGGTATGCCTGTCGAAGAACGGGCGAAGATTCTCTGCAAAATGTCCGACCTCGTCATGGAACGGGTGGACGAATTGGCCTGGGTGGAAACGCTCGATGTCGGCAAGCCGATCAAGGAGAGCCACGGCTTTGACATTCCCAGAGCTGCCTGGAACTTGCGCTTTTTTGCCGAGATGGCCAAATACCTGATTCATGAAAACTACGAGATGCGCAATTTCATGTCGTACACGAAATACGCTCCCGCAGGGGTGACCAGCCTGATTATTCCGTGGAATCTGCCGTTCATGCAGATGACCTGGAAAGCTTCCGCGGCCCTGGCAGCCGGCAATACCGTGGTGGTGAAGCCGGCCTCTTATACTCCCCTGAGCGCCGTGATGCTGGGGGAAATCGCGAATGAGGCAGGCTTGCCCCCGGGCGTTTTGAACATCGTGACCGGCCCGGGAGGAACCGTCGGCACGGCGATGACCACGCATCCCTACGTACGTCGGATTTCGTTTGTCGGCGAGACGACGACAGGCAAGACGGTCATGAAAAACGCCGCTTCCCGGCTGATCCCGGTCTCTCTCGAACTGGGCGGAAAGTCGGCAAACATCGTGTTTGAAGACGCCGATCTCGATGAAGCGGTGAAGGGGTCCATCGAAGCGATTTTCCGCAACCAGGGAGAAATCTGCCTGGCCGGGTCGCGGCTGCTGGTGCAGGAAAGCATTTACGACCGGTTCCTCGACAAATTCGTGAAGGCGGTGCAGCAAATCAAGGTGGGCGATCCGCTGGATCCGGAGACGGATATGGGGGCGCTCGTATCGCGCAGCCACCTGAAAACGGTCGATGACTACGTGCAGATCGGTCTGGCCGAAGGCGCCAAGCTTGCTTACGGCGGCAAGCGAATCACCAGCCTGGGTGACGGAAACTTCTACGAGCCGACCGTCTTTTATGACGTAGACAATAAAATGCGGGTGGCCCAAGAGGAAATTTTCGGCCCGGTCGTCGTCGTCATTCCGTTCAAAACGGAGGAAGAAGCGATTCGCATCGCCAATGACTCGATCTACGGATTGGCCGGCGTGGTCTGGACGAACGACCTGAGACGTGCCCACCGGGTGGCAGCTCAGGTGCAGTCCGGCCTGCTGTGGATCAACTGCTGGTATGTGCGCGACCTTCGCACGCCGTTCGGCGGGGCAAAAGCGAGCGGCATCGGCCGTGAAGGTGGGCGGCACAGCTTCGAATTCTATACGGAAGCAAAGACCGTTACCATGAAACTATGAAATCGTCACACAGGGAGGTTGCGGCGTTTGGACCAGGCAAAAATCACGAGATTTGCCGACCATTTGGCGGAGGCGGAACGAAGCGGCCGCGGGGTAGAGCCGTTAACGGCCCTGGACCCCAATTTGACGACAGAAGAAGCGTACCGTGTGCAGCTGCACACGATCGAGCGAAAGGTGAAAGCCGGCGACGTCGTTGTCGGAAAGAAAATCGGGTTGACCTCGTTAGCCATGCAGACACTGCTCGGGGTCGACCAGCCTGATTACGGTCATCTGCTGTCGGGCATGGCCGTTGAAAACGGAGGGGAGATTCCGTTTCAGCGCGTGATCCAGCCCAAGGTGGAAGGGGAAATTGCCTTCGTGTTAAAGCGCGACTTGCAAGGGCCTCGCCTTACCGCGTCAGACGTGCTGCAGGCGACCGATTATCTCCTCCCTGCTCTGGAAATTGTGGACAGCCGGATCGCGGATTGGAAGATCAAGCTGCAGGATACGATTGCAGACAATGCCTCCTCCGGTTTGTACGTGCTGGGCGGACGCCCCGTGAAGCCGGATCAACTCGACCTCGCGCTGGCTGGTATGGCCCTATACAAAAACGGCGAGTTGGTCAATACCGGTGTGGGAGCAGCGGCGCTGGGCAACCCTGCCAACTGCGTGGCATGGCTGGCCAACAAGCTGTTTGAGTTTGGGATTACGCTGAAAGCCGGGGAAGTGATTCTGTCTGGTGCCCTGTCTGCGGCGGTCAATGCGGCCCCCGGAGACTGTTTCAGCGCGCGAATCGCCCATCTCGGGGAAGTGGGAGTGAGATTTCATGTCTAACGTAAAGGTTGCCATTCTCGGCTCCGGAAACATCGGCACCGATTTGATGATGAAGCTGGGCCGGTCAAGCCAGTTGGAGCTTACCGCGATGATCGGCATCGATCCCGACTCGGAGGGACTGCGCATGGCGAAGCAGCGCGGTTATGAAGTGTTCGACGGTGGACTGAAGCAGTTTTTGGAAAACAGTCCGGAACTTGCCGACATCGTCTTTGACGCCACGTCTGCGAAAGCGCATATTCGTCACGCCAAGGCCCTCCGGGAAGCGGGCAAGCTTGCCATCGACCTGACTCCGGCCGCAGTCGGCCCATATGTCGTTCCGGCCGTAAATCTCGGTTCCCACCTGCACGAAAAAAACATCAATCTGATTACGTGCGGAGGCCAGGCGACGATTCCGATCGTTCACGCGATTAACCGCGTGAGCCCGGTCAACTACGCTGAGATTGTCGCCACCATTTCCAGCAAAAGCGCCGGTCCGGGCACCCGCGCCAACATCGACGAATTTACGGAAACCACCGCCCACGGCATCGAAGCCATTGGCGGCGCGAAGAAAGGCAAGGCGATTATCATCCTGAACCCCGCAGAGCCGCCGATTTTGATGAGGAACACGGTGTATGCGCTGGTTGACGAAGAAACGCTGGATGAACAGGCGATTGCTGCATCCATTGAGCAAACCGCAGGCTATATTCAATCGTACGTACCCGGATACCGTCTCCGTACCGAGCCCATTTTCGACGGCAACAAAGTCACCGTCTTTTTGGAAGTGGAAGGGGCCGGCGATTACCTGCCCACCTACTCCGGCAATTTGGACATCATGACAGCGACGGCGGTGAAAGTGGCGGAGGAATTTGCCGCGCACCACGTGAACGCAGCATCCGTCTGAAACTGGAAAGGAGACGAAACAGATGAGTGGTAAACGGGATATTCTCATCACGGAAGTGGCGCTTCGCGACGGCAGCCATGCGATCAACCATCAATTTACCGTGGAACAGGTGGTGAGCGTGGCCCGCGCTTTGGACGAGGCGAATGTTCCCTTCATCGAAGTTTCCCATGGAGACGGTCTGGCCGGTTCTTCCTTGCAGTACGGGCTGTCCCGAACGAATGAGATGGAACTGATCGAGGCGGCAGTTGCCGTCTGCAAACAGGCGACGGTAGGTGTGCTCCTCCTGCCGGGAATCGGCACAATCAAGGATTTGAATGCCGCTGCGAAGCTGGGTGTCGGCATGGCGCGGATCGCGACGCACGTTACCGAAGCCGATATTTCCGCTCAACACATTGCCCGCTCCAAAGAACTTGGCCTCTTCACCGTCGGTTTTTTGATGATGTCTCACATGGCACCTCCGGAAAAACTGGTCGAGCAGGCGAAACTGATGGAGAGCTACGGAGCCGATGCGGTGTATGTGGTTGATTCGGCCGGCGCCCTGCTGCCTCATGAAGTGGCCGAACGAATCAGGGCATTAAAGCAAAGCATCGGCGTTGAGATCGGGTTCCACGCGCACAATAATTTGTCCCTGGCGATGGCCAACACGCTGGCGGCGATTCAGGAAGGGGCAACGCGCATCGACGGCAGTGTCCGCTGTTTGGGGGCCGGCGCGGGCAATACGCAAACGGAAGTACTGGTCGCCGTGCTGGAACGGATGGGCATCGAAACCGGCATTGATCTTTACAAAATGATGGATCTGGCGGAAGAGATCGTTGCGCCCATCCTTCAGGTTCCGCAGGAGATTACCCGGGACAGCCTGGTCCTCGGATACGCAGGCGTGTATTCCAGCTTCCGGCTACATGCGGAGCGTGCCGCGAAGAAGTTCGGAATTGATTCCCGCGATATCCTGATTGAGCTCGGGAAGCGAAAAGCGGTAGGCGGTCAGGAAGACATGATCATTGATGTCGCTGCGGAAATCGCGAAGCAGCGCAGTGCAGCGGGACTGCGATAAGGAGGTGGACAGCTTGCTTGCGGAACATTCCTACAGATCATTGGCGCAAAAGCTGGTCGATGCGGAGTTCAACCGGCAGGAAGTGGTGAAACTTACGGCTGAATATCCAGACTTGTCGGTAGAGGATGCGTACCGGATCCAGGATGAGCTGGTTGCCATCAAGCGCGAGCAGGGCCATCGGGTGATCGCGCTGAAAATGGGCTTTACCAGCCGGGCCAAAATGAAGCAGATGAACGTAAACGAGCCGATCTACGGCCATGTGTTTGATTACATGTCCGTTGACAGCGGCGTCCTGTCTTTCCGTGAATTGATTCATCCGAAAGTGGAAGCGGAAATCGCGTTCATCCTCGGCAGGGATATCGAAGGACCGGGAGTGACGGGCGCTCACGTGTTGGCCGCCACGGAATACGTCGTTCCCGCCCTGGAGATTATCGACAGCCGCTACCTGAATTTTCAGTTCACCCTCCCCGACGTGATCGCGGACAACACGTCCGCTTCCCGTGTGTTCATCGGATCGAGGCTGCGCAAACCGGATGAGCTGGAACTGGATCTGGTCGGAGTTACCCTCTCCATCAACGGGGAATTGAAAGATTTGGGCGCAGGGGCGGCAGTGCTGGGACATCCGGCCCATTCCGTCGCCATGTTGGCCAACATGCTGTCTCGCAGAGGGCGCAAGCTGCACGCCGGCCAACTGATCTTGACCGGCGGCATTACCGGAGCGCAGCCACTTGCTGTCGGCGATGTCGTTTCTGCCAAATGGGACGGACTGGGCTCCATTGAGTTTACCGTCAAGGAATGACCGTAATCTGCTAGATGGCCCCGGTACGCGACCGGGGTCGGCTTATTTTGTTTCAACCGTATCTGTTCCGATCAGTCCAGACACGTCCTTATGTATTTCAACTGCTTTCCGGGCGTCTCAGGGACAAGAGCTGGTGGGAACGATTGGCCGTTGACTGTAAGAAAAGAATGCACCCCCTAACGTATTGATCGGTCAACCCTGGGGGTTCCAACGTCTACGTTTAAGGGGGGCATACTACACGGATCGGTTTTTTGGGCGTATGTGTTCGTCATTCCGACGACTGTTGGGAGTGATCGGACTGCTGCCTGCTTTTGCGGGCATACACCAGCAGCAGCACGACCCCGACGGCGATCAGGCTGAGGCTGACAAGCTGGGCGACGCGCAGCGTATGGCCGAGCATCAGGCTGTCGGTTCGCATGCCCTCAATAAAGAAGCGGCCGAGCGAGTAGAGGATCATGTAGCTGAACAGCACCTGCCCGTCAAAGCGTTTCAACCGGTACAGCATGACCATCAGGAGGGCAAAGACCACGAGGTTCCACAGCGATTCGTACAAGAACGTGGGGTGGTAGTACTGGCCGCCGATGTACATCTGTTCGCGGATAAACGCGGGAAAGTGCGACATGAACTCCTCCGTGGCCGGCCCTCCGTGGGCTTCCTGGTTGATAAAGTTGCCCCAGCGGCCGATCGCCTGTCCCAGAATGACGCTGGGAATCAGCACGTCCCCCAGCTTGAGAAACGGAAGATTGTGCTTGCGGACGTACCAGGCACCGGCGAGAAAACCGCCGATCAACCCGCCGTGGATGGCCAGTCCGCCCTTCCACACGGCAATCACGTCAAACAGGTTGTCTTTGTACTGCTCCCACTCAAAAATGACGTAGTACAAGCGGGCACAGATGATCGCGGCCGGGATGATCAGGACGACCATGTTCAGCACGTGGTCGGGATCGATCCCGGCCCGTTTGGCGTTGTAGCGGGCCAAATAGGTGCCCAGGAAAAACGCCAGCCCCATAATCACACCGTACCAGTGGATCTTGATGGGGCCGAGCGACAACGCAATCGGATCAATCATGATGAATTCCTCCTTGCCTTCAACCATCTGATGCCCAGTATAGCACAAACGGCACAGCCAGTTCCAATTGAGGGAAGGCGAAAGAAAACGCAAAGCGGGAGGAGGGGCGAGGTCCGCCGGGGGTTCCCCTTCCATTACCTCCGCTTGGCGAGAAAGGAGAGAATCGGGTCCAGGGATGCCCGCAGATCCGGATCGTGGACCGGCGCGAACAGATCTCCCCGTGCCCTGAGCCGCGGGGGCACGGTATGGACGGTAAAGTCGGTCGGATGAATGCGGGGCACCTCGTCCCACGTGATCGGAGTGGAGACGGTCGCCTGCGGGCGGGCGCGCGTGGAGTAGGGAGCGGGCAGCGTTTTGCCCCGCCAGTGCTGCAGATAGTCGACGTACAGCTTGGTTCCCCGGTTTTTTACCAGGCGTTCGATCGTGACCAGGCTCGGGTGTTTCTCCGCCAGATAAGTGGCGACGAATTGACCGACCTGACGGGTTTCGTCAAATGTGTAGCGCCGCTCGATCGGGATGTAGACCTGCAGACCGCTGGCCCCCGATGTCTTGACGAATGAGGGCAGATTCAACCCGTCCAGCACTTCCTTTAACAGCAGCGCCGTCTCGGCTGCGGGGGCGAACTCGGGCGTGGAAGGATCCAGGTCGAACACCAGCTCGGTCGGCGTTTCATCGTGGGCGAGATGAAACGACACGTGCCACTCCAGCGCAGCCTGATTGGCCATCCAGACAAGCGTGGCGGTGTCGTTGCACAGCGGATACCGCGTGTTTTCCCAGCGGCTCGTGGCAATCCAGTCCGGCGCGTACTCGGGCAGGTTTTTCTGGTAAAAATGCTTGTCGTGAATGCCGTGCGGATAGCGGATCACGGTCAACAGGCGGTTTTGGGCGTAGCGCAGCAGGGGAGGCGCCACCTCCAACAGGTAGCGGATATAGTCCCATTTGGTGACGTTTGCTTCCGGCCAAAGCGGTTTTTGCGGGTTGGTGACGGTCAGTTCCCTGCCTTCGACGGTCAAAACGAGATCGGCCGCGGCGGTCGGCATGGCTTTGACACCCTCTTTCCGGAGAAATGTTCGGGATGGCATCCGAAGTTTTGCCACTACTATGCCCCGGCGCGGGACAGTTATGCGGCGGCGCCGTCTGCATATTTTGCCGGTCCGGCACCCATAATACGGATAGCTTGCCAACGGTTGGTGAATGCGATGGCTCACAACGGAACACCCAACAAGGAAGAATGGCTCAAAACGATCAATACCTGCAGTTTGACCGATCTGGAGGGGGTTCCTGTCTTCGCCGCCCTGCAGGAGAATGTGCTCTTTTTGAAACGGCTGTTTTCCGACTGCTCCGACTTTGTCATCCGCGAGTTCAAGATGAAAAACGGCGTCCCGGCCGTGGCCGTATTCGTCGACGGCCTGATCGATACGAGAGCGGTCAACCAGGCGCTGGAGGCGTTGATGATCCTGGAGAGCGGCGATGACGACGTCGAAGTGATCGAAGAGGCTCTTCTGCCGGTCTCGCAAATCTCCAAGGCGAAGGATTACAAAGAGTTTTTGCAGGCCGTGCTCTCGGGCGACACCGGCATTATGGTGGACGGAAACACGCAGGCGCTCACCTTGGGCATGCGCGGCCCGGAAAAGCGCTCCGTCGACGAGCCGGAGGGGGAGGCGGTGGTGCGCGGCCCGCGGGAGGGCTTCATCGAAAACATCCGGACGAACACCTCCCTGCTGCGGCGCAAGCTGAAGACCCCCCGGCTGAAGATGAAATCGCTGGTGATCGGCAGGGAAACCAATACCAACCTGGTGCTCGCGTACCTGGAGGGGATCGCCGACCGGGAACTGGTGGAAGAAGTGACGCGGCGAATCAGCGTGATCGAGAGCGACGGGATCCTGGAATCGGGGTACATCGAGGAACTGATTCAGGACAACATCTACTCCCCGTTTCCGCAGGTCCAGTATACCGAGCGGCCGGATACGGTGGCGGGAGCGCTGCTTGAGGGGCGGATCGCCATTTTTGTCGACGGAACGCCCATGGTGCTGATCGTGCCCACCACGTTCTGGATCATGCTGCAGGCGAACGAAGACTACTACGAACGGTTCCAGATGGCCACCCTGATCCGCTGGCTGCGCTATCTGTTCCTGCTCATTTCGCTGCTCACGCCCGCCGCCTATGTGGCCATCACCACGTACCATCAGCAGATGCTGCCCACCACCCTGCTGCTCAGCATCGCGGCGGCGCGGGAGTCCATCCCGTTTCCGGCGATTGTGGAGGCGCTGATCATGGAAATCTCCTTTGAGGCGCTGCGGGAGGCCGGCGTCCGCCTGCCCAAAACGGTCGGTCAGGCGGTCAGCATCCTGGGGGCGCTTGTCGTGGGCCAGGCGGCCGTGCAGGCAGGAATTGTGTCAGCGCCGATGGTGATCGTCGTGTCCATTACGGGGATCGCTTCGTTTACCGTTCCCCATTTCAACGCCTCCATCTCGCTCCGGATGCTGCGTTTTCCGCTGATGATTGCGGCCTCGATTCTGGGTATATACGGGATTCTCGTCGGCATTTTGCTGATCATGGGACACTTGGCCAACCTGCGTTCGCTTGGCGTCCCCTATCTGTCGCCGATTGCGCCAATGTCGGTTGGTGACCTGAAGGACGTGCTGATCCGTGCTCCCTGGTCCTACATGAACAAACGGCCCAGCTTTCTCGGCGTGCAGGACGCTCGTCGGCTGCGGGCCGGCCATACCAGCCAACAGCAGCGCGACGGCAGCTCCGGCACCGTTCGCCAAGGCGGATCGGGGACAGGTGACGGAGGCCGCACGCGAGGAGAGGGATGAAGGAATGAGACGATGGATGAAGGGATGCGTTGCCGCGCTCTGCGGATTGCTGATGGCCGGCTGCTGGGACCGGGTGGAAGTGAACGACCTCGCCATCGTGATTGCCTTTTCCATCGACAAGGAGGCCAATGGCGAGTACCGCTTGTCCGTTCAGGTTCCGCTGGTGAGCAACCTGGGCGGACCGACCGGGGGCGGCGGAGGCACCAGCGGGGATAAAACCTATTACGTCGACTCGGCCACGGGCAAGACGCTGCGGGAAGCAAACAGCTTGCTTCAGGCCAGGATGAGCCGGCAGTTGTTCTACGCCCACCATCGCGTCATTGTCATCGGGGAAGAGTTGGCCCGGGACGGACTGAGCAAGGTGCTGGATATTGTGGCCCGTTTCCCGGAGAACCGTCTGACCGCGTACCTGGTGCTGGCCAAGGGGAAGGGCATTACCATGCTGCAGGCACAGCCCAGTTTTGAACGGTTCTCGGGTGAGGCGATGAGGGAACTGATCAAAAAGGAAACGATCCCCGTCTCCGTCAAAGACATGGCACAGATGCTGAGCACACCTGGCGTGGACGCCTACTTGCCGTACGTGACGTCCGTCCATTCCCATCCCAAAGGCAAGTCCAAGGAGATTCAAATCCTCGGGGTGGCACAATTCCGCGGCGACAGGATGGTTGGTGTGTTCCACGATGAAGCGGCAGGGGGGCTGCGATGGTTTCGCCATCAGTTTACCCCCTTCGCCACACAGGTTGCCCTGACGGACAAGGAGAACGTCAGCGTCCAGTTCGACAAAGGGAAGGCGGAAATCAATCCGGTGATCAGGCAGGGCCGGATCCAGTTTTTGATCAATGTGTACGCCTCGGCGACCGTGATTGAAAACATGACCAACGCGGATCTGAGCAAGGCGGCCAACATGGCTGCCCTGGAGCGAAAATTGTCCATGCACATCACCGAATCGGTAAAAAAGACGCTGGCCCAAATGAGGCAGCAGCGGACGGATACAATCGGGTTGGGCCTGGTGTTGGCCCGCAAGTACCCTCGGGAGTGGAGAAGCGATTTGCGGGATCATTGGAACGAGCGACTTGCGCAGGCCGACTTCCACGTCCAGACCAAAGCTGAGATCACCAACATCGGACAGACAACGGAGAACATAACAAAGGAAGATCACAATGAATAGGGTGTTCCTGATTTTGTTTTGCCTGCTGCTGCTTGCGTCTCTGCTCCAGTTTTTTGTGAAGCGAAAAAACATGCCGGACAAGCAGAGGCGGGTGGTGGGCTTCTTTTATCTGATCACGATCGGGTTGTTTGTTGCGCTGCAGTTTCAACTCAACGTGATCATGCCGACCAATTACCTGGCCGACGTCTTTTCCGTTCGCGTCCAGCAGTGGCTGGAGAAGATCCGGTAAGGAGGACCCATTATGATTCAGAAACAGGTGATCAACCACCGGCAGATTGCCTGGCTGATTGGCAGCGTCCTGATCACGGGGGCGTTGATCAGTCAGCCGCAAACGCTGGCCAAAATTGCCAAGAATGACTCGTGGTTTGCCTACATCATCCCGGCGTTTTACGCGATGCTGGTGGCACTGGTCTTCGCGAGGCTGACGCGGGCCTACCCCGGAAAAAATCTGTTTGAAATCATCTTTCTGATAGGGGGCAGGTGGATCGGCGGAATCGTAAACGCCATCGTGCTGTTCTACCTCTGGCTGCTGATCGTGGCGGATATCAAGGGGGTCAGCTTCTACCTGCATTTGACGCTGCTGCCCCGGACGCCGCTGGAAATCATTCTCCTGGTGTTCGTCCTGGTGCTGATGTACTACGGCCGAACAAGCATCGAAGTGGCTGCCCGCGTCAATGAAATGTACTTCCCCGTTTTTTTTCTCATCGCCACCTTGTTGTACTTTACACTGAGCAACGAATATGCGGTTGAGCGGCTGGAGCCGGTGCTGGAGAGCAAGATTGCGGCGGTCGGCCTCAGTAATCTGATTGCGTCCGGGATGTTTGGCGACATCTTTTTGTTCGGCGCGTTTCTGCATGCCATCTCCCACTCCCGGCTGCTGTATTCCGCGATGAAGCACGGGGCGATAATCGCCGGGTTCTCGCTCACGCTCTTGATGGTGATTCAGTTGGGCGTGATGGGGTATCTGATCACCAGCCGCTTGAGCTTCCCCCTCCACACGCTTGTGCAGCAGATTCACATTACCGACTTCCTGGACCGCGTGGAAGTGATCCTGTTCAGCATCTGGTTTCCCGCCTTCACGATTAAGGTAGTCGTCACCTACATCGCCTTTCTCGTCGGCGTCGGATCGTTTGCCGGCCAGCATCATTACACCGCCTGCAACGGGCCGTGCGGCTTGTTTGTCGTGGTCTCCTCGCTCCTGTCGTTTCCCAAAACGGATGACGTGCTGCGCTTCATCAGCTACGGCATGCCGGCAATCACCATCATCATTCAGCTTCCCCTGCTGGCGTTCCTGTTCGCGGCAGCCCGCTTGCGCCAACGGGGGGGCGAACGGGACGAGCTTCCCGTCCATACGAGAGAGTACAAGCGTTTCCGGACGTGGTCCTGGATCAACAAGCTGGCGCTCATGGGGTGTGTGGTGTCGATTGTCGGCGGGGCCTGGTTGGAGGAGCGGATCAGATTTGCCGGCCTGGTCAGCGGCGTGACGTATTTTTTCTGCTATCTGGCGGCGCTGGTGAGCTCCTATCTGGAGATGCAGGCGATCAATCACCTGAAACACAAGCAGACGCAGGGGAAAGGAACGGCCTCCGCAGACCGGTAGGGATGGGTCATCTCATCATCTCCCTGTCCAGCCTGCAGGCGTGCGGCGGCACGTCCACAATCGCCTGGATCGATGGCTGGCGAAGAGAACGACCT
The DNA here is from genome assembly GCF_007197875.1 of Brevibacillus sp. LEMMJ03. Taxonomy (NCBI): domain Bacteria; kingdom Bacillati; phylum Bacillota; class Bacilli; order Caryophanales; family Paenibacillaceae; genus Brevibacillus; species Brevibacillus sp. LEMMJ03. The sequence continues at coordinate 61,013 of NZ_VKJN01000008.1, read as the reverse complement.
TCCGCCCATTCCGCGTACTTGATTTTGGCCGTGAGCGTGGGATTCACCCAGAACGCGTCGGCATGACGCTCGGGCTTGTTCACAAAGGGTCTTTCGCGGATAACCGTAGGCATCAGCCTGTCGGTCAGCTCCCGCCACTCCTGGCGGGACAGCTTGCCCGTTCCCGCGTGGCCGATGTACCAAAAACGGCCGTTCTCATCGTAAAGGCCCAAAAGCACCGCGTTGACGACCCCGCCGTTCAAGGTGAAACCGCCAATGGCGGCAATCACATCCCGGTAGTGTTTGATCTTCAGCCACACCTCTTTTTTCGCGCCGATGAGATAGGGGGCATCCAGCCGCTTCATGACGATGCCTTCCATGCCGTGCTGCCGGATCACCTCAAACAGGGCGGTGCCGTTATCATGGGACGACACCACTTGAACGTGGCTGTTCGGTTCGATCGTTTCGGCCAGCAGCCTGAGCCTGTCCTGCAAGGAATGTTGGTTGATCCATTCCCCGTTCAGATACAGACAGTCAAAAATCATGTAGGTGATCGGCACGGTCTGCTGCATGCGGGGCACGTTCTGCATGCGGCGAATCCCGTCCCGGCGCATCACTTCGTGAAAGGAGGGCTTGCCGTCGCTTCCCAGCGCGATCACCTCGCCATCCAGGATCACGGAGTCGGCTCGGCAGTACGTGCCGAGATCCGTTATTTCGGGGTAGTGCAGGGTGCGCTCGTTTCCCTTTCGGTTGAACAGCCGTACGTTCCTGCCGTCGTGATAGGTCAGGACGCGAACGCCGTCCCATTTCACCTGGGCAATCCAGCCCGGGTCCCGGGGTATGGTGTCGCTCGCCACTGGCTCCATCGGGATAATCGGTTTCATGTTCCACCTCATCCACGTAAACGGGATTTGCCGCCGGACGGAACGAAGGGAGCCGTCCGGATCGGCCTCATCATGATTGTTCCCCAATTGGCCGGAGAAGTCTGTGCCGATTCCGCATGAGCGGCAAACAAGCGAAAGAGGCGATGAGCGGCATCTGTCTCATCGCCTCGGCTGCGGTTCAGTAGTACGTGCTTTCAGCGTACAGGCATTTGCGGCAGGTCATCGACAGCGGGCCGTCGGCAAAGTCGTGTTCGCACTCGGACTGGAGCTTCGCCAACTGCTGCTTCACCCTCAGCCATTCGGCCTCCAGCCGTTTTGCTTCCGCGAGAAGCTGTTCCGCCTGGTTCACACGATCTCCTCCTCGTCTTGCAGGTGCGCGTGCGGCGCCGGGAAGCGCCGCCTACGTGTAGAGCCGGTTCCCCCGTTTCCGGAAGGCGTCCGCCTGCTCTTTCAGCCCCTGTTCCACGGCCGTCTCCACGGTCAGGTTGTTCTCCTGCGCGTACTTGCGGATTTCCTGCGTGATGTTCATGCTGCAAAATTTGGGTCCGCACATCGAGCAGAAGTGGGCCGTTTTCGCCCCTTCCGCCGGGAGCGTCTCGTCGTGGTACTCGCGGGCCCGCTCCGGGTCAAGCGACAGGTTGAACTGGTCGTTCCAGCGGAATTCGAACCGCGCTTTGGACAGGGCGTCGTCCCGCTCTTGGGCGCGCGGGTGTCCCTTGGCCAGGTCGGCGGCATGGGCGGCGATCTTGTAGGCGATCAGCCCGTTGCGGACGTCTTCCTTGTTGGGCAGGCCGAGGTGTTCCTTGGGCGTCACGTAGCACAGCATGGCCGTGCCGAACCAGCCGATCATGGCCGCTCCGATGGCGGAGGTGATGTGATCGTAGCCGGGGGCGATGTCGGTGGTAAGCGGCCCCAGCGTATAGAAGGGGGCTTCCTGGCACACCGTGAGCTGCCGTTCCATGTTCTCGCGGATCAGGTGCATCGGCACGTGGCCGGGGCCTTCGATCATCACCTGGACATCGTGCTTCCAGGCGATCCGGGTCAGCTCCCCCAGCGTTTCCAACTCGGCAAACTGGGCCTCGTCGTTGGCGTCGGCGATGGAGCCGGGACGGAGGCCGTCTCCCAGCGATACGGCGATGTCGTACGTTTTCAGAATCTCGCAAATCTCCTCAAAGTGGGTATACAAAAAGTTTTCCCGGTGATGCGCCAGGCACCAGGCGGCCATGATGGAACCGCCGCGGGAGACGATGCCGGTCACCCGTTTGGCCGTCAGCGGAATGTAGCGCAGCAGTACGCCGGCGTGGATGGTGAAGTAGTCCACCCCCTGCTCCGCCTGTTCGATCAGCGTGTCACGGTACACCTCCCAGGTCAGCTCCTCCGCCTTGCCGTTCACCTTTTCCAGCGCCTGGTAGATCGGGACGGTGCCGACCGGAACCGGGCTGTTGCGGATGATCCATTCCCGGGTGGTGTGGATGTGTTTGCCCGTGGACAGGTCCATGATCGTGTCGGCCCCCCAGCGGACGGCCCAGATCATTTTTTCCACTTCCTCGCCGATGGAGGAGGTGACGGCGGAGGTGCCGATGTTGGCGTTCACCTTGACGTGAAAATGGCGGCCGATGATCATCGGTTCGCTCTCCGGATGGTTGATGTTGGCGGGGATGATCGCCCGGCCGCTGGCCACTTCCCGACGCACGAACTCAGGCGAGACGCCCTCGCGGATCGCCACAAACTCCATCTCCGGCGTAATGATGCCGCGGCGGGCGTAGTGCAGTTGGGTGACGTTTTGTCCCTGGCGGGCTCGCAGCGGCCTGCGTCCGTTGGCGGGAAAGACGGGGACGGACGCCCCCTCCCGGTTGTGCCGGTAGCCGTCGTCCTCCGGCCTGCGCTCGCGGCCGTCGTATTCCTCGGTGTCGCCCCTCTCCGCGATCCAACTGCTGCGCAGGGCGGGCAGCCCCTTGCGGATATCGGCGATGTAGTCGGGTGCCGTATACTCCCCGCTGGTGTCGTAGACGCGCAGCGGCGGGTTGGGCACTTCGCCGTTGGGGGTGATGGTCGGCTGCAGGGAAATCTCCCGCATCGGCACGCGGATGTCCGGTCTGGAGCCCTGGACGTACGTTTTGCGGCTGCCCGGAAACGGCGGGACGGCCGATGCGGAGATGAAGGGGAAAGATGAAGTGGACATGAAAAAAACCTCCTTGTCACGGTTGCACGTGGCGTGAACCCTGCGGGAGGCGGAGAAGCCGCGTCACGAAAAAACGCCGCATGGAACCATGCGACGCCAGACGCAGTTGAAGAAAGAGCGTGCGCGAACAGACGCGCACCCCGTTTCTCGGTGTCAAGAACATTCCTCCGCTGGCATTACCCAGTTCAGGTTCAACGGTCGACGGCGGATCAGCCATCCTCTCAGCCTGGTTCCCCAAGCTCCCGTGCATGTGTGTAATGTTGTACGGAACCAGCTTACCACTTTCATAATATTCCGGCAAGAGGTTTTGGAGCTGTCCAACTTATTTTCCTCCTCCCTATCATGCTGACCCGGACTAAAACTGTTTCTGTAGACCCACTCGGGGGTCGTCTGGTACGATGAAGGTCGTGTGAAAAGGAGTCTTGAGGTGATGCAGGTGGATGTGTACGCGAATCTGAAGCAGGGAGAACGGGGAGTGTGGGTCAGCATTATCGCCTATGTCTGCTGCTCCCTGGTGAAAGTGGGGGTGGCGCTTGCGGCAGGCTCGGAAGCGCTGCTGGCGGACGGACTGAACAACACGACCGACGTGGTCGCTTCCGTCGCCGTGCTGATCGGCCTGCGCATTTCGCGAAAGCCGCCCGATCACGACCATCCCTACGGCCACTTTCGCGCGGAAACCATTTCGGCCCTCGTCGCCTCTTTCATCATGCTGGCGGTCGGGATCGAAGTCCTCAGCCGGGCGATCTCCTCGCTGTTCAACCCGGAGATGAAAGCGCCCGACATGCTGGCCGGTTGGACCGCCCTGGCAACCGCTGCCGTCATGTTCGGCGTCTACCGCTACAACCGGCGGCTCGCGCGGGCGACCCACAGCCAGGGCTTGATGGCTGCCGCGGAAGACAACCGCTCCGACGCTCTGGTCAGCGTCGGCACCTTTGCGGGAGTGGCCGGCGCCCAGTTCCAACTGCATTGGCTGGACCCGCTGACCGCGCTCGTGGTGGGCGGGATCATCCTGAAAACGGCGTGGTCCATTTTCCGCGAGGCGGCGCACCGGTTGACGGACGGGTTTGACCGCGGCGAACTGGAAGCGCTGCGCTCCACCATCGCCCAGATCCCCGGCGTCAAGGACATCAAGGACATCAAGGCGCGCTACCACGGAAGCAGCGTGCTGGTCGATGTCGTGATTCACGTGGATCCCAGACTGAACGTGACGGAGAGCCACACGATCACCGAGGATATCGAGGCGCGGATGAGGGCCGCACACAACGTCAACGCCGTGCACATCCACATCGAGCCGGACGAACGGTCCCAGCGCTGACGACACGAAAACCTGTCACTGCCCGTTAGGCGGGCAAGGGACAGGTTTTTTTCATCTTTCTGTCTTTGGTATAATGTGGATGAAACAGGATGAACATGGCAATCAGCATGGCAATCAGGGAGACAAAACGAAAGGTTTCAGGAGGTTGTGCACCGTGCGGAAACAGGCTGCAGCAGACATGGAGACAGCGCTGGACGGACTAAGGAAGCGGGCGGTGTCACTGTTTGACATCCCATCGTCGTACCGGCTGCTGATCGAAGATGGGGGGCGTCATAAAAAAGGGAAGGCCACGTTTCTCTGGGTCAAGCCCGACAGCGAGGAAGGGATTGCGGTCACGTTCAGTTCGGAGGGAAAGCTGCTTGAATTTACGCAGGATGTTCCCGATGAGTGGGATCATCGCCCGGTGCTGCCGGTTGATGAATTACGGCGGCGGGCGGAACAGTTCGTTTCCAGTCACGATCCCAAGGCGCTGGAAGCATTCTCTCACGTGACGGTGACCACAGAAAAAAACGGCATCTGGGTTCACTTTCGCCAGGAGGCGCTGGGATTGCCGCTGCCGCTGTCAGGCTGCCGCGTCAAGGTGCATCGGAGCGGCGCGGTGACCGATTTTACCTATTTCGGCGTGCAGCCGCTGCCGGAACCGCCCGCGCGGTTGGTGGGGGAGGCGGTGTGCGAGCGTTTCCTGGAAAACGACGTAACGCTTAGGCTCGTGCTGAAGCTGCTTCCGGAGAGCGTATTCGCTGGCGGGGGAGGAACGTGGCGGCTGGTGTATGAACCGGAGCCGGTCTGCCTGACATGTTCGGCGGAAACAGGCCCGCAGGCAAAAGCGGCGGTGGACGAAGAGGATGTGAACTGGCTCCCCCTGTCGGCTGAAGCCGTTTCAGCTTGTGAACAAGGCGTCGAATCGCTGGAGGAACTGATCGGGATTGACCCTGTCCACTACGAACGCATTCAGCAGACCGCGTTGTTCGCCGCGGAGAACCAGACGGCTGTGGTTTGGGGCCGTCGCGACCGTGTCTCGCAGGAGCCTGATCGCCCATACCGCTCGATTGGAGAGTTTTTCCTCAGGCGGCAGGAAGAACGTGCGGCCATGGCCCAGCTTGATGCGAACACGGGACGTTTGCTGAGCTTTTGGCGATGGGAAGAGGAAGCAGGTACGCTCCGCCTGTCCCGTGAGGAGTGTTTGGAGCGGGCCGTTTCCTTCCTGCGGCGGGCGGTGCCGGAACTGCTGCCCCTGCTGGAACTGGCATCGGATGTCCCGGACGAGGGAGGGGACGAGCGCCGCGAACGGGAACATTTTCGGTTTCGCGTCCGAAGAGGCGGCATCCCCTGCGAACCGGGGTTCCTCTTCGTCACGGTTCATTCCTCAACAGGGCGGATCGAACGTTTTTCCGGGCTCGATGCGCCTCCAAACGGCTTGATTCATGCGCCGATCATTCCCGCCCTGCCGCCTCGAGAAGCCCTGCGTCGTCTCCGGGAGGAAACCGTATTTCGCCTGCAGTGGGAGCAGTGCCGAGATGGCGGCCAGTCCCTCTACCGCCTGCAGTATGCGGCCATTCACAAGGAGTCGGGACTGCCGGTCCGCCTCGTTGACGCCTGCAGCGGCGAGGTGATTTGCGAAAGGCGGCACGGTTAGAGCGCTTTGGCAAAGGCGCGCTTCAACATCGGCGGCGTCACCATGGTCGTCACAATCACCACAATCAACAGCGCCGTAAACTGGCCGGCCGGCAGCAGCTTTGTCTCCAGACCGATGGCGGCCAGAATCAGGGCCACCTCCCCGCGCGACACCATGCCGCTGCCGACGGCGAAGGCGGACGGCCGGGAAAAACCGGTAAGACGTGCGCCCGCTCCGGCGCCGACCAGTTTCGTCAGGACGGCGATGACGGAAAGAACCACGATCTGCCACACCTGGCCACCGATACCTGCAAACGATACGGACAGCCCGATGCTGACGAAAAAGACGGGCACGAAGATCGCGTAGGCGATCGGTTCCAACTTGTGTTCCACCGCCTCCTTGAAATCGGTCCGGGAGATGGACAGTCCGGCGGCAAACGCGCCGATGATGCCAGCCACGCCCAGGGATTCGGCCAGCCAGGCAAAAAAGAAGCACACGATCAACCCGGCGCTGATCACCGCCTCTTCCACGCGCAATGGGGCCAGCTTTTTCATCACCCAGGGGACAACCTTCCAGCCCAGCAGGATGATGACGGCAAAAAACGCCGCTTTCTTGCCGAGGACGAGAAGCAGTGGCGTTTCCGCGCCGCCGAGAACACTCATCAGGATCGCCAGGGCTGCGACCACCAGAATGTCGTCCACAATCGCCGCGCCGAGAATGGTCGTGCTTTCGCGCGTGTGCAGCTTGCCCAGCTCCTTTATGGTTTGGACCGAGATGCTTACCGATGTGGCCGACAGCAGCAGGCCGAGAAAGACTGCGTTGATTGGCTCCAGGCCAAAAAAACGGGCAGCCAGATAGCTGCCTGCAAACGGTACCAGCATCCCGCCGACGGCAACGGCCACGGAGGCGTTCCGGTTCCTGCGCAAATCGTCCAGATTGGTTTCCAATCCTGCGAGGAACATGAGAAGCAGGACGCCTACCTGGCTCAGCTCATGCAGCACTTCCGTACGCTCGATTACCCCCAGCACGGCCGGACCAATCAGGATGCCGCTGAGCAGCTTGCCGAGGACGGCCGGCTGCCCCAGGCGCACACTGTACTCGCCGGCCAGCTTGGTCACCAGCAGGATGATGAACACTTGAAGGGAGAAGAGCACGTTCGCTCATCCTTTCTACTAGGGAATACGGACATGCAGCGGATCAGGACGACTTCGCCTTTTTGCGCCTCAGTTTCTTGGTGGTCGTCGTGGTGGCGCCGGCGGCCGGCTCCTGAGAGGGCTCTTTGCCCGCCGCCGTCCGTTTTTTGGCGGGCGCGGCCGGCGTCGGCTCCGGCTCCAGCTTGGCGGGAGCAGACGCGCCGCCGGTTGCGGCGAGACTCTCCTTCAACGCCTGCATCAAATCGATCACGTTGGCGCGTGGAGCCGCCGGAGCGACAGCCACTTCCTCTCCTTTCCGCTTGTTCTCGATCATCGCCTGCAGTTGGCTGCGGTATTCGTCTTTGTACTTGGCCGGATCAAACGGCGTCGTCATGTTGCGGATCAGCTCCGCCGCCATCTTCAGCTCGTTGTCAGCCAGCGGGACGTCCGCTTCGGGAAGCGACGGCACCTGTGAGACGGGGCGAACCTCGTCGGGATAAAAGATGGTTTCCAGCATGATGCAGTGTTCGTACAGCCGGACCACCGCCAGACTTTGGCGGTTGCGCATCGTCACGCGGGCAACGGCAATTTTCCCCGTTTCTTCCATCGCTGCCCGGAGCAGGGCGTACGCTTTTTCTCCGGTGTCCTGGGGGGAGAGAAAATAGCTTTTGTCAAAGTAAACCGGGTCGATTTCGTTCAGATCGACAAAATCGAGGATCTCGATCGCTTTCCGCGTTTCCGGGGCAATCGCTTCCAGATCCTCGTCGCGAATGATCACGAAGTTGCCCTTTTCGTATTCAAATCCCCGCACGATCTCCGACGCGTCCACTTCCCGCTGGCAGTGCGGGCACATTTTGGCGTACTTGATCGGCGTGTGGCACTCGCTGTGAAGCTGGCGAAAGCGGATGTCCCGCTCTTCCGTCGCGGTATGCATCCGCACCGGGATATTGACCAGACCAAAGCTGATCGAACCTTTCCAGACCGTGTGCATGTCAGACCTCCTGTCAGGGTTTGCTGTCCGTAGTATTTGCACTACGAGTCAGCGAGCGGGAGGAAAATGCAGGTCATTTTACTCGACAAGGCATGCTTTCTTTTTGTACAGTGAAAGCAAAAGGGGGAAGAGCGATGGACGAGCTGAAAAGCATGATCGCGGGATTGGGGCAGCAGTTGAGAGGGCTGGACGAACGGATCGGCGGGCTTGAGCAGCGAATGGGCGGGCTTGAGCAGCGGATCGGCGGGCTTGAGAAGCGAATGGGCGGGCTTGAGCAGCGAATGGACCGGTTTGAGCAGCGAATGGACCGGTTTGAGCACCGCTTGGACATCATCGAAAGCGACGTGCGCGAGATCAAGGACCAGGTGGTGCTGATCAAAGCGCAGGTCGCTCGTAACACGGAGTCGGAGGGCGTCATTCGCGATTTGCAGGAATTGGTGAAAGAGCACGACACGGATATTCGCCTGCTCAAAAAAGCGGTGGCCAACCAGTAACAGCGCCCACCTGCACATCGCGGTGAGCAGGGGAGGTGCACGCCCGGCCATAACAGGAGGAGTGTTATTTCGCATGCTGGAACCGACCGATTGTTTTTTCGCCCGTATTGCCCGGACGATCTTCCTTTTCTTGCCCGTCTGCTGAAAGACCCGGACGTGGTCCGCTTCATCGGGCACGGCAGGCCGAGAACGGATGAAGAGGTCGCCCGCTTTTACGATTGGGTGCAGCGGTCCTACGCTTCCGGCCTGGGGCTGATGGTGGCGGTACGGAAACAGGATATGCGGCCCATCGGCCATGCGGGACTGGTGCCGCAGACGGTGGACGGGAAGCCGGAGACGGAGATCGGTTACTGGATGGCGAAGGAATACTGGGGAAACGGCTACGCGTCCGAAGCGGCGAGAGCGTTTCGCGAGTACGCGGCAGCGGCGAAAGGGCTGAGGAGATTGATCTGCCTGATTCAACCGGGAAACGCCGCATCCGTACGAGTTGCCCAAAAGATCGGAATGTTCCGGGAAAAAGAGATTGTCATCAGGGAGAAACAGGTGCACGTTTACGCGTGGGAACAGTCCTGACAACGCCCGGCGCAAGGCACATCCCCGGTTGCGCTGCTTCATCATCCAGCCGATTCCGATACAAAGCCAGCCGTTTCTCATCACGGCTGGCTTTCCGTCATTTACTGCCCGTGTTTGGTCACATCAGACTGGTCGGCTTCCGACTGCATGCGGCGCGCCGCTTCCGTGCCGACGCCTGTGCGGTCGGCGAGGGACTGGGCGGCAGAGGCTTCCTGTTTTTGCTTCGACGGCCGTTTTTCTGCCATGGGGTCCGCCTCCTTTTTCGAATAGTGTGCCGCCCGGAACACAAAAAAATACCCCACCGCCATTGGCGATGAGGCAGCGGTTTAACTTCTCCCCAAGGGAGATTGGGCACGGCATGTTCCTATCAGACACGCAGCGCGCCAAAGTAAACCGCCTTTCAATTATGGGAGAGGAGAAACCGGAGGAAGAGCTTATGGGGAAACGTAAGTCTTCTCCGCGGTTGTCAGCGACACCGTTGCGTCGCTATCCATATTCTTTGCCAGACCTTCCAGCTCTTATACATGGACGGCGCAATTTTTTTCCACGGCACAATTTTACGCGGCAGACCGGTTGTGTTAGTATGAAATCATTCTCATTCTCCATACATACAAAGGTGAGGCATTATGCGAGTCATCGCAGGTGAACACAAGGGGCGCAGGCTGTTGGCCGTCCCCGGCAAAGGCACGCGGCCCACGACCGACAAGGTGAAGGAATCCATTTTCAATATGATCGGCCCGTACTTTTCCGGCGGCTGGGCCCTGGATCTCTATGCCGGAACCGGCGGGCTGGGGATCGAAGCGCTCAGCAGGGGAGCGGAACGGGCCGTTTTCGTGGAACGGGACGCAAAAGCGCATGCGGTCGTCAAGCAAAACATCGCCGCCTGCCGGCTGGAAGACCGTTCCGAGCTGTACCGCACGGATGCTTCCCGGGCGCTGAAGGCACTGGGGAAACGCGGCGTCGCGTTTGACCTGGTCTTTCTCGACCCGCCGTACGCCCAGCAAAACATTGCCGAAGACCTCCGTGTCATGCAGGAATTGGGACTGCTTGCGGACGGGGCGTGGATCGTGGCGGAACACGACAGCGCCATCCGCCTGCCGGAAACGATTGGCCGCTGTGTAGTGGAGCGCGTCGCCACCTACGGGGAGACGACGGTCACGCTCTATGCCCACGAGCTGGAAGAACACCATCACGCCGAGCAAACGGCGTCGGAAGGAGAGGCATCCATCTCATGACCATCGCAGTATGCCCAGGCAGTTTTGATCCCGTGACGAACGGACACCTCGACATCATCTCCCGCGGGGCCAAAATCTTTGACAAGGTGATCGTCGCGGTGTTGATCAACGCCAAGAAACAGTCCCTGTTCAGTGTGGAAGAACGCATCGAACTGCTGCGCGAGGCGACGGCCGGCCTGGCCAACGTGGAAGTGGAATCCTTCAACGGCCTTTTGATCGACTACGTCCGCCAGCGTCAGGCGCGGGCGGTGATTCGCGGACTGCGGGCCGTCAGCGATTTTGAGTACGAGATGCAGATGGCTTCCATCAACAAGAAGCTGGATGATCATGTCGAGACGCTGTTCATGATGACGAGCCATCGCTATTCCTTTCTCAGTTCCAGCATCGTCAAGGAACTGGCCCGGTACGGCGCCGACGTGAGCGACCTGGTGCCGCCCGTCGTGGAGCGTGCGCTGCGCGCCAAGTTTGCCGCACAATCCTGAGCGATCAATGCGGTTGGTGCCTGCTGGCGAGGCGCACGAGCAGGCTGAGCAGGGCCAATGCGGCGAGAATCACGACGGCGATCAGTCCGGAGTGAAGCAGGGTATCCCACCAGTCCATGACCGGAATCCCGGACGTGGACGGCAGAAAGACCGGGACGCTGCTTCCCCTGAACCAGGAAGATGCGGTGAGCGGTTCCCACGCCAAAAAGGTGAGCGCCGCCGAAAGGGCCGCGTGAATCGCGCGGGCGAGCAGGTACGGCGCCACCCTGAGATCCGTCTGGCCGAGGATGCTGGCCACCTGAGCATGCACGCTCAAGCCGCCCCAGGAGATGACCGCGCTGGCGATGGCCGCCTGCCAGATCATCGGGACGGATGCGGGGACTTCACTCGCGGCCTGTGCGCCAAGCGTGACCTCGAAGAGACCGGCAATGATCCCGTTGGAGAGGGCGGGCGGCAGACCGAGCGGACCGAGCAGCACCGCCAGCAGGCTGCTGAGAAACCGGGTCAGGTTGATGGTGGCGAAAAGCTGAATCAGGACGGAAAAGACGATAATGAAGCCGCCGATCATCAACAGGGTGTGCAGGGCGGACTGGACCGCTTCCCCCATCAGCCGGCCAAACGGTCGGCGGTCGCGCAGACGCGCCCGATGCATCGCCTGCAGCGCGCGGAGCGGCAGGGGAAGCCTGTTTTTTTCCAGCGGCTTGCTCAAGGGAGCGTACGGTGCGTAAAAGCGGTACATGAGCCCGATCAGGACGGCTGAGACATAATGGCTGAACGCGAGGACGACCCCGATCTGCTCGCTGTGAAAAAAGCCGATGGCGACCGCGCCGATGACGAAAAGCGGGTCCCCTGTCGTGGTAAACGACACGAGCCGTTCTCCTTCCGCCTGGGTCACGCTGCCCTGTTCCCGCAAGCGGGTCGTCAGCTTGGCCGCTACGGGATAGCCGGAGGCAAAGCCCATCGTCAGGACGAAGCCGCCCGTCCCCGGTACGTTGAAGAGCGGACGCATCAGCGGTTCCAGGAGGACGCCGGCGAAGTGGACGACACCGACGCCCATCAGAATCTCGGAGAGAACGATAAAGGGCAGGGTGGAAGGAAACACCACCTCCCACCAGATTTTCAAGCCGCGGAGCGCCGCCTCAAACGACGTCTGCGGGTGCGACACCAAAATGACGACGAGGGCAATCGCCGACAAGGCGAACAGCAGCGTAAGAAACGGAGAGCGGCGCGACATAGCTACCTCCTATACCAGCGAATGAGCAATGGGAAACCCCGGCGGGCCCTGCAGCCGGCGATGGCGGTGCCGCAGCGCTCATGGGCGGCGTGGCAAGACCGGCGACCGGCCGAGATAGTACATGTCTACGTGACCGAACCAAAAACTATGCTCCGCCCGTCTGCTTTGTCCGAAAGGATCGGCGGTACCCTGCATACGTTTGTGAGAGGGGGAGTGGCGCATGGGAACAACGCGCAAACCGAAAGTGGGACTGGCGCTCGGCTCGGGAGGAGCCCGCGGCTTTGCCCACATCGGTGTGCTGAAGGCACTGGAGGCAAACGGCATCGAAGTTGACATGCTGGCCGGAAGCAGCATGGGCAGCTTGATCGCCGCCGTGTACGCCAACGGCATCGAGCCTCACATGATGGAAAAACTGGCGCTGAACCTGAAGCGAAAACATTGGCTGGATTTGACCGTTCCCAGTCTGGGTTTCGTCGCGGGCGAAAAAATCAAGCAGTTGATCCGCCTGCTGACCCATGGCAAGCGCATCGAAGAACTGCCCAAAGAGCTGGCTGTCGTCGCCACCGACATCGAGACGGGGGAACGAGTCGTCTTTCGGGAGGGACCGGTGGATCAGGCCGTTCGGGCGAGCATTTCCATCCCGGGCATTTTTGTGCCCGAACGGGTGGGAGACCGCCTGCTGGTGGACGGCGGGGTCATCGATCGGGTGCCGATCACGGTCATTCGCGACATGGGGGCCGATCTCGTCATCGCCGTCGATGTCGCCCAGTTTGACACGCCGATGAAGGTCACCACGATTTTTGACGTGATCGCCCAGACGATCGACGTCATGGAGCGGGAGATTCTGCGGCATCAGATTTTGGCTGCCGATCTCGTAATCCGTCCCGATGTTGGACACTATAGCAGTATCGCGTACACCGGCGTGGAGGAGATTATCGCACTCGGCGAACGCGCCGGACTGGACTCTGTGGAACGGATCAAGGAATTGATCGCCGACTGGGAGGCAAAGCAATGAGTGAGGAGAGGCTGATTACGCGCAACCGGACGGGCCGGGGGGCACATTCCATTCCCTGGCTGTTTGTGCTGGCCGTCGTCCTGTTGGGGATGGTGTTTTTCGTGCCGACTCCGTACTATGTGACGCGGCCCGGTTCCGCCATTGAACTGGCCCCGATGATTGACGTCGAGGGCGGGAAGAAGGACGAAACAGGGGCGTTCATGTTGACGACGGTCAGGATGGGAGAGGCCAATCTCGCCTGGTATCTCTACGCCCATCTGTCTCCCGACGCGGAGCTGATGAAAAAGGAACTGGTAGTCGGCAGCGGCGAGAGCAACGAAGACTTTACGAGACGGGAGCTGGCCGTGATGGACAACTCCCAGAAGATCGCGGAAGCCGTCGCGTTCCGCCTGGCCGGATACGATGTGAAGATCGAGAACCAGGGCGTTTGGGTGATGGGCACGATCGAGGGCATGCCGGCGAAAAACGTGCTGCAGATCGGCGACGTGATCGTGGCGGTGGACGGCCGACCGACGCGCGAAGCCAAGGATCTGCTCCACTACCTGTCGACCAAAAAGGCGGGCGACCAGGTGGAAGTGACGCTGATCCGCGACGGCAGGGAGGAAAAGCGCAAGCTGGCCCTGGCACCGCTGCCTGATTCCAAAACGCCCGGCCTCGGCATCCGTCCCGACAACAAACAAGAGATCATCGTCCCGAAGCGGGTCAGCATCACTGCCCAAGGCATCGGCGGCCCGTCGGCGGGGCTGATGATGACGCTGGAGATTTACGACCAGTTGAACAAGGAGATCGACCTGACGCGGGGATACAAGATCGCCGGGACCGGTACGATCTCGCCGGACGGTTCGGTTGGCCGAATCGGCGGCATCAACCACAAGGTCGTGGCCGCGGACCAGGCGGGAGCCGACATCTTTTTTGCGCCGGACGACGCCGAGGGGCCGGTGTCCAATTACCAGGAAGCGCTGGCGACGGCCAAGCGGATCGGGTCCCGGATGCGGGTGGTCCCGGTCAAAACCGTGGACGACGCGCTGGCTTTCCTCAAGGCGCAAAAACCGAAAGGCTCGTAATGCGGATGAGCTGTCAAGGAAAATTGGTTGACAAAGCAAAGGGCAAAGGCTATAATCATCCTTGTTGTGCTTGAGGTGAAAAGGTGTGAACATCAAAGTAAGCGATTTGGACCATCGAAAAGGTGAGCCGCTGCCGTTTCGGCTGACGCTGGACGCCGACGAGCTGAAGCGCCGCCATCAGGAGATTCGCGGGCTGACCCCTGTCGAAGCGAGCGGCGAGGCAGCCAAGCTGGGCAACCTCTATTACGTGAAAGGCGAGATGAAGTCGGACGTGGACTTTGTCTGCGCGCGATGCCTGAAGCCTTTTACCCGGCACACGGCCGTGCCTTTTGCGGAAACCTTCGCCTCCGCCGATTCAGCGGAGGGAGAGGACGAAGAAAGCGACATTCTGCCGCTGGAAGGCGACGAGATCGAACTGGACCCGCTGCTGCAGGAAGATTTCCTGCTCGCCATGCCCGCCTTTCCCCTGTGCGAAGAAGACTGCAAAGGACTGTGTCCCACGTGCGGAGTGAATCGGAACGAGCAGGCGTGCGGGTGCAAAAACGAGCGGATCGATCCGCGTTTGGCCGGACTGGCTGACTTCTTCAAAGACAGCAAGTAATGCTTATGTTTTCAAGATGGGACAGCCGATCCGTCGATCGAGCGTCTCATTTTTGAAGGATGGCGGAAGCGTTCGCGCCTTTACCATCCACCCAATAGAGCTTCTTAGCATTTGCCAGTTGAAGGAGGTGTAAGGAAGATGGCAGTACCTCAGCGGAGAACTTCCAAAACCCGTAAAAGAATGCGTCGTACGCACTTCAAATTAGAGATTCCAGGCATGATCAAATGCGATAACTGTGGCGAATACAAGCTTGCGCATCGCGTTTGCCCGAGCTGCGGACACTATAAAGGTGTAAAAGTAGCGAAGTAAGAAAAAGCAGGGTGAGAAATCACCTTGCTTTTTTCATTTTGGGGGACGGGAGAAGCCGGAGGTCCCGGCTCTTGTCGTTCATGCCCCGTATTCGCGCGAGGTCCATGCCCGATTCCGCACAAGGTCTCCTTGAAAACGCGGAAAAACATCCACGTTCCGAGTAATATCGCTTATATTTACTTACAAACACTTGTTTTTACTTGTGTGTTTGCCGTACATCGCTTACAATGAAAGTAGAAGAATAAGGCCGACGAATGGACGGAGTTGAACCCTGGATGTATCAGGAAGAGAGGCTGGCCGCGATTATGCGGCATCTGGAACAACATCGGCGCATCAGCGTGCAGGAGATTGTGGAACACTTCGGCGTATCCCGCGATACGGCCAGGCGCGACATCGTCAAGCTGGAGGAGCGGGGAGCCATCTTGCGGACGCGCGGCGGCGCGATCCTGCCAACGCTCTCCAAGAAGGACTACAGCTACCAGGAACGGCTGCAGATGGACGTAAGCGGGAAGCGGAAGATCGGCGAGGCGGCCGCCCGCCTCATGAAAGACGGGGACTACCTGCTGATGGATGCCTCCACCACTGTCCAGTTTGCAGCGGAATGCATGAAAACGACGGGCCATGTGGTCATTACCAATTCGTTTGAAACGGCTGCGCTCTTGGCTGGACGACCAGGCATCCAAGTAAAGCAGTTGGGCGGAGACGTACACGCCGAAGGACGGTACGTGTACGGCTCGAGAGCGGTGGAGATGCTCGCCGATTACCATGTGGACAAACTGCTCGTGGGCGCCTGTGGAATAACGGCGTCGGGGCTGGTTTCCACCTCGGAGGAGCACGGGTTTCTCATCAAGGAAATGATGAAGCGGGCGGACCAGGTAATCGTTCTCGCCGACCATTCCAAGTTTGGGCGCAGCATGCTGTACCGGATCGCCGACCTGGGCCGGATTGATCTGATCGTGACGGACCGCGCCCCCGAACAGGAGATCGCCGAGGCGCTCCGCGTCCATGAAGTGGAACTGATCGTAACCGGTTCGGAATGAATCGGACTGCAGGCGGGGATAAACTTTGTCTGGCTGGCGTGATCGGGTGAACCAGCGTGACAGCAGGCAAATTTATCAAGGGAAGCTCTCTTACGGGGCTTCCCTTTTCCATGGATTCATCTCCGCAGGGCTTCGACAGAAATCATTCCGTTCGCAGTTGGGAAGATTCGTCCTCCGCAGCATTTCCCGTTGACACCTTTTCCTCATGTTGGTAAAATCGTTCCTCTGACTCTCTGTGAAGGCTTCACATTTGTTTGCAAGCCGCCGACGCTGTGTCGAGGGGGGATCGGATGGTTTACTGGCGCATTGTCCGCAGCAGTTATCGACGCAATCTTCAGTATCGTCTGTCACATCTGGTCAACAATCTGGCAAGCGCGATCTTCGGGCTGGTCTACATCGCCATCTGGGCGGGGGTGCTGGCGGGAAAGGAAGCGAGCAGCCCGTACGACATCCGGACGATGGCCGCCTACATCAGCCTGTGTCAATGCGTGCTGTGGGTGAGCGTGTTTCTTTCCCCCGGACTGGGCATTCAGTCGGGAGTGAGAAGCGGTGCCGTCAGCCTGGATTTGATCCGGCCGGTCAACTACATGCTCTACGTCCTCAGTCACGAGCTGGGCAGAATCGCCTACAACGCCTGTTTCCGCAGCGTGCCCATCGGCCTTGTCCTGGGGATCGCGGTCGGATTCCGGCTGCCAACGCATCCGGCTGTCTGGCTGTGGACCGCATTGTCCCTGTGCCTGGCCGTCTATCTGGGACTGCTCCTCTTTTACCTGGTCGGGATCACCTCCTTCTGGACGACGGAAATCCGCTGGGCTCACTACATTCTCATGTCGCTTGTGCTCGGCATCGGCGGACAGATGATCCCCGTCGATCTGCTGCCGGGCGTGCTGGGGGAGATCGCCCCGTATCTGCCGTTCGCCGGGGTGCTTTACCAGCCCGTGGGGACCTATCTGGAAATGGCGCCGCCGACCGGCATCGCGGTGCAGGCCGCCTGGGCGCTTGCGCTGACGCTGCTGGCCCTCCGGGTGACCAAGCAGGCCCGGCGCAAAATCGAAATCCAAGGAGGGTAGCATGATTCGACTGTACCTGCGATTGATTGGTGCCAGCATCCGGGCCCAGATGCAGTACAAGCTCCACTTTTTGACGACAGCGGCAACGACCGGGATGATCATGGTCCTTGATTTTCTCGTGCTCTCCGCCATCCTCCTGCGGTTCGACCACGTCAGCGGGTGGAATGTGCATGAAGTGGGCGTGCTGTACGCCATTTCGTCGTCGGCGGTGTCCCTCTACCGGCTGTTCGCGCCGGAACTGCACGAGTTTGAACGGTATGTGCTGCAGGGCGAACTGGATCAACTGCTGATCCGCCCCCTCTCGCCGCTCGCGCTGCTGCTGACGCGAAACCTGGAGCTGGGGCGCATCGGCGGGATCGTGTAGGGGCTGGCTGTTTTTGGCGTCGCCGTCGCCGGGCTGCACGCGCAGGGGAAGCCGGTGTGGGACGTCGTGCTGTACGCGCCCGTGGCGCTGCTGGCGGGCAGCGCGATCTTTTTTGCCCTCTCGCTTGCGACCGCGACCCTCTGCTTCTGGACGCACCAGACCAAGGACCTGCAGACGTTTACCCTCTACGCCCCGGCCAACGCGTCCAACTATCCCGTCAGTCTTTATCCGGGGTGGCTGAAGGGGCTGTTCTTTTCCGTAATCCCGGTCGCCTTTGTCAACTACGTGCCGATGCGCTACCTTCTCGGCAAGGGCGGAGACTGGTATGATCCGCTCCTGACGCCGCTGGTCGCGGCGGCGTCGGTGTTTGTCGCGGTGCGCTTCTGGAACAGGGGCATTCGCGGCTATCACAGTACGGGAAGCTAGGAGGGATGCGAGATGATTGAAGCGAGAAACGTCAGCAAATCGTTTTTTCTCCCCGCGCCCAAAACGGGGCCGCTGGTTTCGCTGCGCGCGCTGTTCAGCCGCGAGCGGGTGGAGCGGAAAGCGGTGGACGACATCTCCTTTACCGTCGGCGAGGGAGAGTTCGTCGGGTACATCGGGCCGAACGGAGCGGGGAAATCGACGACGATCAAAATGCTGGCCGGCATTCTCCATCCGTCCGCCGGCAGCATCCGGGTGGCGGGGTACAGTCCGCAGACCCAGCGAATCCAGGTGGCCGGTCGGATCGGCGTCGTCTTTGGCCAGCGGACTCAGCTCTGGTGGGATCTGCCCGTCCGCGACTCGTTTGACATCCTGCAGGCGATGTACAAGGTGGACGACGTTCGTTACCGGCGGGCCGTGGAGCTGTTTCACGACCTATTAGACCTGCACGAGTTTTTTGACACACCCGTCCGCAAGCTGTCGCTGGGACAGCGGATGCGGGCCGACCTGGCCGCCGCGCTCCTGCACGATCCGCCCATCCTGTTTCTGGACGAGCCGACGATCGGGCTGGATGTGGTAGCCAAGACGCGCATCCGCGGATTTCTCCGAGAAATAAACCGGAGCCGGAGAAAAACGATTGTGCTGACGACGCACGACATGGACGACATCGAGCAGCTCTGCGACCGGATCATCGTCATCAACCACGGGAAAACAATCATGGACGGAAGCCTCGCCGACCTGCGGGCGCAAATCGGGCTGCCCAGCGTGATTCACGTGGAGTATCGCACACCACCCAGCGACATCCCGCTTCCGGAAGGCGTGGAGCGGATCGAACGGAGCGGCAGCGAAGTGACGGTGTATTTCGACAAGGGAAAAACCTCGTCCCCCCGCCTGCTGGCGGAAGTGGCCAAGTGGGGAGAGCCGCTGGACATCCGCATGAACGAGCCGAGCATCGAAGAGGTGATCAAGCGCATCTATTGACGGGGGACATCTTTCCCGTTTTTGCCGACTGCGGCGATCTTCGCTTGTCATTCCGCTGCTTCTCCCTTATACTTGATTAGTACCTGGTATTAAAAACTGCTCGCAACTTATGCGATCGAATACGGACGCCGAGGGGGTGTTACCCATCGCCCGCTTGCCAAAGAAAGACCGCCAGACCCGTTTGGTGCAGACGCTTCAGGAAAATCCCTTCGCCACTGACGAGGATCTGGCAGAGTTGTTTCAGGTCAGCATTCAAACAATACGGTTGGACCGCCTGGAGCTGGGCATCCCGGAACTGCGGGAGCGGATCAAGTCGGTGGCGGAAAGGAGCCTGGACCCGGTCAAATCGCTGGGGATTGACGAAGTGATCGGGGAAATTGTCGACCTGCAGCTCGACGTACAGGCCATCTCCGTGTTGGAAATCAAGGAAGAACATGTCTTTGCACGGACGCAAATCGCCCGTGGACACTACATATTCGCCCAGGCCAACTCGCTGGCGGTGGCGGTCATCGACGCCGACGTGGCGCTGACCGCTTCTGCCCGCATCCGCTTTGTCCGTCCGGTCCGGCTGGGGGAAAAGCTGGTGGCCAAGGCCGTTGTGCGCAGCCGAAACGGGGACGAATGCAAAGTGCGGGTGGAGACCAAGGTGCAGGGAGAGCTGGTCTTTACCGCCACGTTCCGCGTCGTCGGCATGTCCGATGTCGCAAAGCGAAATGGATGACAGCATAAGGAGGAGACACGGTTGCGAATTGCATTGGATGCGATGGGAGGCGACAACGCGCCGCGCAGCACGGTGCTGGGCGCTTTGCAGGCAGTCAGGGAGGATTCGTCGCTTGAGGTTGTGCTGGTCGGCGACGAGCAGGCGATTCGACGCGAACTTCCGGGGGAGCTTCCTGCAGGATTGGAAATCCACCCGGCGTCAGAAGTCATTGAACCGGACGACGAACCGGTACGGGCCGTCCGGCGCAAAAAAGGGGCGTCGCTCGTGGTGGCCGTCGAACTGGCCCGGGAAGGAAAAGTGGACGCGGCCATTTCGGCGGGCAATACGGGAGCGTTGATGACGGCCGGCCTGCTGTACGCGGGACGTATGGAAGGCATCGAGCGGCCGGCGCTGGCGGCGTTTATCCCCAATATCAAGGGGAGGGCGACGCTGACGCTTGACGTGGGAGCCAACATGGACGCCAAGCCCCATCATCTCTTCCAATACGCCGTGATGGGCAGCCTGTACGCGGAAAAAGTGCTCGGCTTCGAACGCCCGACGGTCGGTCTCTTGAACGTCGGGACCGAAGAGGGCAAGGGGAACGAACTGACCAAGGCCGTCTTTCCGCTGCTGGCCCAGGCCGACCTGCACTTCGTCGGCAACGTGGAGGCGCGCGACGTGATGCAGGGAGCGTGCGACGTGCTGGTCTGCGACGGCTTTGTCGGCAACGTGCTGTTGAAGGCGATGGAAGGCACGGCTTCCACGATCTTTTCCGTGCTCAAGCAGGAGTTTACTTCCAGCCTGATTAATAAAGTAGGTGCGGCCATGTTGAAACCGAGCCTGGTCCGCTTCAAGCAGCGGATGGATTACGCCGAATACGGCGGCGCTCCGCTGTTGGGACTGCGCCGGCCCGTGATCAAGGCGCACGGATCGTCCGACGAGCGCGCGATCAAAAACGCGATTGCCAGCGCCGTCCGCTTTGTGGCTGAGGATGTGAACGGGTTTATTCAAGACGCACTGCAGAAAAACAAATCGGGAGAAAGCGAGTGAAACCAATGAAGGAATTGCGCCCCGTAGGGATTTTGGCGACAGGTTCCTACACGCCGGAGAGGGTGTTGACCAATTTTGACCTGGAAAAAATGGTAGAAACGTCAGATGAGTGGATCGTCACTCGCACCGGAATCCGCGAGCGCCGCATCAGCGCACCGGATCAGGCGTCGTCCGATCTGGCGTACGAAGCGGCCAAAAAAGCGCTGGCGAAAGCCAAGATCAGTCCGGAAGAGCTGGACATGATCATCGTCGCCACCGTTACGCCCGACATGATGTTCCCTTCGACCGCCTGCATCCTGCAGGAGAAGCTGGGCGCTTCCCGAGCGGCCGCGCTGGACGTATCGGCGGCCTGCACCGGGTTCCTCTACGGGATCGCCACGGGCAGCCAGTTCATTGCCAACGGAATGTACCGCTACGTGCTCGTCGTCGGGGTGGAAACCCTGTCCAAGATCACGAACTACAAGGACCGCAACACCTGCGTGCTGTTTGGCGACGGCGCCGGTGCGGCCCTGCTCGGACCGGTGGGCGAGGGCTTCGGATTCCAGGCGTTTGAGCTGGGCGCGGACGGTTCCGGCGGACCGCTCCTGTGTCAGCCTGCGGGCGGTTCGCGGATTCCGGCCTCCAGCGAATCGGTGGAAAAAAACCTGCACTACATCTCGATGACCGGCAGTGAAGTGTTCAAATTTGCCGTCCGCGTCATGAATTCGGCGACGGAAGCGGTCCTGGAGAAGTCGGGGACGCCGAAGGAAGCGATCGACCTGCTGGTTCCCCACCAGGCCAACAAGCGGATCATTGACGCGGCCATCCAGCGCTTCGGCCTGTCGGAGGACAAAGTGGCGATCAACCTGGATCGCTACGGCAACATGTCGTCCGCTTCCATCCCCGTCGCGCTGGACGAAGCGGTGGAAGAGGGGCGCCTGAAAGAAGGCGACAACGTCGTCCTCGTCGGCTTCGGCGGCGGTCTGACGTGGGGAGCGGGCCTGTTGAAGTGGTCCACCACACCGGCTTAAAGGAGGAAATCGTTCATGAGCAAAGTGGCATTTGTCTTCCCGGGACAGGGGTCCCAGTTCGTCGGAATGGGCCGGTCGCTTGCAGAACAGTCCGCAGCCGCCCGCGACGTGTTTGAACGTGCGGACGAAGCACTCGGCTTTTCGCTGTCGTCCCTCTGCTTCGAAGGACCGGAAGAAGAGCTGCGGCTGACGGTCAACACGCAGCCGGCGATCCTGACGACCAGTGTCGCGGTCCTGGCCGCGCTTCGGGAAAAACGGGCGGACGTGACGCCGGATTACGTGGCCGGCCACAGCCTGGGCGAGTATTCGGCACTGGTAGCCGCCGGGGCGATGGCGTTTGCCGACGCGGTGAAAGTGGTGCGCGCCCGCGGCCAATTTATGGAAGAAGCGGTGCCGGCCGGACAGGGAGCGATGGCGGCCGTCCTCGGCATGGAGCGGCAGGCCCTGCAGGACGTCTGCGAAGCGGTGACCGCCTCCGGCCATCCCGTTCAGCCGGCCAATATGAACGGCCCCGGACAGATCGTCATCTCTGGTACGGCGGAGGGCGTGCGGTTGGCCGGTGAGCAGGCGAAAGCGGCCGGCGCCAAACGCGTCCTGCCGCTCAATGTCAGCGGCCCGTTCCACTCCAGTCTGATGCAGCCCGCGGCGGAAAAGCTGAAGGCCGTGCTGACCGACGTGGACGTGAAAGACGCCCGGGTGCCGGTGGTGGCCAACGTGTCCGCCCGTCCGGAGACGGCAGCGGGGGCGATCGTCGACAACCTCGTGAAACAGGTGGCGGCTCCGGTACTGTGGGAGGATTCCGTCCGGTGGATGGCGGATCAGGGCGTGACCACCTTTGTGGAGATCGGCCCGGGCAAGGTGCTGGCCGGCCTGATCAAAAAGATTGCGCCGGCGGGGACGACCATCGTTTCCGTTCAGGATATGGAATCGTTACATGAACTGTTGAACGGAGGGGTATTATGCTAGCAGGCAAAACCGCGCTGGTCACCGGCGCTTCCCGCGGCATCGGCCGTGCGATCGCGCTTCGGCTGGCGGAAGCGGGGGCCAACGTCGTGGTCAACTACGCCGGAGGTGAGGCGGCGGCCGCGGAAACGGTGGCCAAGGTGAAGGAACTGGGGCGCGAGGCGATCATGATCCGCGCCAACGTGGCCAACGCCGAAGAAGTAAACGAGATGTTCAAAGAGGCGCTGGAGCGCTTCGGCACCATTGACATTCTCGTCAACAACGCCGGCATCACGCGCGACAATCTGCTGATGAGGATGAAAGAGGAAGAGTGGGACGAGGTGATCGCCACCAACCTGAAAGGCGTCTTCAACTGCCTGAAAGCGGCCACCCGTCCGATGATGAAACAGCGTTCCGGCAAGATCATCAACATCACCTCCGTCGTCGGCGTGCTGGGCAACCCCGGCCAGGCCAACTACGTGGCAGCAAAGGCCGGCGTGATCGGATTGACGAAGACGGCCGCGCGCGAACTGGCGTCCCGCGGCATTACCGTAAACGCGGTCGCTCCCGGTTTTATCGACACAGACATGACCGCGACCCTGCCCGAGGACGTCAAGGCGTCCATGCTGGGCCAGATTCCGTTGGGCCGTCTCGGCCAGGCGGATGACATCGCCGGGGTGGTCCTGTTCCTCGCCTCGGACGCGGCCAACTACATGACCGGCCAAACCCTGCACGTGGACGGCGGCATGTACATGTGAGGCGCGCGCGACACGCACGAGCAGCAAGAGCCTGACTCAACTGGTGTTTTGCAGGCTCATCCACTATAATACGGGGAGAGGGGGTGAAGCAGAATGGCAGATACTTTGGAACGTGTGAAGAAAATCATCGTCGATCGTCTGGGTGTGGAGGAATCCAAGGTGACTTTGGAAGCTTCTTTCAAAGAGGACCTGGGTGCCGACTCTCTGGATGTTGTGGAACTCGTGATGGAGCTGGAAGACGAGTTCGATATGGAAATCTCTGACGAAGACGCTGAAAAAATCACTACTGTTGGTGAGGTTGTGGCTTACATAGAATCTCACAAGTAGTCCATTCAGTGGAAGTCCCGTGTCACGCGGGACTTCTCCCTTCACACACCCGGCTCGATTTTGCCGCAGAGCTTTTCCAACCGTAACCAGGCGAAGAACAAGGAAGCTGAGAGCTGACTTTCAATAGAGGTGATCGTAATGAAACGACGAGTGGTGATTACCGGTGTCGGCGTCATCTCCCCCGTGGGAAACGACGCGCAGACCTTCTGGAACAGCTTGCTGGAAGGAAAATCGGGAATCGGGCGCATCACGGCGTTTGACGCCTCCGACTACCCTACGCAGATTGCGGGGGAAGTGAAGGATTTCAATCCCGAGGCGTACATGGACAAAAAGGAAATCCGACGTACAGACCGATTCGTTCAGTTTGCGTTGGCCGCCACCAAAATGGCGATGGAAGATGCCAAGCTGGAGATTACGGCTGAGAATGCGGAACGCGTGGGTGTATACATCGGATCAGGTATCGGCGGTCTGGCTACCTGGGAAGAGCAGCACCAGGTGCTGATGGAAAAAGGACCGCGCCGTGTCAGCCCGTTTTTTATCCCGATGATGATCGCCAACATGGCGTCCGGGGCCGTCTCCATCCAGTACGGGGCAAAAGGGCCGACGTCCAGCGCGATTACCGCGTGCGCCACGGGGACGAACGCAATCGGCGACGCCTTCCGGCTGATCCAGCACGGCCACGCCGACGCGATGATCACCGGCGGTGCGGAAGCGACGATCCGACCGATGGCGTTTGCCGGTTTCTGTTCCGCCAAAGCGATGTCCACCCGCAACGACGAACCGGAAAAGGCGAGCCGTCCGTTTGACATCGACCGCGACGGGTTCGTCATGGGCGAAGGAGCGGGCGTGCTCATCCTGGAAGAGCTGGAGCACGCGAAAAATCGGGGGGCGACCATCCTGGCGGAAGTGATCGGCTACGGCATGAGCGCGGACGCCTACCACATCACCGCGCCGTCGCCGGAGGGGCAGGCCCGCTGCATGAAAAACGCGCTGCGTGACGCCGGTATTGAACCGACGGAAGTGGATTATATTAATGCACACGGCACCTCTACGGGTCAGGGGGACATTTCGGAAACGCAAGCGATCAAGAGCGTGTTTGGCGACCATGCCTACAAGCTGGCGGTCAGCTCCACCAAGTCGATGACCGGTCACATGCTCGGGGCGACCGGGGGTGTTGAAGCGATCGCGTCGGCGTTTGCCCTGCGCGATCAGATTCTGCCGCCGACGATCAACCTGGAAAACCCCGATCCGGAGTGCGATCTCGACTACGTACCCAATCAAGCGCGCAAGGCGGACGTGAACGTAGCCATGTCCAACTCGTTCGGGTTTGGCGGTCACAACGCCACGATCGTCTTGAAGCGGTTTGAGGCGTAAATGGTTCCTGCCGGAAAGAAGAGCAGGAAGTCTTCAAGAATGGTGGTGAGCGTCATGAACTTCTCGGAGCTGCAAGAAACCATCGGCATTCGATTTCGCGACGAGAACGTCTTGCGGCAAGCCTTCACCCATTCTTCCTATGTCAACGAGCAGCGCGGCAAGCGCATCCAGGACAACGAGCGGCTGGAATTTCTCGGCGACGCCGTCCTGGAACTGACCGTTTCGCAATTTCTCTACAAGACCTTTCCCAAAATGAGCGAAGGGGAAATGACGAAACTGCGGGCAGCCATCGTCTGCGAGCCGTCATTGGTCAAATTTGCCGAACTGCTTCACTTTGGCGATCTCGTTCTGCTGGGAAAAGGGGAAGAACTGACAGGCGGCCGGCAGCGGCCCGCGCTGCTGGCGGACGTGTTTGAGGCATTTATTGGCGCGCTTTACCTGGATCAGGGACTGGACGCGGTCTTTCACTTCATGGAGAAGTACGTCTATCCGCGAGTGGACAAGGGGGAGTTTGCCCAGATCACCGACTTCAAGAGTCAGCTTCAGGAATTCGTCCAGCAGGACAATCTGGGGGAAATCCACTACCGCATCGTGGAGGAAAAGGGGCCGGCGCACAACCGGGAGTTCGTGTCCGAAGTACTCCTGAACAACCGTCCGCTCGGCATGGGCAGCGGGCGTTCCAAAAAAGAGGCGGAACAGCAGGCGGCCGCCCGGGCGCTGATCAAACTGGGGGCGAAGTAGACCGTTCGCTGATCCGTGAGAAAACCCGTTCTACCAAAGAGGGAGAACGGGTTTTTCGTTTAGGCCGGGCCTTTGGACATGCCGTGCTTTTTCAGCTTGTAGTTCAAATTTTGGCGGGAAATCCCCAGCCGCTCCCCCGCCTTGGTGATGTTTCCGTTCGCTTCGCGCAGGGCCTGGCGGATCAGCTCCCGCTCCAGCCGCGCAACCTGTTCCTCCAGGCTGCCGGACAGGCGAACAGGCGCCGTAACCGTCTGCGGCGCATCCAGAAAAGAGTCGGGGAGCTGCCGGATGATCATTTCGCGAAACGCGTACGGCAGGTGTTCGAACCGGATCGGGCCGTCGTCGTACATGAGATTGAGGCAGCCCTCGATCACATGCTCCAACTGGCGGACATTGCCCGGCCAGGCGAAAGCCAGCAGGTGGCGGTACACGTCCGGGTCAAAGCCGGTTACCTTCACGTCAAGCGCCCTGCCATGCAGAGAGTGGGGCCCATCGCATTCAGTTCGTCCAGCAGCAGCGTGCCGCCGTTGGCCTGTTCGAACAGGCCCGGCCTGTCCACCGCCCCCGTAAAACTGCCCGGGGCGGTTCCGAAGAGCAGGCCTTCCAGCAACCCTTCCGGCAGGGCCGCGCAGTTTTGCGCGATAAACGGGGCCGATTGCCGCGGACTTTCGTTGTGAATGCTCTGTGCAAACAGCTCCTTTCCCGTGCCCGTCTCGCCGATGATCAGCACGGTGGAAGAAGAGCGTGCCGCCCGTCTCGCCTGTTCCACGGTTTGTCCCATCTCGCGGCTGACGTAGACGATGTCCGTGAACCGGAAGCGCGTCTGGTTCTGCCCGGGGAGCGGCCGGGGGGAGGCGGCCTTCGTCTCGTCCGCCTTGCGGAGCTGTTGGATGGATTCGGCCAACTGCTTTTGCTCCGTGATGTCCCGCAGCACCTGAATCGCGCCCCGTTTCTGTTCGCCCACAAACAAGGGAGCGGTGCGCGAGAGCGTGGTCACCGCCCGGCCGTTCGGGGTAAAGTGCGTCTCCCGATGGTGCAGCGTTTTGGACAGTTTCATTGCCGCAAGCAGCGTGCTGGCCTGCTCGTCAAGCGCGGGCCACACGTCGAACATGCGTCTGCCTCTGACCGACGCCGGCTCGCGAAGGTCGATTTCTCCCATCTTCCGGTTGTAAAAGAGGATCCGACCCTCCGTGTTTACCACACAGACCCCTTCCTCCAGTTCGTCCAGCACGGCGTCGTACAGGAGCTTGGTTTCGTTCATGGCCTGCAGTTGGTATTTCAACTGCTGCTGCTGGGTCATGTTCTTGAGGATGATCAGGTATCGCGTCTGCTCCAGGTTGCGGGAGAGCGGGACCACGTTGGCAATCAGCTCCTGGGTGCCGATGCAGACGGAGATGCCGGTCGTTTCCTTGTCCGCCTTGAGATACCGGCCAAACGACTTGTCGCCCAGCAATTCGCAGAGGGAGACGCCGGCGAAATCCCCGGGGCCGAGCGAAAACAGGCGCATGGCCGAACGGTTGAGGTCCAGCACGCTGCCGTCCTGGTCGACGATCACCATGTTATCAAAGCAGGCGTTCCACACGTCGTTGAGCGCAATCACAGTCATGGCGAAAAAAGCCCCCTCCCGGCGCAAAATGTTTGTCGTTTGCCGGAAACGCCGTTTCGAAACGGCAGCATTCCTGTATTCACTATAGGATCATTTATCCAAATATTCAATTGATTCAAAAAATATTTTGCGCAAAAGTTTTTTCGGCGCTCCTTTTTTTGCCGTTCGCCCCCTTGTGAAACCGCCTGAATGCCGCAGGCGCAGTTGGCATGCGGATTGCTTCCGGAAACGTGCGACAGCCCCTGAAAGGAGGATCATGATGACACTGGATCTCAGTCCCATCCAGGCGGTGGACGTCCACTGCCACCCGTATCTGCAGCAGACATCCCCCCTGTCGCCTGCAGAATTTGTTCGAAAGCTTTCCCTATCCGTTGTCCCCGGCATGTTCCAAACGGTGGAACGAGGCCATCCCAAGCGGCCCGTTCCCGGAACCAACATGTACACGCAGATCACCATTCAGCGCCTGGCAGCGTATTTCGGCTGCGACCCGGTGCTGGAGGAGG
The DNA here is from genome assembly GCF_007197875.1 of Brevibacillus sp. LEMMJ03. Lineage (NCBI taxonomy): Bacteria > Bacillati > Bacillota > Bacilli > Caryophanales > Paenibacillaceae > Brevibacillus > Brevibacillus sp. LEMMJ03. Next base: position 33,018 of record NZ_VKJN01000008.1, on the reverse strand, counting down.
TGGTGGCCTGGCGCAACCGGCAGGCGAGCGATCCGCGGGCGTACACCCGGGCCTTGTTCCGTGACGCCAACATCGCCGGACTGCTGCTGGACTTCGGCTATCCGCAGCCGCGTCTGTCCGGGCAGGCGTACGCCGACATGACGGGCGTGCCGTATTGGGAAGTGTACCGCATCGAGCCGGTCATGGTCAGGCTGCGGGACGAGTGCGGGGAGTTTGGTTCGTTTGCCGAGCGGTATCGGGCCGATCTGCGCGAGGCGTTGAGGGGGGAGCGCATTCTCGGGTTGAAAACGATCATCGCCTACCGCAGCGGTCTGGAGATCGGCCCGATGGACGAGCAGGCGGCAGCGGAGGAGTACGCGGCATTCTGCTCCGATCCGCGGGCAGCCGTGAAGGCGCTGCGCGATTACTGTCTGCACGTCGCCCTGGAAGAATGTACGGCAGCCGACAAGGCGATGCACATTCATACCGGCGTGGGCGACGGCGAGGTCGTGCTGACCAAGGCGAACCCCGCCTGTCTCCTGGATCTTCTGCGCGACAAGAAGTACATCGACACGAAGGTGCACCTGGTCCACGGCGGCTATCCGTGGGTGGAGGAGGCCGCCTTTATCGTCAGTGTGCTGCCCCGTGTCTACCTGGACATTTCCCTGCAGAATCCGTTTATCGGCCACGGGGTGGAGCGGATTCTCTCGCACGTCTTTGAATTTGCGCCGTTTTCCAAGGTGATGTACGGTTCGGACGCGTTTACCCTGCCGGAGATGAACTGGCTGGGCGTGCACTTGTTCAAGGAGTGCTTCACGCGCGTGCTGGAAGGGTGGATTGCGCGTGACTACATGGATGCCGACGTGGCCCTGCACATCGCCGAAGGGGTGCTGTACCGTAATTTTACCGAGGTGTACGAGATTGCCTGGTGAGGTGGGCTTGCATGATTGAGCAATTCGGTTACAAGCAGGAGCTGAAGCGCGCGCTCAGCTTTTGGGATCTGCTCGTGTACGGCTTGATCTTTATGGTGCCGATTGCGCCGTTCGGCGTCTACGGCTACGTCGCCGAAGCCTCGAAAGGCATGGTGGCGCTGGCGTACCTGATCGGCATGGCCGGGATGATCTTTACGGCGTTGAGCTATGCGCGCATGTCGGAGGCGTTTCCCGTCGCCGGGTCGGTCTACGCGTACGCGCAGCGCGGCATCCACGAAACCGTGGGCTTCATCTCCGGCTGGGCGATCCTGTTGGACTACATCCTGATCCCTTCCCTCTGTTACGTGGTGAGCGCCAACGCGCTGACCTCCCTGATTCCGGCGATTCCCGCCTGGGTTTGGATCGTGCTCTTTCTCGCCGTCAACACGGTGATCAACGTGCGCGGCGTGGAGTTCACGGCGAGAGCCAACAAGATCACGCTGATCGTCCTGTTCGCCGTGCTGGTTTTGTTTCTGATCGCCGGCGTCACTGCGCTGCTGGGGGAAAACGGCAGCGGATTTACCGTCAAGCCGATCTATGACGCGGAACATTTTGACCTGAATCTGGTGATGAGTGCGGTCTCCATCGCGGTTCTCTCGTTTCTCGGGTTTGACGCGATTTCCACGCTCTCCGAAGAGGTGAAGGGGGGCAGCAAGGCGGTCGGGCGGGCAAGCGTGGCCGCACTCTTCACCGTCGGTTTTCTGTTTATCGCGCAGACCTGGGTGGCGAGCGATCTGGGGCGCGGCATGCAGGTTGTCAGTCTCGACACGGCTTTCTACGAAATCGCCGGCGCCGCCGGGGGAGCGTGGCTGAAGACGGTTTCCATCCTCGCCACCGTTTTGTCGTGGGGCATCTCCGCGGCGCTGGTGGCTCAGGCGGCCATTTCCCGCATCCTGTTTTCGATGGGGCGCGACCGCAAGCTTCCCGCCGTTTTGGCCAAGGTCCATCCGCGGTTCCAAACGCCCTACGTAAGCACCATGCTCGTCGCGGTGGTGTCGCTGATCGTCAGTCTCGGCTTTCAAAACCACATGCCGCTTCTCACCAATCTGGTCAACTTCGGGGCGCTCACCGGTTTTGTGGTGCTCCATCTGTCCGTCATTATCCATTTCACCATCCGCCAAAAATCCCGGCAGGTTGTCGCCCATTTGCTCTGCCCGCTGATCGGCATGGGCGTGATCGCCTACGTGATGGCCTCCATGGAACCGCTGGCGATCAAGGCGGGAATCGTCTGGCTGGCGCTGGGGGCAGTGTACCTCTTCATCCGCAGCCGCGTGTTCAAGGACAAGTCGACGACGATGGAATGGTGAACCTTTTCGCATGCAGCAGATTACAGGGAAGGAGAGAAACGCACGATGTACACAGCGGACGATGTCATGAAGATTGTGAAAGAACGGGAGATCGAATTCATTCGCGTGGAGTTTCTGGACTACGCCGGGCTGACCCGGGGCAGAACCATCCGCCCGGACAATTTGCGGGACGCGATGGAGAGGGGTATCAACTTCAGCACCGCCATCATGAGTTTCGACAGCTTCGACGAGTACATTCCCAACCCGATGTACGGGGCCGGGGACGGCGACTTCTTTGCCGTGCCGGACCCTGCCACCTTTGCCGTCCTGCCCTACCGCAGCAAAACGGCCCGCATGTTTTGCGACCTGGTGGACGAAAACGGCGACCCCTGGCCGGGCTGCCCCCGCCATGCGCTGAAGCGGCTGCTGGCGGAAGTGGAGTCGGTCATGGGCGGCAGGATGTACATGGCCTACGAGCAGGAGGCCTACCTGCTGCGGGAGGAGAACGGCCGGCTCGTCCCCGCCGACGACAGCCACTGTTTTTCCTCCGACGGCGTCGATATCCAGGAGGATTTCGTTCAGTCGTTCGTTCACGCGCTGGAGGCGATGGGCGTGCGGACCGAACAGATTTCCAGCGAATACGGCCCGGGCCAACTGGAAGTCAACCTGCGCTACACCCATGCCTTACAGGCGACGGATGACCAGGTGACGTTCAAGCAGGTGTTCAAGCAGATCGCCCGCGACAAGGGACTGATCGGCACGCTGATGCCCAAGCCGTTCGAGCACCTGGCCGGCAGCGGCCTCCACGTGCACATCAGCCTGTACAACGACGCGGGAGAGAACCTGTTCGCCGACAACACCGACCCGCGCGGGCTGGATTTGTCGGAAAAGGCGTACCATTTTATCGGCGGCCTGCTCAAACACGGCCGCTCCCTGATCGCCATCGGCGCGCCGAGCATCAATTCGTACAAGCGGATGCGGCCGGGCACGTGGGCACCGGCCCACATCTGCTACGGCGCAGGCAATCGCTCCGTCCTGGTGCGCATCCCGGAGAAGCGGCGCACCCGCCGGTTCGAATTCCGCGGCGGAGACGGCACCTGCAATCCGTACCTGCTGTCCGCCTGTCTCGTGGCGGCCGGCCTCGACGGCATACACAACCGCATTCATCCCGGCGAACCGGCGAGCGACGACGTCAGTTGGCTCACCGAGGCGCAGATGCAGGAACGGGGGATTGCACGCCTGCCGCGGACGCTGGAAGAGGCGGTGGACAGCCTGAGCCAGGACACCGTATTGGCACAGGCGATCGGCCGCGAGATCTGGGAAGAGTATCTCAAGGTAAAGCGCACGGAATGGGAGAAATACACCCGGCACGTGAGCGACTGGGAACGCCGGCTGTTTGCGCAGCGGTTCTGACCAGAAAGGGACGCAGGCGAACGGAACACGCTCTTCTTCGGCGGGATGCCGGGGAGGAGCTTCTTTTTTCTTCGACAAACGGCCGTTCTGTGATAAACTATTACAGTTGCGGGCAAGCCCGAAACGCTGCCTGCTTCGCAGTGGGCCTTTTGTGCCAAACACGTCCCCCTGTTCCGCAAGCGGGACAAGGCGGTGCGCAGAGGAACGGACGACGAAACATGAAAGGGGCGGAGACTGTTTTTCCGTCTGCCGGAAAAGGGCGGCACGGGGTGGTTTTGTCCCGGACCGTTGGGGGAAAGGTCTTCGTTCGGCCGTTATTCTATGGTACACTTATCTCACATTGGGTTTTACGCAGATGACTTGCTCCTGTTCCCCAGCAGGGGCTTTCTTTCAGGGCCCCCGCCCGGCGGCGAAACGGGCCCGCTCGGCAGGCGGCAGCGCCGGACGGGCGGGCGTGTGATCGCATGCGCCGGACGGGTTTTTAAGGAGGACCGTCAGTATGTATTTGAAACGCCTGGAACTGGTTGGGTTCAAATCGTTCGCCGACCGGACCGAGTTGGAATTCGTGCCCGGAGTGACTGCGGTCGTCGGGCCGAACGGAAGCGGCAAGAGCAACGTGTCCGACTCGATCCGCTGGGTGCTAGGCGAACAGAGCGCCAAATCGCTGCGCGGGGCAAAGATGGAAGACATCATCTTCGCCGGAAGCGATACGCGCAAGCCGCTCAACTTTGCGGAAGTGACGTTGACGCTGGACAATACCGACCGTTCTCTCGACGTGGAATATACGGAAGTCTCTGTCACCCGCCGGGTCTACCGTTCGGGTGAGAGCGAATACTACATAAACAACCGGGCCTGCCGGCTCAAGGACATCATGGAGCTGTTCATGGACACAGGTCTCGGCAAAGAGGCCTACTCCATCATCGGGCAGGGAAAAATCGAGGAGATTCTCAGCACCAAGGCGGAGGACCGCCGCGGCATTTTTGAAGAAGCGGCCGGCATCGTCAAGTACAAAACCCGCAAGCGGGAAGCGGAGAAGAAACTGGACGAGACGGAACAAAACCTCGTGCGGATTCACGACATCGTCAGCGAGATCAACGAACAGATCGGTCCGTTGAAGGAGCAGGCGGACACCGCCCGCAGATACAACGAACTGCGTCAGACGCTGATGGAGCACGAGGTGGCGCTCTACGTCCAGCAGATCGAGGCGGCGCACGCCAAATGGGAGGAAGCGAGCCGCCGCGTGCAGGAGCTGCGGGAGCAGTTGGCCGGACAGACGGCCCAGGCCTCGAAGCGGGAAGCCGACCTGGAGCAGGCCCGCTTTCACGTCAGCCAGATCGACCAATCGATCGAGGAACTGCAGCAAGTGCTGCTTTCCGTGAGCGAAGAGACGGAGAAAGTGGAAGGCCAGCGGGAAGTGCTCAAGGAACGGCTGCGCAACCTGGCCGCCAACCGGCAGCAGACGATGGAACAGATGCACCGTATCACGGAAAAGCGGCACGCCGTCGAGGCCGAGCTGGCAGAAGAACAGCAGCGGGTCGAGGAAACCAGGCGGCGCATGGCCGATGCGCAGGCGTCGCTGAAGGAGGCGGAAGACCAGTTTTCCGCCATGATCCAGTCGCTCACTGACGACGTGGAGCGATTGAAAGGGGACTACTTTGAAAAACTGAACGCGATGGCCAATCTGCGCAACGAAATCCGCCACCAGCAGCAGTTGAGCCAGACCAGCCAGGCCCGGGCGGAGCGGCTGGAGCAGGAAAAAGAGCGGCTCAATCAGGAAGAGGCGGCCCGCCAGGCCAAGCTGGCCGAGCTGAACGAACAGCTTCAGGAGATTGACCGGTCGATTCAGGAGACACTCACCCGTTACAAGGAATCGATCGAGCGGATTCGCGAGGGACAAGCCCGCCTGGAGGCGTCCCGCCGGGAACTGCGTCAGTGGGAGCAGAAGCGGGAAGCGGCCAAATCGCGGCTCGACCTGTTGAGGGAGATGCAGGCGGAATTTGCCGGGTTCCAGCAGGGGGTCAAAGAAATCCTCAAGGCCCGCGAGCGCGGCTTTGCAGGGATTCACGGGGCCGTCGCCGAACTGGTCACGGTGCCGGAAAAGTACGAGACCGCCGTGGAGGTGGCGCTGGGCGGCGCCCTGCAGAACGTGGTCGTCGACGACGAAGCGGCCGGCCGGGCGGCGATCGCCTACCTGAAACAGCACAATGCGGGACGGGCTACCTTCCTGCCGCTGGACGTCATCCGGCCGCGCAGCCTGCAGCTGGACGAGAAGCGGCTGTTGGGCAGGCAGGACGGCGTGGTCGGCATCGCCAGCGAACTGGTCTCGTTTGAGGAGACGTACCGTCCCATTGTCGAATCCCTTTTGGGCAATGTCATCGTCACGGAGACGCTGGAGCAGGCCAACCGCGTGGCGCGGGCGCTGAACTACCGCTGCCGCGTCGTCACGCTGGAAGGGGACATCGTCAACGCCGGCGGTTCCATGACTGGGGGCGCGCTGAAAAAGAATACGACCAACCTGCTGGGCCGCAGCCGTCAGGCGGAAGAACTGGAGGCGCAGATGGCCGAGATCGAAGAGGCCATTGCCGGGCATACTACGCGTATGGAACAACTGGCCGAAGAACTCAAGCGGATCGAGCAGGAGCAGGAGCAGCTTCGCACCCAGGGGGAATCGCTGCGGCTGAAGGAACAGGAAGTAAAGGGGCTGCTTCAGCAGACGGAAGCGGAAGGCCGCTCGCTGGCGGAACGGGCCATGCTCGTCGATCAGGACGTCGCGGGGTACCGCCGGGAGATGGAGGAAGCCGGACGGAAACTGGCGGAACTTGAGGCCGCCCTGGCCGTCATGGAAGAAGAAGAGAAGCAGTTGTCCGAACGGATCGCCGCCGCCGAAGCGAAGCGGCAGGAGCAGCTCGAATCCAAGGAAGAGATGAACCAGAAGATCACCAGCCTGAAGGTGCTGGACGCCCAGGTCAAGCAGGAACACCAGTCCCGCGTGGAGCAGTTGGAGCGGCTCTCGGAACAGCGCGCGTCGCTGCAGCGGGAGTGGGAGGAATTGAACCGGACGCTGGCCTCGCTGGACGAGCTGGAGCGGACCAACGAGTCGTCCAGCGGCGAACTGGAGCAGAAGATCGCCGAGCTGCGGCAGGACAAGGAGCGCGTCGCGGGACTGATCCAGGAGCGGCGCAGCGAGAGGGCCACGCTCTACCATCAGCAGGAGCAGGTGGAGCAGGAGGTCAGGGAAATCCGCAAGCAGGTGAAGGCGCTCGAGGAAGGACTGCATCAGGAAGAGGTGAAGGCCAACCGCTTCGAGGTGGAACTGGATCACCTCCTGAACAAACTCTCCGAAGAATACGAAATCAGCTACGACCTGGCCAAGCAGAAATACCCGCCCCGCGGCGACATGGCGGAGGAGCAGCAGATCGTCAACCGCCTGAAAAAAGAGATCGCCGCGCTGGGCACGGTCAACCTGGGCGCCATCGAAGAGTACGAGCGGCTCTTTGAGCGCCATCAGTTCCTGAGCGCGCAGGAGGCCGACCTGAACGAGGCCAAGGCGATGCTCTATCAAGTGATCGAAGAGATGGACACCGAGATGTCCCGCCGTTTCAAAGAGACGTTTGACGCCATCCGGGAACAGTTCCGCGACGTGTTCGTGCAGCTGTTCGGCGGAGGACGCGCCGACCTGCTGCTGTCCAATCCGGACAACCTGCTGGAGACGGGGATTGACATCGTCGCGCAGCCGCCCGGCAAAAAGCTGCAAAACCTGGCGCTCCTGTCCGGCGGCGAACGGGCGCTGACCGCGATGGCTCTCCTGTTTGCCATTCTGCGGGTCAAGCCGGTGCCGTTTTGTGTGCTGGACGAGGTGGAGGCGGCGCTGGACGAAGCCAACGTCAACCGATTCGCCGAGTACATGCACCAGTTCAGCAGCCAGACGCAGTTCATCTGCGTCACCCACCGCAAGGGGACGATGGAGAGCGCCGATGTGCTGTACGGGGTGACGATGCAGGAAGGCGGCGTGTCCAAAATCGTCTCGGTCAAGCTGGAGGATACCAAAACATTCATCGAATCCGCTTCGTAAAGGGAGATGACCATGAGCTTTTTCAAGCGTCTGCGTGACGCCATCGTGCAAAAGTCGGAGGCGGTTACGCAAAAATTTACCGAAGGTCTGGCCAAAACCAGGGATCTGCTGGTGGAAAAGGTGGAAGATCTGGTTCGCCGGTACAAAAAAATCGACGACGATTTCTTTGACGAACTGGAAGAGATCCTGATCACGGCCGACGTCGGCGTCAACACCGTGATGGAGCTGATTGACGAACTGCGCGACGAGGTGCGCAAGCAAAAAATCGAGAACGCCATGGATCTGCAGCCGATCCTGTCGGAAAAGCTGGTCGCCCTGCTGAAAAACGACCAGAGCCGGGACGCCGGCTTGAACGTGCAGGACGGGCGGCTGAACGTCATCCTGTTCGTCGGCGTCAACGGCGTGGGCAAGACGACCACGATCGGCAAGATGGCGCACATGTTCAAACAGCAGGGGAAAAAGGTGCTGCTGGCGGCAGGGGACACGTTCCGGGCGGCCGCGATCGAACAGCTCGAGGTGTGGGGGGAGCGCGTCGGTGTGGATGTGATCAAGCACCAGCAGGGAGCAGACCCCGCGGCCGTCATCTACGACGCCGTCCAGGCGGCCAAGTCGCGCGGCGTGGACGTGCTCCTGTGCGACACGGCGGGACGCCTGCAGAACAAGGTCAACCTGATGGAAGAGCTGAGCAAGGTGCACCGCGTCGTGCAGCGGGAACTGCCGGGAGCCCCGCATGAGGTGCTGCTCGTGCTGGACGCGACGACGGGGCAAAACGCGCTCTCCCAGGCCAAGACGTTCGGCCAGGCGGCCGGCGTGACGGGCATTGTGCTGACCAAGCTGGACGGGACGGCCAAAGGCGGGATCGTCATCGCCATCCGCAACGAACTGAACATCCCCGTCAAATACGTCGGCCTCGGGGAAAAGATGGACGACCTGCAGCCGTTTGACCCTGAGCAGTTTGTGCACGCGCTGTTTGCCGGGCTGATTGCGCAGGAGACCGCGGAGGAGCAGCAGTAACAAGGTGTTGATAAGGACAGGAAACCTGTATCGCTTTCACAGTGATACAGGTTTTTTTCGTATGGGGTGAACCGGAAGTGCCCCCCCATCCGTTTGTATGCCTGTCACCCTCGAAGGAAATACTCCCTATTTAGGGTGAACGAAAAGGCGGTGTGTCACATGAACATTCTTCGAAGGCTGTTCCCTGACATGTTTTCGGCGTTTCATGACAAAGACGAACCTGCACACGGGGACGAACAGACCCGGACCGATTCGTCCCTGTCGGTTGAAGAGCTTCAGAAACGGTTCTGCCACGTTCATGATGCCTGTGTGAAAGAATTGCAGGTGAATGCCCAGGCTGTCACGCTGTTTTACGTTCGCTCCCTGATCGATGCGGACCAGTTGCGGGAGGGGATTCTGCTCCCGCTGGTACACGGGGATTACGACTGCGCAAGCCGCGCCATCATTTCCGATCAGGTCAAGCCGGTTCCGAATCTCGAAAAGGCGATTGAACAAACCCTGCAGGGCGCCGTCATCGTGTTTGGCGAGGGGCAGGTATTTGCCGTGCATATTCCCAGCACCATCAGCCGTTCCATTGAAAGCTCGGAGCAGGAAGCCATCGTCTACGGACCCAAGGACAGCCTGAGCGAGCAGTTGGATCACAATCTGACCATGATCCGCAGGCGTTTGCCCGTGCCGGAACTGAAGTACTGTTTGTTTACCCTGGGAACGTTGAGCAAAACAAACGTCGCGCTGCTATACATCGAGGGAATTGCCAATCCGGAAAACATCCGGCTCGCATTTGAAAAGACATCGAACATTGATTTCGATGTATTTTTTGACTCGTCGCATGTCAGTGCGTTTTTGGAGGATCACATGGGAAGCGTTTTTCCGCAGTTTCAGCAGACGGACAGGCCGGACGCGGTAGCCGCCGCACTGGCCAGCGGAAAAATTGTCTGGCTGGTCGCCAATACGCCGTTTGCGCTGATTGCCCCCGTTACGTTTTTTGATTTGTTTCAGTCTCCCGAGGATTACATCCACCGCTGGATGGTCAGCAGCTTCTTGCGGTCCCTTCGTTTCTTTGCCTTTTTGTTTGCCATCGTCCTGACGCCGGTGTATGTGGCGCTGACCACGCACCATTACTATTCGATTCCGCTGGAAGTGCTGTACCTGCTCATGGAGTCGAGGAGCGAGATTCCCTTTACCCCGATCTGGGAGGCCATGTTCATGCTGCTCACCCTCGAGATTCTGAAGGAGGCCAGCTTGCGGATGCCCACCAAGTCCGGCCAGACGCTCGGGATTGTCGGGGGAATTGTCGTCGGTCAGGCTGCCGTCGAAGCGAATGTCGCGAGCAATATTTTGATCATCCACATTGCCGTCTCCGCCATCGCGTCGTTTCTGGTGCCGAATTACCTGATGACGAATTCCAGCAAATTGATCCAGTTCGCCCTGCTCATCCTTGCCGCCTGGCTGGGGATGTGGGGAATCATTTTCGGAATGGTGTGGGTGCTTATCCATTTAACCGGGCTCACGTCCTTGAAGCAGCCGTATTTTGCTCCCCTTACCCCGATGTATTGGCGAGATTGGAAGGATACGATCGTTCGGCTGCCGTTGAAGATGATGAAACAGCGGCCTGCGCACCTGCGACCGGTGGCGAAATCGAGAATGAAAAAGGAGATCCGATGAAGAGCAGTTCGTTGTTTGCCCATGACAAGCCGCTTCAGCCATGGATGTGGGCTGTTTTGGTGAACAGGATGCAAGTCGGCTACTTCATGCTGATCCTGCCGAACGTGCTGGTTCAACCGTATATGGTCTGGATCATTTTGCTTGCCGGATGTTTGGCTCTTCTCAACCTGTGGGTAATCGGAAAGGGCCTGGAAGCCAGTTACCAGCAGCATGAAACGGAAGGATGGCGGCCGTTCGTGGGGAGCGTGTGGATGCGCGTGTTGATGGTCCCCTGCCTGGTCATCATGCTGCTGAAATTGACGATTGTCGTGAAAGGGTATGTCGGCATCGTGCACCAGATCCTGTTTCCCTCCGTCAATACCGGGACGTTCATCGTTCTGATGATGTTCGCCGGATATTATTTGGCGAAACACGGGATGTGGACGGTGCTTCGTTTTGGCGTGATCGCCTTTCTGATGTCCGCCTGGATCCTCGTCCTGTACGGGTATTTTTTGTTGCCGCCGGAAGCGAACTATTCCCATCTGTATCCGATCATCCCGCTGCAGTGGCCCTCCCACTGGCTCGAATCCCTGCTGTTCGTATGGGCGGCGTTTGCCGGGCCGGAATATTTCGTTGTGTTGGGGCCGTGGACAGGGGGAAAGCCGCTGACCAAATACTTCCTGGCGGGGCACGTTGTGTCACTCTTCGAATACGTGTATTTCTTTTTCGTTTCGCTGCTGTTTTTCGGTTCTCCCTATTTGAAAACCGTTGATATTGCGCTGATCCAACTGATTCGTTACATCCAGCTTCCTTTTTTTGAACGCGTGGAAATGATCGTGGTGCCCGCTTACATGGCCCCCGTTGTCCTGGTGATCGCGCTGCTGATGCTTTATGTATACGGGGCCCTTCGCATTCTGCTGAAGCGAATCCGCAAGCCGCCGCATGCGGGAGGGTTGTTCATGGTGTTTTTGGCGGTGGGAGGGTATCTGTTGATTGTCGATCGCTGGCTGTGGACATCGGAAATCCAAAGACGCATGTGGGAACAACTGCAGATGGTTGTCGGCGGGGCATCCTTTGCATTGACTCCCGCCCTGTTTCTTGTGCTGCATGCCATGCAATCCAGGAGGCGAAAAAGTGAAAAAGCGCAGTAACAGCCTGATGATCGTCCCGATGCTGCTGATGCTGTCCGGCTGCGGCTCATGGCCGGTGAAAAGCAGCATCATTGAAGAAATCTCGCCGACAATCCTGCTGTATGTCGACCGGGGCGCGGACAAACACCTGGAGCAGGCAACCTTGATCCCGCCTCTGCGCGAGGAAAAGAAACGGATGATCACGGCAAACGTCAGGCTGATGAAGGAAGGACGAATCCAACTGAACCAGAAGTACTACCGCGAGATGAAAAGCGGGCAGCTGCGCATGCTCTTTATTTCCAAAAGTCTCGCCCAGGAAGACCTCCTGCCCATTGTCAACACCATGATGCTTGATCCCGAAATCTCCGACCGCCTGTATCTGATCGTCGTGGAAGGAGATTTTCTCGCGTACTTGAACCAGCAGGTCGAAAAACAGCAGGAAATGATCGATTTTTATCTGTACAAGATGCTGGCTCACTATGAGCGGCAGGGGGAAATCACGGTGACCAATCTGCACCGGTTTATGGAAGCGTATTTTTCTCCTTATGCAGATCCGCAGATGCCGCTGTTCACCGCAAACGGAACCGATTTGATCTATGAAGGAACGGCGCTGTTTCGCGACGGCAAAATGGTGGGCGAAATCACGGCGCTGGACGATACCCTGTTCCAAATCCTCAACCGACCGACGCGATTTCAAAAGTCGCTGCCCCTGCCGGAACGAGGAGTTACGCTGGGGTCGCTGCACACGGAAACGAAGGTGACGGTACAACCTACAGGCGATGTGAAGATTTACATCGAAGGAACCGGGAGGGTGGAAGAATACCAGGGCGAGCGGGACCTGAGCCAACCGGAAGCGGCGCAGCAGTTGACGAGGGAGTTGGAAGCGGTTCTGGAACAGAAGGCCGCCCTTCTTGTGAAAAAGCTGCAGCAGTTGAGGATTGACCCGCTGCGGATCGGAGAGCGCACCCTGGGCCCCTTTTCGCAGCCGTACACTGAGGAAGCGTGGAAAGCGGCGTGGCCCACCATGCCTGTCCATGTGGACGTGCATTTGCAGCTGGAAAGTCTGGGATTGCTGAAGATGAAAAGATGACGAAGCCCTTGCATGGCCTGTCGGCAGCAGCAAGGGCTTCTTGCCTGTTAGTTGCGGCTGCGAACCTCCTGCCGCATGAACAGAACGTACGAGGCGGCAAAACAAACGGCTGTAGCCGCAAGCAGTCCCGTTACCTGCGGCCAGACCAGAAGCAGGCTTTGGCCGAACGGAAGCGGACTGGGAATCGCTCCGTAAATTTGTTCCATCGTCAGCGGCCCCAGGCTGCGGACGGATGGCGTCAGCATCGTCGTGGTGGCCTCGCTGAACAACTGGCTCGGCGACAGGCGGGAGAGGTTCAGGACAAACTGCTGATGGGACAGCACGTTCTCCGGCGTCTGCGCAGCCGGTGCGGTGGCAGCGGCCGTCAGGTTGACCAGCAGCGGAAAAAAGACGCTGAAGAACAGCCAGACGGCAATCCCCGCCAGCGCGGACGTGGCCGCCTGGCGAAAGCGGGTGGAAAACAGGATGCTCACGCTCAGCCAAAAGGCCACGTACAGCACGCTCAGCGCCAGGAAGAAGACCATGCGCCCCAGTTCTTCCGGCGTGGGCGGAATGCCGATGGCGATCAGTCCAAGCCCCATGACGAGGAATCCCAGGGCAAACAGCAGGACGCTGATGACGATGAGCGCCGCGACAAATTTGGCGTTGATCACGGTATCGCGGTGCAGCGGCTGGGACAACAGCCGGCTCAGCGTGCCTTTGTTGCGCTCCGAACTGATGGCGTCAAAGCCCATCCCGATTCCCAACAGCGGGCCGAGGAAGCTGACAAAGGTGATAAACGGCGGCAGCGTGCCGTCCGAGATCGTGAACAGCTTCAAAAACAGGAAGGATGCGCCGCCGTCCTGTTTGGGCACCGCCTCCCGGATCGTCGACAGGGCGGTGTACAGCGACCCGATGCAGGTCAGGACCAGAATCGACACCAGGATGACAAAGCGCCAGCTTCGCAGGTGGTCGGCCATCTCCTTGTGCACCATCACCCAAAACGGGTGGAGAGATTCCGCGCGGGGACGAACAAACCGGTCAAACACGGACATCCCCCCCTTCGAAATAGCGATGATAGATTTCGTCCAGCCCGTACGCTTTGGTGTTCAGGCGGTGGAGAGCGGCGCCGGATTCGACGGCCAGCCGGGCGATCTCGGGGGCCGCGTCCGTCCTGCAGGAGAGGAGCAGCGTCCCGTCCTGCCGACGCTCGACGCGAATCACCGGTTCCAGCCTAGCCAACTGCTCCACCAGTTCCTCGCTGGCCGGCCGCACATCGGCTTCGATCAGGATCGGCTCGTCGGCAAACAGTTGGGCCGACAGTTGGGCCAGGTTGCCTTCCGCCAGCAGTCTGCCCGCCACGAACAGGCCGACGCGGTCGCAGATTTGCTGCACCTGGTGCAGATGGTGGGAGGAGAGCAGGACGGTAATCCCCTCGTCTCTGCTCAGCCGCTGGATCAGGTGCAGAAAGTCGCGGACGCCCTCCGGGTCAAGGCCCAGCGTCGGCTCGTCGAGGATGATCACTTCGGGCTGTTTCATCAGGACGTCGGCCAGCCCCAGCCGCTGCCTCATCCCCCGGGAAAACGTTCCCGCCCGTTTGTGGCCGTGTTCGCTCAGGCCGACGCGCTCCAGCAACCGGAGCGCCCGCTCTTTTCCCGTCTCGTCGGGAATGCCGTTCAGCCGCGCCGTGTAGAGCAGGTTTTCCAGGCCGCTCATGTCGTCGTAGAAGCCCACGTCGTCCGGCAGGTACCCCACTTTTCGCTTGACGGCCAGCGGGTCGCGCGTCGGGTCGTGGCCCGCCACCCGGACGGTGCCCGACGTGGGTTCCGTCAACCCCAGCATCATCAGGATCGTCGTCGATTTTCCCGCGCCGTTCGGCCCCAACAGGCCGAAGATTTCGCCGCGGCGGATGGTCAGGGTCAAGTTGTCAACCGCTTTGAACCCGCCGTACTCTTTCGTCAGGGCAGACAGTGTAATGACGTCTTCCGCCATGTGTTACCGCCTCCCGTAGGTGCGGAACAGGTAGGTGACACCACCCGCGACGGCGAGGATTACCAGTACGCCCAACCAGCCCCACAGCACCGACGTTTCGACGGCGACGCGAAACTCCGCATCCGCGGAGGCCTCCGGCGCGGTGGCGCTGACATTGACGACGTAGTCTCCGGCGATTGCCTTGCTGTCTGCCTTGATCGTGGCGGTCACGTCCGCCTTCTGTCCCGCTGCCAGTTTGTCGATCCGCTTCGGTTCAAAGGTCACCTCCCAGTTGACGGGCGTGCTTGCGGAGAGTTCCACGTTGCGCAGATCGGCCGTCCCGGTGTTGGTCACCTTCAACTGCAGCGTCCGCGTGCCGCCGGCGGTGACGTCCGTGCTTAACACGCCGGTCGGGGTGCTGACTTCCAGGCCGTAGGTGCCTGTAATCACCGCTTCCAGCTCCAATTGGGCGGAGGTGGAGGAGGTGGCCGCCTTCACCGGGATTTTGTACGATCCCGATTTCACTTTTTTCGGCGGACGGATTTCGACGTCGATGTCCTTCGAGCCGTTGGCGTCCACCTGCACAGACGTGACCGCCTTGCCGTCCGCCTTGAACTGCACGTCCCAACCTTCCGGCGCTTGCGCCGTCAGGGAGTAGAGCTGCTTTTGCGCAGTCCGGTTGCGCAGGGTGGCGCTGTATTGAAACTGGGAGTCCGCCGGTCCTTCCATGTTTGGCTGCTCGCTGGTCAGCTCCGTCTTGAACGAGCCCTGCTGCGAGACGGTGACGGTCAGCGGCAGGACCGCTTTCCCCTTGGCGCTCAGCTCGAAGCGGTAGGTCCCCTTGTTCACGTCGAGCGGGACGTCCACCTGCAGGGTGACGGAGCGGGAATCCTTGGGCTTGACGGCGATCGTCTGCACGCTCCACCCGTCGGCGGTGATTTCCGATTCCCACTTGGCCGGCAGATGTTCCACCTCAAGCTCCGCGCTTTCGATGGCGCTTCCGTTGTTGATCAGATCGACGTTGTACTGGATGGACTCACCCGGCGTCACTGTGATGGCGGGATACGGCGTGTACAGGCTCAACGCTCCCGCGGCGTCGGCCCGGGCAGAGGCGGCTGCGGCGAGACCGAGGGCCAGCGCCAGTCCCAGCGCCCACTGCCGGTTCCACTTGCGCTTCATGATGTCAATTCCCCCTTTATCGTTGATAGTTGGTTTCACCCCGTATACGCGGAAGCATGCGCGGTTGGATTTGTCGGCGTCCAAAAAATTTTCGGGAGGTCCCGAACAGCGGGAATGGTGCTGATCCCAATTGCGCATTCGCGCCTTTTTTGTTACAAGAAAATTGGGAAAGAGGCATCGGCAAAGGGGGAGGAAGGGCGTGTCGGAACAGAACCTGGAAGGGGAGCGCCTGCTCAGGGAAATGGGACGCGGCTCGCGGGCGGCGTTTGAAGCCTTTTACGAACGGTACGCCGCTTTCGTCTACCGCGTCGCCCTGCGGATGCTGCACGATCCGATGGAGGCAGAGGACTTGTGTCACGACATTTTTCTCGAAGCCTACCGGACGGCGGCGCAGTACGACCGGCAGCGGGGAAGTGTCGAGGCGTGGCTCGCGGTAAAGACCAAGTCGCGCTGCATGGACCGCCTGCGCAGGACCCAGGCCAAACAGCAGCGGGAACAGGCGGCGGACCCCCACCCGCTGCAGGGCGACTCGGTGGAAGAAACGGTGTTGGCAAAGCTGGAACGGGAAACGGTGCGGAACGTGCTGAACGGGATTCCCGAGCCGCAGCGGCAGGCGGTCTACGGGGCCTATTTTCAGGCGAAAACCCATCGGGAACTGGCGGACATCATGGCCCGGCCGATCGGAACGGTCAAGTCGCTGATTCGCTACGGACTGCACAACCTGCGCAAGCAGTTGGCGGAGACGGGATGGTACGGAAGCGGCAAGGGAGGCGATAAGCGTGAGTGACAAGCATTGCGGCGTAAACGAAGAAGACGTGATTGACCTGGTTCTCGGCAAACTCTCCGCCGGGCGCAGCGAGGAACTGGCGCGGCATCTGCATCGCTGTTCCCGCTGTTCGGCTCTGCACCGCGAGTGGTCGGCGATTCTGGACGGAAGCGGCGGAGCCGGAGAACCCGCTGAACTTCATGCGCCTGCGCGGAGAACGGAGCCTTCACCCCGTCTGAAAACGCGGCTGCTTCGCTCCATCGATGCGCGCAGCCGGCGGCCGCGGCGGCGTCGTGCGGCGGTCCTGTCCTCGGCGGCGGCCTGCGTCCTGCTGGCGGCCCTGGCTCTGGTCCCGCTGCGAGGAGACGTCATGGACCGGGCGGAGCCGGCCCCCGTCTTCCACGGTGAACCCGCCACGTCCCTGTTCCTCAGGCAGAACCGGATCGTCAACGACCCCAAAACGGTGCTGCATCAAGCGGTGCCCGTGATGCGGACCAACGTCAGGGGATACGTCTGGATCAACGACATGTCCAACGAGCTGCTGATCCTGGCGGAAGGACTGGACCCGCTGGAAGAGAAGGATTATCAGGTCTGGTTCATCATCGGAGACAGCAGGGCAAACGCAGGTGTGTTACAATGGAAGGGACGGATGGCGCACTTGTATGTCCACGACGGAGACATTCGCCGGGTCAAGAACATCGCCGTCAGCATCGAACCGAAAGGGGGCAGTTTTTCCCCCACCGGTCCGGAGGCGATGTTCGTGAACATTCGTCCGTAAACTGTGTCAATAAAAAACCTTGACAGTGCATGGAGAATTGGGTAGTATAGTTATCGTGCTGTAAAGGAGAATCACTTTACAGGACATAATCGAGTACCTCTCAGCAAAGGATTGGTTTCATGCTGGAGAAGACCAATCAGGTAAATCTCTTGTTCGACTTTTACGCGCCGCTCTTGAAAGGCAAGCAGCGGGAATATCTGGAGCTGTACTATCTGGATGATTTGTCGCTGGGAGAAATTGCCGAGATGCACGAAGTGAGCAGACAGGCGGTGTACGACCACATCAAGCGGGCGGAGCGGCAGTTGTTTGAGTACGAGGAAAAACTGCTGTTGGCCGCCAAGCACGAACAGCGCCAGGCTCTCTTGGAACGCATCGGGCGGATCGTGGAAGAGCTCGCGGACAGCGAGGCAAGAGAGGAACTGCAAGCTTTGCTCCACCAACTGTCGGAGATGGATTAGGAGGGCTCGCATGGCATTTGAAAACTTGACCAGTCGGCTGCAGAACGCGTTTGACAAACTGCGCGGCAGAGGCAAGATCGACGAAACCGTCGTCAACGAAGCGATGCGCGAAGTTCGTCTGGCCCTGCTGGAAGCCGACGTCAACTTTAAAGTCGTCAAAGACTTTATCGCGCGCGTCAAGGAGCGCGCCGTCGGGCAAGAGGTGCTGAAAAGCCTGACGCCCGGCCAGATGGTCATCAAGATCGTCAACGAAGAGCTGATCGAACTGATGGGCGGACACGTCGCCCAGTTGGCCGTTGCCAACCGGCCGCCGACCGTCGTGATGATGGCGGGGCTGCAGGGTGCCGGTAAGACGACCACGACCGGAAAACTGGCCAAGTATCTGCAAAAGCAGAACCGCAAACCGCTCCTGGTGGCGGCGGACATCTACCGTCCGGCGGCGATCAAGCAGCTGCAGGTGCTGGGCGAACAGTTGAACGTTCCGGTTTTCTCCCTCGGCGACCAGGTCAGTCCGGTGGAGATCGCCAGACAAGCGATTGAGCACGCCAAAGAGAACCATCTCGACTACGTGCTGATCGATACCGCCGGCCGGCTCCACATCGACGAAGCGCTGATGGAAGAGCTGAAGCAGGTTCGTGACGTGGCCAAACCGGATGAGATTCTGCTCGTCGTCGACGCGATGACCGGTCAGGACGCCGTCAACGTGGCGGAAAGCTTCAACAGCCAGCTCGAGCTGACAGGCGTGGTACTCACCAAGCTGGACGGCGACACGCGCGGCGGTGCCGCGTTGTCCGTCAAGGCCGTCACCGGCAAGCCGATCAAGTTTGCGGCGATGGGCGAAAAGCTGGACGCGCTGGAGCCGTTCCATCCGGACCGGATGGCGTCGCGCATTCTCGGGATGGGCGACGTGCTCAGCCTGATCGAAAAGGCGCAGGCGGCGGTTGACGAAGAAAAGGCGCGGGAAATGGAGAAGCAGATGCGTCAAGGGGAGTTCACCTTTGACATGTTTCTCGAATCCATGCAGCAGCTGCGCAACCTGGGCCCGTTTGAAGACATTCTCGGCATGCTGCCGGGCATGAACAAGATGAAGGGCCAGCTCAAGGTGGACGAAAAGCAGATTGCCCGCGTCGAAGCGATCGTCAAGTCGATGACGAAAGCGGAGAGGGCCAACCCCGAGCTGCTGAACGCCAGCCGGCGCAAGCGGATCGCGGCCGGAAGCGGCACGTCGATCCAGGAAGTGAACCGGTTCATCAAGCAGTTTGAAGAAATGAAGAAGATGATGAAACAGTTCACCGGCGTGGCCGACAAGATGAAAAAGAAGGCGAAGAAAAAAGGCTTTGGCCTTCCTTTTCTGGGCAAGGGCGGCGGCAATCCGGGAGGCATGAACTTCCCGTTCAACTTCAAGCCCCCGTTCAAGTGATCTCGTATGATCTCTTCGCGCCCTGCTCCGGCAGGTGACGCGATGGTTCAGATAAAAGAGATGCCAACGCGACGAGTTGACCGTTGCGTTGATCCATACAGGAGGTGAAACAGCATGGCAGTAAAAATCCGTCTGAAGCGCATGGGTTCCAAGAAAGCGCCGTTCTACCGCGTAGTAGTGGCTGACTCCCGTTCTCCGCGCGACGGCCGTTTCATCGAGGAAATCGGTTACTACAACCCGGTTGCACAACCGGCTGTGGTGAAGATCGATACCGAAAAAGCGGTGAAATGGATCCTGAACGGTGCAGCTCCGACTGACACGGTTCGCAACCTGCTGTCCAAAGCAGGCGTTCTGGCGAAAGTACACGAAACGAAATTCGGCAAGTAAGCCGGTCATCCGGAGGTCCGATGATGAAAGCACTGGTCGAAACGATCGCAAAGGCTCTCGTCGATCATCCTGATGACGTTCGTGTAAACGCTGTGGAAAAAGAGCGCACACTCGTCTACGAACTGTCGGTGCACCCCGATGACATGGGGAAGATCATCGGCAGACAGGGACGAATTGCCAAGGCGCTGCGCTCCGTCGTGATCGCCGCCTCCGTCCATACGGATAAGCGGGTCACGGTTGAGATTGTCTGAGAAAAAGGCTGGGAGCTGTCCCAGTCTTTTTTGATGCAGGCGGCCTTCGAGAGGAGTGACGGACGTGCTTACCATTTTGCGTACGGTTCAGGTGAAGGTGATCATGACGGAAGCCTCCCGCGCCGCATTGGTGGAACAGTACCGCCAACAGATCCGGCGGCGGCAGGAAGAGTGGGAGCAGTGGCAGTTTCAGGCCAAAAAACTGCTCGCGGACGCCCGCAAGCGGTCGCCCGAGGCGCTGCAGTTGGTGCAGGAGCGGATCGCCCGGGAGGAACGGCAGCGCAAGGAAAAGCTGGAGCAGCTCCAGTTTCAACTGCGGCAGGCGGAAAACCTGCCGGAGGGCAGCGAGATTGAATATGCGACCGTGCAGAGTCCCGTCCAGATTCGCGTCGGAGATGTGTGGGATGAAATCATGTCCGGAACGGAAATCATGGTAAAGGACGGACGGATTCACGAGATTCGGCAAACGCCCCGCGAATAGTCGATGCGCCCGTACATCATCCCCACGAAAGGAGGAGAAGGCGCGTGAGCCAAACGCGTTACTACACCGTGGGAAAACTGGTCAACACCCACGGGCTGCGGGGGGAGGTCAAGGTGATTTCGACCACCGACTTCCCCGACGAGCGCTTCCGCAAAGGGAGCGAACTGTTTCTGTTTCATCCGTCGCTGGCGGAGCCGCTGAAGCTGAAGGTGGCCTCCCGCCGTTCCCACAAGGGGTTTGAACTCATCAGCTTCCAGGGCTACCCGTCAATCAACGACGTGGAAAAGTTCAAGGGCGGCGAGCTGAAGATTCCCGAAGAAGCGCTGATGGAGCTGGAGGAGGACGAGTATTACATCCACCAGTTGGTCGGCTGCCAGGTATTCACCGACGAGGGGGAAGAACTGGGCAGGATCGTCGACGTGCTGCAGCCTGGCGCGAACGATGTGTGGGTGGTAAAAGGAAAGCGCGGCGAAATTCTGCTGCCGTTTATCGACGACTGCATCAAGGAAGTGGACATCGCCGGCAAGCGGGTCGTCTGCCACCTGATGGAAGGCCTGCTGTGAAGGGGGACGGATCGTGAAAATCGACATTTTGACGCTCTTCCCCGAGATGTTTGACGGCGTCCTCAACAGCAGCATCCTGGGGAAAGCGCAGGAGAAGGGCATCGTCCGGTTTCAGGTGATCAACTTTCGCGATTACTCCGAAAGCAAGCACGGCACCGTTGACGATACGCCCTACGGCGGGGGAGGCGGCATGGTGCTGAAGCCGGAGCCGATCTTTCGCGCCGTGGAGTCCGTGGCCGGCGACGTGAAGCCGCGGGTGATCCTGATGTGTCCCCAGGGCCGGCCGTACAACCAAAAGCTGGCTGAGGAGCTGGCCCGGGAGGAGCATCTCGTCTTCATCTGCGGCCACTACGAAGGATACGACGAACGCATCCGCCAATACCTCGTCACGGACGAAATCTCGATCGGCGACTACGTGCTGACCGGCGGCGAGCTCGCGGCGATGGTGGTGATCGACAGCATCGTCCGGCTGCAGCCGGGGGCGCTGGGCAATCAGGCGTCCGCGGAGAAGGATTCGTTTACCACCGGGCTGCTGGAGTATCCGCACTACACCCGTCCGGCGGAGTTTCGCGGGTGGAAGGTGCCGGACATCCTGCTCTCCGGCCACCACGCCAATATCGAGCGCTGGCGGCTGAAGGAATCGCTGCGCAGGACCAGGGAGCGCAGGCCTGATCTGCTGGAAAAGATCGAGCTGCCCGATGAGTGGAAAGCACTTCTGGCCGAGCTGGAGGAAGAGGAAAAAAATTCGGGTTCCGGACCGGAATAGCTCTTGTGGATTCATGTCCGGTGTGTTAATATACTTCTTGTGGCAATTTTGCCCGCTGACTAAGGCGGTCCGCTACCCGGATCTCAGCGCGAAGCTGAGTCTTGTGAGGACGGGTAAGAACGTCTGAGCGGAAGGAGGGAATTGAGGATGAACCAAGTGATCCGTGAATTGGAAAAAGAGCAAATGAAACAGGACATTCCTGCGTTCCGGCCTGGTGACACGGTTCGTGTTCACGTAAAGGTTATCGAGGGTCAGCGCGAGCGTATTCAGCTGTTTGAAGGCGTTGTGATCCGTCGTCGCGGCACGGGTGTAAGCGAAACGTTCACCGTTCGTAAGGTTTCTTACGGCGTAGGCGTTGAGCGTACGTTCCCGCTGCACACGCCGAAGATCGACAAGATCGAGGTTGTGCGCCGCGGTAAAGTTCGTCGCGCGAAGCTGTACTACCTGCGCGATCGCGTGGGGAAAGCAGCCCGCATCAAGGAAATTCGCAAATAATCGCATGTTTTGCATACAAAGGGGGTCTGGTCTGCTTGCCAGGCCTCTTTTTCCCATTATTCCATCCAAACACGGACGCGTTCCCTGAACCGGGCGTCCACCAAGGCACAATGCGGGAGGATCGGACCCATGAGCGAAGAAGTTACCTCCAGCCGCGCCAAAAACGAGACGTGGGAATGGATCAAGGCGCTCGGCATAGCCATCGCGTTAGCATTTCTCATCCGTACCTTCCTGTTCGCCCCGTTCATCGTCGAAGGCGAATCCATGGAATCGACGTTACATAACAACGAAAAACTGGTGGTCAACAAGGCGGTCTACCACCTGACGCAGCCGAAGCGCGGCGACATCATCGTGTTTCACGCCGAAGAAAGCCGCGATTACATCAAGCGGGTCATCGCGGTCGCGGGAGACACGGTGGAGGTGCGCAACGACCAACTGCTGATCAACGGGAAGCCGGTGGACGAGCCGTACCTGGCCAAAAACCGGGAAGAGGCGGCGAAACTGGGCGTTCCGCTGACCAACGATTTTGGACCGATCCAAGTGGGAGAAGGCGAGATTTTCGTGCTTGGGGACAACCGCCTGAACAGCCACGACAGCCGGGCGATCGGCCCGATCAGCCTGGACAGGGTCGTGGGACGGGCGGAATTCGTCTTCTGGCCGCTCTCCCAGATCCGCCTGGCCCGCTGACGACCTCCCTTTATCACACACCCGAGGCAGGTGAGACATCATGACGATTCAGTGGTTCCCTGGCCACATGGCAAAGGCCCGCAGACAAGTTACGGAGAAACTGAAGCAGATTGACGTGGTGATCGAACTGCTGGACGCCCGTCTCCCGCTTTCCAGCCGCAACCCGATGATTGACGAGATCATCAGCGGAAAGCCCCGGCTGATCCTGCTCAACAAGGCCGATCTGGCCGACAGCCAGGTGACGGACGAGTGGATCAGCTACTTTCGCGAACAGGGCATCCGCACCCTGCCGATTGACGCGCTGAGCGGGAAAGGTGTGGGCAAACTGCCGGAGATGTGCCGGGAACTGGCGGGCGAGATGCTGGCCAAGCGGGCCGAGAAGGGCATGCAGGCCCGCGCCGTGCGGATCATGATCCTCGGCATCCCCAACGTCGGCAAGTCGTCCCTGATCAACCGGCTGGCGAAGCGTTCCGTGGCGCAGACGGGAGACCGTCCTGCGGTGACGAAAGCCCAGCAGTGGGTGAAAATGGGCGACACGCTCGAGTTGTTGGATACCCCCGGCATCCTCTGGCCCAAGTTTGAAGATCAAATGGTGGGACTGCGGCTGGCGGCGAGCGGGGCGATCAAGGACGAGCTGATCGATTTTACCGACGTGGCCCTGTTCGCCATCAGCTACATGATGCATTACTACCCGGAGCGGCTGCAGGAGCGGTTCAAACTGCAAACGCTCCCGAGCGACCGGGTGGAGATGCTGGAGGAGATCGGGAAAAAGCGGGGATGCCTGGCATCCCGCGGAGAGATCGACTACGACAAGGCGGCCGAGCTGTTCCTGCGCGACCTGCGCTCGGGTAAGCTGGGGCCTGTCTCCCTGGAGCGCCCCGCCGATTGGGAGATGGAGGAGCCGATCGGAAAGCCGCCCTCTCTGTCCTGAAGGAGATCGGGAAAACCTGTCTATCCACGCCGGATAGGCGGGTTTTTCCGTTCAGGCGGACACATTTTGGATACATAAGGAGAAAGCCGTCAATGAATCTCGCGGAACTGTCGATAAAGGAAATACGGGAGCTCATCGAAAAAATGGACGAGATCCCCAAAGATTTTTTACAATGGTTGCGGCAGGACAGCCGAAAAGGCGTACAGGAATTGGCGCGCCAGCTCGAGGGCGCAATGGCCCGGCAGGCCAGGCTGGCGGAACAGTGGGAAGCGATGACGCAGGTGGAGCGCGCCCTGCGGGAGGAAGGCCACGTGCATCTCTTCGGGATCGACGAAGTGGGCCGCGGCCCGCTGGCAGGCCCGGTCGTCGCCTGTGCCGTCTGCCTGCCGGCCGATTTTTACCTGCCGGGGCTGAACGATTCGAAGAAATTGCCCGCATCGGTACGGGAAGGATTTTATGAAGTCATCAGACGGGACGCGCTGGCAGTCGGCATCGGAATCGTGTCCGCCGAGCGGATCGACGAGATCAACATCCTGGAGGCGACGCGCGAAGCGATGCGGTTGGCGATCCAGGATGCGGCGATCGAACCGGACGTATGCCTGATCGATGCCGTACAGCTTCCCGATCTGCCCTGCAAACAACTGCCGATCATCGGCGGGGACGGCAAGAGCGTCTCCATCGCCGCCGCCTCGGTCGTCGCCAAGGTGACGCGCGACCGGCTGATGGCGGAATACGCCGTACAGTATCCCCAATACGGCTTTGACAAAAATGCCGGCTACGGGACGGCGGAACACCTGGCCGCCCTTCAGCGGTACGGCCCGTCGCCGATTCACCGGCGGACGTTTACAGGGGTGAAGGAGCGGGCCTGAGAAGCGTTCCCGTCCGGGTTACAAAGGAGGAGGTTTCCCATGTTTTCCCCCTCGCAATTAGTACAGTCGCTCGTTCAACGCGCCAACGTCTCCGCGCCCAAGCCGGTCGAGCTCACGCCGGGCCAGGTCTTTACCGGCACCGTGCTGAGAACGTACCCCGACAGCATGGCGTTGGTCCAGATCGGCGGCATGCAGGTCCAGGCCAGGCTGGAGGCCAATCTGGAAGCGGGACATAAAGCGTGGCTGCAGGTACAGCCGTCTGCCGGAGTGGTAACGCTGAAAGTGCTGGGCACGACGCGGGACGGAGGAGCGGCGGACGCGTCGCTGGAAGGGCTGATCCGCTCCCTGGGCCTCAACGACACGAAGGAGAACAGGGCGATCGTGCAGGAGCTGGTGCAGGCCAGGCTGCCGGTTACCCGCGAGACGGTGCAGGCGTTTGCCGCCATCGCGCAGCGCCTGGGCATGAGCAAGGAGACCGTCGACGCTTTTCTTCTCGCGGCAAAACGAAACCTGCCGCTGACGCCTGACGTCGTGGCCGGGCTGCGTACCTTTTTGTCGAAACAGCCGATCAGTCAGGCGATTCAGGCATTTTTGCAGCAGGCGGAGCAGTTTTTGCAGACGCACGGGGAGCGTGCGGGAGGACAGGCCAGCCGAAACGGATCGGCTGCCGCGTCCTTCGCAACGTCCCCTTCGGCACCCGCTGCCGCTCCGCTCCTCACCCTGGTCGGCCAGTTAAAACAGGCGGTGGCCGGTTTGGCGGTGCTGCTGCCCGATCACCAGGGAACGGACGACCGGATGTCCCATGGCGAAAACGGTCAGCCTTCCGCAGGGACAGCGAATGCGGCCGGGACAAACGGAAAGGCGCAAGCACCGCTTCCGTCCTCCGCAGCGGCGGGTGCCCTTCGGCTGGAAACGTCTCCCCATGCGATGACCGCGGCCACCGGCAGCAGCGGGTCAAACGGAATGGATGCTCCTCGGCAGGGGATGACGGCTGCTTCAGACGGTACCTTAACCGGGGCCACCCCTTTGGGCAGCGGGACAGCGAAGATGGGGGAGGCGCTGGCGCCGAATGGCCGACAGCAAGGCGTTCCGCTTGCAGGCAGCAGCGGTCTGCCCGTTGGAGGAACCGCTGCTGATTCAGCGTCAACCCGTAACGGGGGGCAGACGCCTCAGGCAGCCACGTCCGGTCCGCACGGTACGGGAACGCCGAACACCGCTGCAGCGACGACGGTCAACGGCGCAACGAGTGTGGCAAATCCGGCCTCGACCAATCAGGCAGCTGGAAGCAGCCACTTGTCTGTTCCGTCTCCGGCAGCCGGCGGTACGACCGGGGCAAATGCAGCGGCTCATGCACAGGCGGCTTCTGCGCATGGCCATCCGATTCAGGAGCTGTTTCAGCGCTTGGGGCTTGGGCACGAGCGGGATCTGATGAGCCGTGCGCTGGCCCACGGGATGGATGCCGCTGCCCAGCGGCAGTTGGACAGCGTGAAAGCGCTGCTGCTGCAGCTTTCCCAAGAGACGGCCAACGCCGTTCCCGCCGCGCTTCGCGACACGGCGGACGCGCTGCTTCAGCACATCACCGGACAGCAGTTGATGCTGGTGCAGCCCTCCAGTCAGACGCTGTCGCAGGTGGTCATGCAGATTCCCATCCGCACGCAGCAGGGGGATGAGACGGCGTATGTGCAGATTGAAGCCAAGAAGCGCGGGGGAGGCGAACTGGACCCGGAGAACTGCCGCCTGTTTTTCCATCTCGAACTGAACGAGCTCGGCACGACGATGGTCGACGTGGCCATCGTCAACCGGATCGTCAGCGTCCAGCTCTTCAACAACACGCCGTGGGTGGAGGCGCTGGCCCAGGAAATGAAAGAGGGATTTGCCCGCCAGCTCCATGAAGCGGGATACCAATTGTCCGGACTCCGGGTGCAGGGAATTCCGGACAGCCAGCCCCAGGCGGCGGCTGCCGCCACGGGAAGCAGAACCGGGTTCCTGGCCGATTACAAGGGAGTGGACATTCGCGTATGAACAACGCCTCCGATGCGAATGTGAAGCGCAAACAGGCGGTCGCCCTCCGCTACCAGGCCAAAACGATGGAAGCGCCCGTCGTCGTGGCCAAAGGAAAAGGATATGTGGCGGAAAACATCCTGAAAACCGCAAAGGAAAACGGCATCCCTGTTCAGGAGGACCCGTCGCTGGTGGAGGTGTTGGGCAAATTGGACCTCAACCAGCAGATCCCGCCCGAGCTGTACCAGGTGGTGGCGGAAGTGCTTGCGTTTGTCTACCGCCTCGACAAGGGAGGGCGAAACAAGCGATGAGCCGCGGACGGCGCGCGCTGGGGCAGCGCGGCGAACAGATGGCCGAACTGTTTTTGCAGCAAAAAGGGTACCGCGTCCTGGAACGGAATGTGCGCACGCGGCAGGGAGAAATCGACCTGATCGCCCGGGACGGTGATGTTCTCGTATTCGTGGAGGTGCGAACGCGGACGGGCACGGCGTACGGCACGGCGGCCGAGTCGGTTACGTGGCGAAAGCAGCGAAAATTGCGGGAACTGGCCCTCGCGTACCTGCAGAATCGCGCTAAACCGGTGCCCCGTTTTCGCTTTGACGTTGTGGCGATCTGCTGCCGCCCGGACCAATCGCCGGAAATCGAACACATCGTCAACGCCTTTTAACGCAAAAACGGGCGCCAAATCGGCCGCCCACTGGGGATATGTCTACAGCAGATGCCTGTTGGGCGGCGTAGAATGTAGTGTACTCGACGCGATGAAACTCCTCCAAGCACCATCACTTGGCCTTCCGGCTTGCGCTGGAAGGCGTTTTTTTGTGCACGGCACGGTGTTTCCCGCCGATTTTCTTGCGGCAGGATGCTGTCTTTTCGTACGGTTGAGGTAAGGAACGGGAGATGTAGTCGGGGGGAAGCCATATGTATGCACGCAGTTTTGCCGGTACCGTCTACGGTATCGACGGGATGCTGGTTGCGGTGGAAACGGACATCGCCAACGGATTGCCCCAGTTCGATCTGGTCGGGTTGGGCGGCTCAGCCGTGAAGGAAGCGCGCGACCGGGTGAGAGCGGCGCTGCGCAATGGCGGGTTTGATTATCCGATGCAGCGGATTACGGTCAATCTGGCTCCGGCCGACCTGCGCAAGGAGGGGTCGGGGTTTGACCTGGCCATCGCGATCGGCATTTTGCAGGCCTCCAAACAAATACCGCCGCGCCCGGAAGCCGTGCTGGTGCTCGGCGAACTGGCGCTGGACGGGGCGCTGCGCCCGGTTTCCGGCGTGCTGCCCATCTTGCTGGAAGCCAGGAAGCAGGGGTTTACCCATGTGATCCTGCCGGAGGAAAACGCCGCGGAAGCGCGCCTGGTGGACATCTGCGTGCTTCCGGCCCCCAATCTGGCTGCCGCCATCGGGTACTGGACGCGGGGATTGGAGCCGCCTGCCGCCGAATCTCGCCGCGACCCTCAAAAAAGGTCCGTGCAGGCGCAGATGAACCATTCGGACTTCGCCCATGTCTGCGGGCAGACGTTTGTAAAACGAGGGTTGGAAGTGGCGGCCGCCGGATTTCATAACGTGCTGCTGGTCGGCCCTCCCGGCTCCGGCAAGACCATGCTTGCCACCTGTCTGCCCTCCATCATGCCGGACATGACCACGGACGAGTCGTACGACGTGACCAAGATCTACAGCATCGCCGGCCAGTTGACGCGGAACAGCGGTCTGATCCGCGAGCGGCCATTCCGCTCGCCGCACCATACGATCACGGCTGCCGCCCTGATCGGGGGAGGCGGACAGATTCCGCGCCCTGGAGAGTGCAGTCTAGCTCACGGCGGCATTTTGTTCCTGGACGAGCTGCCGGAGTTCTCCCGCCACGTGCTGGAGGTGCTCAGACAGCCGTTGGAAGCGGGCGTGGTGACGATCGGGCGGTCGAGACAGGTGTTTACGTTTCCCGCCCGCTTCCTTCTGGTGGGATCGATGAATCCGTGTCCGTGTGAATAACATCATTGGAAAAGGAATATTTAATGGTAACGGATGCACGCGGTCGTTTGGTATGCTCCTCGTAGATGGTATGGACCTGGATGGATTGGACAAGCGTTTTGACAATCTCGCGTTTTAGTTCAAACGAAGGTTTGTCATTCAGCTTGTCCCGTAACTCGTGGAGTAGTTGAATCGCGTTCGTTGTTTTCGTGGCGTAATCCTGGTCAGCTTGCAATGAACCCTGTATATCACGCAGCCGTTGCTCCAGGAACGCCTTTTCCTGGTTGATTTTCTGAATCTGTTTTTCCAAGTCTGAAAAGGTGATGATGTTTTTGCGGAAGAGATCGAGAATGCTCTGCCGCTCAATGTCCTTGTCATCGATTGCTTTCCGGATGACGGCAAGTTCGGACTCCAGATCGTGTTTTTCTGCTTGTTTGGTTTCCATCGTTGCCGCAATCTCTTTAAGAGCTTCTCCAGGATAATGGATAAAGGTAAGGCAATCGTTCCATACCAGATCCTCTATCCAATCTTGGGGGATGTTCTTTGATGGGCACTTTCCCCGCAGCGGCCCCCGATATGCCTGTTTTCCCGTGCAAACATAATAGCCCCTCAAAGCTCTTTTACTCCCTGGATAGTTAATGCCTACATAAGTTAAACCACAGCATTGACATTTCATCAGTCCACGCAGCAGATAGCGATTTTTTGCATTACGGAGAGCTTCAAGGCGGTTATTCTTTAGTACCTGCTGAGCTTTCTCCCATGTTTCCACATTAACAATGGCCGGAACTTCACGCTCAATAATTTCACGTTTCTTATTACTTCGTTTCCCGTACTGGTGAATCCCTTTGTAGGTGGTATTGATAATGATGTTGCGGATTCGTGCTGGCCGCCAGATACCTGAGGTTTTCTCCTTACGTTTGCCGCGTGTTACTTTCCGATCATCTTTTGTATATGAAGTCGGAACACCCAGGGCGTTTAGGTAATCGGCAACCTTGATGCAGGAGAGTCCTTGGTTCGCAAGCATGTGAAAGATTAACCGGACTACTCCGGCTTCGCTCATATCGGAGTGGGGGAGGGGATCTTCGTTAATCTCCAAAAACCCTTCATGGTTAACCCGATAACCATAGGGAACAATGCCTCCAAGCCACTTCCCAGTACGTGCTGCTCGGTTAGCACCATACCACATACGTTCCAGGATCGTTTCTCTTTCCAGGTCAGCAACACCGGCCAAGATAGTGAGGAGGAAGCGGCCAGAAGGGTCACCAGTGTCAAAGGGTTCGGTCATGGAACGGATTTTTACACCGTAGCCTTCTAATTCATGTACGGCGTTCAAAATGATACGCGCTGATCTGCCCAATCGGTCAAGCCGATAGATGAGGAGGAGATCGATCTGGCCGTTCTTAGCGTCCTCAAGAAGTTCTCGCCCCGCAGCTCGAGCATCCAGGGGAATGGTACCTGTTACCCCGTCATCCTTGTACCACTTCACGATTTCAAGTTGGTGGAGGTCAGCATACTTTCGTGCGAACTCTAACTGGTTTTCGATTGTACCGCGTTCTGCTTGGTCGTCTGACGATACCCTCGCATAAACGACTAATCGGTTCAACATAGTTATCTCCTTGTTTCATTAAGTGTGAGAATATATGTTCGATTTTGCTATCTAAATGAATTCCCCTGCTGGGGGAATTGGTCAAAAAATCTCTGGCAACATTTACCCGGGATAACTTTTCAAGCTGAATTATAAATTTTTTCTTTGACCCGTCTCAATCTTTCCGCACACAACTCCGGAGTCACCATAAACCGGTCCGATAATACTTCTATAATTCCCGGCTGCTTAACATCAATAGCTGTAAGCATATGTAAAGGCAACGCAGCATACCGTGTGAAATTCCTCGCATCCCACTCTTGAAGCTCTCGAAACGCTTTAGGCATCATGATTTGTCGTCCAGCGTGACGGAGGATATGACAAAGCTCATGGTAAAAACGTTCCCGTTGAATTTTGGCGGGAAGCCTTTTGTCTATGGTGATGCTCCTGAAACGTCCAAATTCGTACGACATTGAGGGGACGTCCTTATACACAAGAAAGATGTTTAAGGCTTTCGCGATTCGGGACTCAACTAGATCAATGGGCTCGCGAATACCGAGGGATAGGTAGAATCGCGAGACCCATGATTCCAGAGGAGTAGGGGAATACGTGAGTTTCAAAATCCTTCACCTCGATTGAGAATCTATGTTCGTGATAAAATCAAAAGTAGTTGAATTGAACTATTCGCATTATACTATTTTGTGTAAAATTTTTCTAGATCTTGTCTGTTGCTTGAATAAGGGGAGCTAAGGAGGTTTGCTATAGTGGAGTTACCGATGGGAAAAAGATCACGGAAAAGAAAGTTTTCAAATTGAGAAGTTTGTGGAAATAAAACTCTCTTATAAACGGCACGAGAACCAGCAACAAGATTTCGGTGTATGGGGGAACTGATAGGGACGATCCAATATTTGATGGAATATCAAGGATTAGCTCTACCCCATTCCTAATCAGTCAATGTTAGGGGGAAGAGTTACCGACTTCGTGAGAAGATGAGGACTGGAAACCCCGTATCCCCCTTCCACCTATCCACAAAAAATCACCGGGTAGGTCAAATATGTCGGCGTTTACAACGAATGTTTGTTTGAATAGTTTTATATAGGTTAATGCTCAGAGATAAATGTCTTCGGGGATTGGCTCACAAAAGTAAAGGATTCCTTACTCTGCCACAGTAAGAGGTCCGGCTAACGTAAGAGGTTGGGAGCTTGTCTCCCTCCCTCTTCGTATGTTGTAAAGATACCTTTTTATTGTGAAAGATAGTGTTGTAACCTGCTATACGCAGGCATTTTTATAGCTCGTTTGAGAACGTCTATCACAGTCTTAGTGTCAGCTGGACGATCTTCCGTATGCAATATATTTATTAATTTTGCTGACAATTCGGCAAACGTTGGAATATCCACTTTTTCCTCTTTTTCAGCGAGCATGAGGACTTGAACATGATGCTTTAAAATTTGCTTCAGGTTATTGAACTGATCTACTGATAAGCCTCGTGAAATAACCCAGTCCCAAAGGCAATATTCATCCGCATCAATCGCAATCTGACGCAATAAATCAATATACATCTCTAGGCGTTCAACTTTCTCTTCTAACGATTCGTGTTTCATGATGTATCCTAAATCCTTTCCTTTACAAGAATAAGAATACTATGATATTAGCAATTGTATTGGCTACAGAGCTAGAAGCCGACGTATTGCTCATAATTGCCTGTACAATTACATCTCGTACCCTTTCCTCTACTTGATCTCCTAGACGAGCCAATTCATGAAGCTCTTCAACAATGTAAGAGCGACTTTCTAAAAGAACCTTTTTATACTTACCTTTTGGGAGTTCAGCAATAATATTATCAATGTAGTCGCTGTCTATCAAATCAGCAAGTTTTCTAATAGCTTCTTTAGTAACCTTTGCTCTCCACTGAGCCTCTACTTTCTGTTGGATATTTCCTGTAGTAGAGACGGAAATCGGTTTTGTTTGAATTACACTACTTCCAGATGCGTAAGCAGAGGAAGGTACAATTAAAGAGACTCCCAATACAGCCATAGATACAATAGGGGCAATGGTCTTTCTAAGCATATCATTATCCTCCTTTGAAAATATTTTCCATATACTGATTATACTAATTTATTATATTTTTTGCAATAGATTCCCCCTAAAAATAGTTAATCCGTAGCCTGTCTGGTAACTCCAAAATCGAGTTTGTAATACCGCTCCATAATCTAGACGTTTTGGATAGCACGCTGCGCTGGTTGCCATCCTGAAACCTGTAATGTATTCGCTCCACGCCACAACGATTGATAAACCTGGTTACTTGCAGTTGCCTATCCAGGTCATCCCGACAGAGCGTGTGGGATTAGAAACCCAGTCCATTTTCTCCACTCTTGTGGTCACGTATGAAGTGGATATTATAACTGTTTGGTTACTTCATGTGGTTACCTTTGAGCAGTCAGCCGACTTTTTGTGTACCAAAAATTGGTCTATTCTAATCCGTAATATGACGAGCTTTGCCCGACATGTGTCGCCGTGTGTACATCTGTGAACGGCACTGTTAAAATCCTCAATAACGGCACTTGAAAATTCCCCACTTTCGGCAGAAAATCTCTCCCTGGAGGAGAGAAAATATGCTTAAGAATGGGGAGTTCTACTTGATCAAAGACATGAGACAAAGAGGAATGAATATCAAACAAATTGCTGATTCATTAGGGAGGGATCGAAAAAACGATTCGTAAGTGGCTGAAAAAGGGTGAGCCTACGAAATACCAACGATCTGTTAAAAAAACAAGCATTCTCGATCCATTTAAACCCTATATCAAAGCGATAATGGAAGAAGGCTGCTTCAATGCTGTCGTTTTGTTTGATGAGATCAAAGCCCAAGGTTATCCAGGGCAAATTCGGC
>NZ_VKJN01000088.1:0-429 GCF_007197875.1 Brevibacillus sp. LEMMJ03 | reverse complement strand
TCTTTTCGTTTGATAAGCTCGTCCAACTCACGACGACAACGTCGGTACTCTTCAATCCAGCGATCGGCTTCGTTGAAGTCTTCTCTATGTAGCTCAAACCGAGCGCGGTTTAGGCAGGAATGACAACACTCATAGAGAGCAACGGCTAACTTCATGTCGCCTGGCAGAACGTTCATGATTTCACCCCCTTCATTTGAGACCAAACCGTTCCGGATACTTCTCCATCGCTTTGAAAACTGTCCGGAGCGCAATACGATTTTCATGAGTGACTTTTCCGTCCATCCATGTCAGTTCGGCTACAATGTTTTTATCCGTGTCCAGCAGGCTGATCGCATACATCGGTTCTGCAACGGTTTCAAACTCCATGACGGTCGCTTCGATTAGCCGAACAGTTCGGTATCGCTCTGTAATCTCTTTGGCGATGCTTGC
>NZ_VKJN01000087.1:0-431 GCF_007197875.1 Brevibacillus sp. LEMMJ03 | reverse complement strand
CCTCAGCTCTAAGAGGCAAGGGGCGGTTGCTCCTGATCTCTTTAATTAATAAAACCTCGATAGTGGCGTTTCACAAGCTGGCTTTCTAGCTGTTTCATTGTCTCGAGCGCAACACCGACGACAATGAGCAAACTGGTTCCACCGATGCGAGCGGAAGGTGGTAAACTAGCAAAATTGACAAAGAACACAGGAAGAACCGCGACTGCTGCTAAAAATATCGAACCGACAAATGTAAGCCGGTATAAAATTTTGGTGACATACTCCTGTGTATTTTTCCCTGGACGTATCCCTGGGATATAACCACCTTGTTTTTTCAAGTTGTCCGCCATTTGTTCAGGATTGACTTGAACAAAGGCATAGAAATACGTAAAGGCGATAATTAATAGCACGTAAAGAACCATGCCAACTGGGTGTGTATAGTTGAATGTTTT
>NZ_VKJN01000086.1:0-432 GCF_007197875.1 Brevibacillus sp. LEMMJ03 | reverse complement strand
GGCGCATAATATCCTCCATCCACACTCACCAGATGCGGTGCAGAAGCTGCGTGACTAATTCTTGTAAGAGTGTTGAGCTAAGCGAGCGGGAGCGCGGTTGACTCTTCCCTTTTTAACTCACTCCTTGACGCAGCGTTCGCCCTGTGGTTCCGAAATTTTCAAACATTGTTCCTGAGAGCTTAGTTTACCTGTCACAAATGAAACGAACGTCATCACCAACACTAAAATCCAACCACTTCGCCCGGTGCATAAACGGACGAATCCGCCAACGGTCAAATCAACTTGGCGGAATGATTTCAACTGTACCCTGTGCAACAGTGCTCTGCATCTAACAGCAAATCAAAGCACTTACGCAGCCCGCACAGCTCCTGCGGTTTGCTCAACAACAGGTTTCGCATTAATGGCGTTTTGGATCTCGGTCGCAACTTGATC
>NZ_VKJN01000085.1:0-435 GCF_007197875.1 Brevibacillus sp. LEMMJ03 | reverse complement strand
AAAGAAGGGCGCGGGCACTCGGTCCGAAAAGTGATAGACGAAGGACCGCAGTACAAACTCTACTCTGCAGTAACAGACACTGATTGCATTCGATACAGGGTGATTGAGGGCCAAGGTAAGGGCCGGGAGGGCAATATGACACGGGCAGCTTTTGCAGCCTGGGCGAAGGAAAGGGTGGATTAGGCCGGATACAGCCGGCCGGCCTGGCCGAACAACTCATAAACGTGGCGGAACTGCCTGATGGGGAGATTGGGGAAAACGAAGGCTACTTCGCCGGGGTTCAAATCCAACCGGTCATCCTGTTCGATCACAAACGGGATGTCAATGGAGGTCAGTGTCTCCCGTAGATAACCGGCCTCCTGCCAGGGGACCGCGTAATAGAACGACTTTTCCATACGATCACGCTCCTATGAGCGGAGCATACCACGATACAAG
>NZ_VKJN01000084.1:0-436 GCF_007197875.1 Brevibacillus sp. LEMMJ03 | reverse complement strand
TGTAAGATCCAAATACGTAACGAAGCTCGCTCTTAATTTCACTGAGAATTACCCCAAGAACTGAATCCGCGCCCAAGCCAAGATACTTAATATCTCGCTGATCCAAAACTATTCGGGGACGTCGCGCTGACCTGGCGTACCGCGCTATGTCTTGGAAAAACTTGATGCATTTCGCAGGATTTCTCGAGATGCTGAATATCTTCGGCGCTACGAATACTTTTACGTCGAGTTTCTCCGTTCGTACTGACTCACCATCGAGAAACAGGTCCAATATTGGCGACTTGTAAGGCCTGTACCCCTTATCAGGCACTTGTGCTTTGCGGCGACGCTCCTTTTTTAGAGCTCGCCGACCGATCTCCTTTCGCCACCGCCTTTCAGCTATACGAACTTCCTTGCCGTCGTTGATCATATCTTTCGAACTCTACGGTCCTATAAC
>NZ_VKJN01000083.1:0-438 GCF_007197875.1 Brevibacillus sp. LEMMJ03 | reverse complement strand
GGAGGACTTTGCGGTGCTCGAGCAGCACGGCCTGAGCACCGACGAGATCTGGGACATCGCGGCGATCTCGGCCTTCTTCGGCATGTCGAACCGGATCGCCAATGTCACCAACATGCTGCCGAACGACGAGTTCTACCTGATGGGCCGCCTGTCCAAATCGTAGAGCCGCCTTTAGGTCGTAGGCCGCCTTTAGTCGTCCGCCACCGGTCCGCACCAGCCCGGCAGGTAGCCCGCGTCCTTGCTGCGGCCGAATGCCAATGCGCGGTCCAGTGCCTTGGAAAAATCGTCCTCGATGCTCTTGCGGGGAATCCGCCGCCGCAGGAAATCCGCCCACAGGAATTCGCTGAACGGCGTGGTGTCCTTGGCGAAGCCGCCGGCGCGCCGCAGCTCGCCCGCAAGACTGCGATAGGGATCGTCCTTGAGCCCAGTGATCGACTT
>NZ_VKJN01000082.1:0-438 GCF_007197875.1 Brevibacillus sp. LEMMJ03 | reverse complement strand
CCAAGGCGGAGCATCTGCATCTCGGCCAGGAGGACCTGCTCGAGGCTGACGTCAAGGCGATCCGCGCCGCGGGCCTCACCCTCGGCGTCTCGACCCATGACGATGCCGAGCTCGACGCCGCGCTGCGGGCCTCGCCCGACTATGTGGCGCTCGGCCCGATCTTCTTCACCACGCTGAAGGCGATGCGGTTCGCGCCGCAAGGCGTGCCGAAGATCGGTACCTGGAAAAAGCGCGTCGGCGCCATTCCGCTGGTCGCGATCGGCGGCATCAAGCTCGAGCACGCACCTGAGATCTTCGCCGCCGGCGCCGATTCCATCGCCGTCGTCAGCGACGTGACGCAAAACCCCGACCCGGATGCCCGTGTCCGCGCCTGGCTCGGCGCGGTCGCGGAGCCGGCCTGATGAAGAAACCCATGACCCAAACGATCGACCTGCCGGC
>NZ_VKJN01000081.1:0-440 GCF_007197875.1 Brevibacillus sp. LEMMJ03 | reverse complement strand
GCCGAATTTGCCCTGGATAACCTTGGGCTTTGATCTCATCAAACAAAACGACAGCATTGAAGCAGCCTTCTTCCATTCTCGCTTTGATATAGGGTTTAAATGGATCGAGAATGCTTGTTTTTTTTAACAGATCGTTGGTATTTCGAAGGCTCATCCTTTTTCAGCCACTTACGAATTGTTTTTCGATCCCTCCCTAATGAATCAGCAATTTGTGTGATATTCATTCCTCTTTGTCTCATGTCTTTGATCAAGTAAAACTCCCCATTCTTAAGCATATTTTCTCTCCTCCAGGGAGAGATTTTCTGCCGAAAGTGGGGAATTTTCAAGTGCCGTTATTGAGGATTTTAACAGTGCCGTTCACACGTGTGAAGATCAGCGATAAAATCCCCAATAGAATCGGTTGAAAATTCCCCATTTTCATCGCAGACTCTCTCCTTGGA
>NZ_VKJN01000080.1:0-442 GCF_007197875.1 Brevibacillus sp. LEMMJ03 | reverse complement strand
GGCGAAACATGTTGGCATGTCCGTGAAACGGCTGGCTGAAATAATAAAAAGCGGGGAAAATTCCCCGCTTTTTATGCATTTATGTCGTTAAAATCGGCGGCTGATATTTGAGGCGCCGCGCTAGTTTTTTATAGGAAATATACATGGCGATGCGCCATGGCACGATCATCGAAAAAGCAAGCAAATAAAACATGCCGCTTAACTGACGGTAATCGATCGTGCGGCCTAAATAGGATTTCAATGCAAGGCGAATGAGGATCAAGCCGACTAAAATAAGCGCAAATGCTTTCGAGCGTTTCAAATAAATTTCGCCATCTCTAATTTCAAATTTCGACGTTTTAATAAGAAAAGTGGAAAAAAACATTCCGAGCACAATCGCCTCGATCAGCTCGCCTTTCGTCACGCGGAATACAGGGTCCAAAAACATAAGCGCGCCAGTGCT
>NZ_VKJN01000079.1:0-443 GCF_007197875.1 Brevibacillus sp. LEMMJ03 | reverse complement strand
GCGACGGTGCCGCTCGACGGCTACGTCATCAACATCCTGATGCAGGCGTCGACCTTCGCGATCGCGGTGTTCGGGCTCTGCGTCGTGCTCGGCTGGTTCGGCCAGATCAACCTCGCCCAGGCCGCCTTCTTCGTCTTCGGTGCCTATGCGGTGGCGCTCGGCACCACGGCCTATCACCTCGACTTCTGGCTTTGCGTCGGTGCCGGCGCGGTGTTCGCGCTCGGCGCCGGTGCCGTGCTCGGCGCCTCGACGCTGCGGCTCGGCGGGCATTACCTCGCGATGGTGACGATTTCGTTTCAGCAGATCGTCACCCTGGTGATGATCAATGCCATCGGCCTGACCCGCGGGCCCGACGGCATCGGCAACATCGCGCGGCCCGCCGGCCTGCAATCGTCGCAGTCTTATCTGGCGTTCTGCGTGGTGGCGCTGGCGGCGGTGGGCTA
>NZ_VKJN01000007.1:0-234474 GCF_007197875.1 Brevibacillus sp. LEMMJ03 | reverse complement strand
CATAGAAAAACAACCCCTTTACACAAAGTTATCCTTAGTCTTAACTCCGTGTAAAGAGGATTGATGAAAGTCCAGAGCGATTATCTATCTAACGGCGTAAGTACAAACCTTCTGTTGTTATAATTGTTCTAAGAATTTCCAAGCTCTCTGAATTTCCGATGAACATGGGCATGTTTAAATCAAAATTTGACCACGTACACACGTGCATGTTTTCAAAAACAAATACAGATGAAACAGTTTCCCGTAAACCAAGCTCCAGGAAGACTTCCAGATCAGCAAGCTCTTCTATTTGCAGATGGTCACTGTCATTTTGTATAAGTTTCTCCAAAGCGGTAAACATTCTCTTTTCCTTTTCCTGATTCTGCAAGACTTCCTTGATCCGCTCGGTATTCTCATATCGTAGAGATGTCTCAACCCAAACATTATCATAAGCCCACAGTAACTGAAACACACGGATAAACTTTTGCTCTTCGTTGATGTATCTGCTTCTCAACACAGGGTTATCCTCAACTTCGCCAAATGATAGAGCAAGGGAAGCAAACTTTGTGTGATCCGCGATTCTTTTCGGAAATCTATCAAGGAGAAAAGATTGTTCGGGAAACCGCGAAAAAATGAAATCGCTATGTTCTAACAGTATTGTACTTGCTTCGGAATCTCCATCCCGCTCTTTTATTATGTTCCACTCCCCTGGAAACATTGACGCTGCAATACTGTCAAAGCCTTTCATACATTTCCTCCTCTATAAAAATTTGCTACGATATCCTAAAAACAGTTTATTTCATGGTACGAAAATCGTCGTTGCATGTCACATATATTTACCATTTCCACTAAAAGTAAAATTGCAGCAGAGGAGGCTGTGCATGAGAAAAGCAGTCTATTTTTGGGCCATCCTGATGATCATCTGTTACGGCTGTACAAATAGTACGGCTCAAGACCATACGAGAGAACCCGCTGTACAATCAACTGCACCAGATTCGCACCAAGTGGACCACGCAACGAAAACGAAAGAACAACCCGCCGTCTATGAACCTCCGACGAAACAGGAAAACTACGATCATCTGACACAAACAGAAGTGCTCACGAAACTCCTGAATACCGTGGACAACTTTGATACGGCAGTGGGGAAATTTGAACTCCTGCGAAACGGATATACCACGCTGGTTGAATATAAGATTGCGCCGACAAGCGGCTACAGTAAAAGTACGCATGTCGATAAAAATTCCGGGAAATCGCGCATTCAACATTTCTACTATCGGGACGGCAGTGTTTGGCTTGTGGATGAGGAAAGGAAAGCAACCCGACGGATGAGGTACAATGCCGATCGTCATGCGGGAACACTTGAGCCGAAGCAGGCTTTTGGCAAGGATTCGCACGGAAACAACGTGACCCATTACCGTGAACGTCCACCAATCGGTGCTGCGCAGACTTCGTTGTTTCCTTATGAAATTGCATCCAACTTTACAAGGGATTTGGACAAATGGGAAATTGAAAAACAAGATGAACAACTGCTGGACCATAATACCATCGTATTGAAAGGAATTTTGAATGAGGCTGCATCCAGAAAACAAGGTGCAAGCACGTTTCGTTTCTGGGTTGATAAAGATTCCGGGATTCTTGTGCAGTTTGAACTATACAATGCAAAGGGGGAAGTTGTCGACTACCTCCACCCCATTGAACTCAACGTGAATGTCCCGATCGATCGAAAAGAACTGGAATCGAATGTAGAGAGCTTGTTACAAAAATACCCGGTTGAAAACGAATAGACAAACTGCTTCGTTTCCCGACAAGGCCTTGCCATTGAAACCGAATGCGCAGCTCTTCCTTTATTACTCAGAGGGGGTACCAGGGAATGCGACTGCAAAACAAGGCCGTCATTCATTTTACGATCATATCATAATGTGACAGCCGAGATCGGGTTTGCCCTGTTTCGAACGGATGAAGGTACCTATGTATACAAAACGTCGGATGGAGGGTTCACCTGGGAACTGATTCCTGCTCGCATAACGGAATCGTGATACGATGGCGGATGGATTTGCCATTCGTGCGGATCGAAACGTCCGCGTATGGCAAAAAGTTTGATCCCCCCAGCAGTATGTTGTCTGCACACGTGCGAGATCCCCTCAAGGGGGTCTCGCTGTTTTGTTTGCGGGGAGAAAGGTTCTAGCAAGAAACGGCTAGATTATTGACAGGTGCAAATGAAAACCATTATCATTAACCTGTCTAACGTAGCAGTGACAATCATGATTACTGAATGAATGGAAGTGGGTTGCACAAATGTCAGCAGCGTCCAAACCAAAAACTCACATGCAAACCCGGCCCGTCCTGGCTTTGTTCATTCTCCTCGGCGGGTTGATACTGCTTGCGCTTGGTTTGACCCTTTCGATTTCAGTCGGTGCAGCCGACATTCACCTGCTGACGGTATGGGAAGCGGTCTTTCATTTTCAGCCGGATTTGACACAGCACCAAATCATTCAAGAATTGCGATTGCCTCGGGCGCTGTGCGGAGCGATGGTTGGCGCCGGTTTTGCCGTGGCGGGAGCGATCATGCAGGGGATGACCCGCAACCCGTTGGCAGACCCCGGCCTTCTCGGTGTGAATGCCGGTTCGGGCTTTGCGTTGGCGCTTTGTTTTGCGTTGTGGCCCGGCCTGCCTTTTCCGTACGTCATCCTGTTCTCCTTCCTCGGCGCAGGGCTGGGGGCAGGGCTGGTGTATGGAATCGGTTCATTGGCCAAAGGAGGATTGACTCCGGTCAGGCTGGCATTGGCTGGTGCAGCCGTTAGCGCCCTGCTCGTGGCCCTTAGCGAGGGCGTGGCGATCTACTACCAGGTGGGGCAGGAGCTGGCCTTCTGGTACGCAGGTGGCGTTGCGGGTACCACGTGGCTTCACATCAGGATCATGTTCCCGTGGATTGTGGCTGGTTTGATCGCAGCGCTGATGCTTTCCCGTTCCATCACGGTGCTTAGTCTGGGAGAAGAAATGGCCGCCGGTTTGGGGCAGCGAACGGGTCGCGTCAAGCTCGCCGGTGCCGTAATCGTTCTGATCCTGGCGGGGGCGGCGGTGTCTACGGTCGGCATGATCGGCTTTATCGGATTGGTCATCCCTCATGTGGCACGTTTTTTGGTAGGCGTAGACTACCGGTGGATCATTCCGTGCTCCGCAGTGCTGGGCAGTTTGCTCATGGTGTTTGCCGATATCGGAGCGAGAATGATCAATCCGCCTTACGAAACGCCGGTAGGCGCCCTGATTTCCCTGATCGGCGTGCCCTTTTTCCTCTACCTTGCCCGTAGGGAAAGGAGGGAATTGGGATGAAATCCATGCAGGCAGGAACCATGGAACACCGGCGAAAAATCCGCGCAGCCCAGGTCATGGCTGTGCTGGGCGCATTGATTCTCGCGGCGTTTCTTATCAGCATGAATACGGGTTTTATCAAACTTTCGCCGTGGGATGTCATGAAGACGCTGGTGGGCGCAGGCACCGAGAAACAGGAGCTTGTCTTGTTTGACTTTCGGCTTCCTCGTATCGTTCTTTCCGTCCTGGTGGGAGCGGGGTTGGCTGTCTCCGGGGCGATTTTGCAAGGCGTTTCCCGGAACGCACTGGCTGATCCGGGCTTGTTGGGAATCAGCGCAGGGGCAGGCCTCGCGGTGATCCTGTTTATTTCCTTTTATCCGATGACGGACGGCGCTCCTGTTTACCTGCTGCCGTTATGTGCGTTTGCAGGCGCTTCCCTGACCGCCGCCGTCATTTACTCCCTGGCCTTCCGAAAAGGACAGGGCGTTGCGCCGACACGGCTCATTCTGGTGGGGATTGCGGTTTCCGCGGGCATTAGCGCCGCCATGATCGTCCTCACGATCAAACTGAATCCCGAAAAATTCCAATTTGTTTCCGTTTGGCTGGCCGGCAGCATCTGGGGAGCGAACTGGCACTTTGTCATGGCTTTGCTGCCCTGGCTCATGATCCTGCTTCCCTATGTCATGGTGAAGGCACGGGTATTGGATATTCTTCGCTTGGGAGAACCGCTCGCGATTGGCCTCGGAACTTCCACGGAACGGGAACGGATCAGACTGCTTGCCGCAGCGGTTGGTTTAGCGGGCGCAAGTGTGGCGGTCGGAGGTGGCATCGGCTTTGTCGGTCTCATTGGGCCTCATCTGGCGAGGCGGCTGGTCGGTCCCCATCACCAGTATCTGATCCCCGCTTCCGCACTGGCGGGAGGGCTGCTCCTGATCGTTGCGGACACACTGGCCCGCTGGATTCTGCAGCCTTCGGAGATTCCCGTCGGCATTGTCGTGGCCATTATTGGCGCACCATACTTCATCTATTTGCTGATGAAGACCTGATGAATGGAGGCGTAAGTATTTATGGGACGTCTGTACGCAAAGCAGGTAGATATCGCCTATGGTGATCGCATCATTGTGGAACAGTTGAATCTGACCATTCCTACGGGGAAAATCACGGCTCTTGTCGGTGCCAACGGTTCCGGGAAGTCTACGATTCTCAAGACGCTGGCGCGGATTATGAAGCCGAAAGACGGGGCCGTTTTCCTGGACGGGAAGGCCATTCACAGCCAGTCGACCAAGGAAGTGGCGAAGCAGCTTGCCATTTTGCCGCAAAATCCAACGGCCCCCGACGGGCTTACCGTCTCCGAGCTGGTCGGCTACGGGCGGTTTCCTCACCAGAGAGGATTCGGTTCGTTGACGCAGGAGGACAAGCGAATCATTCAGTGGGCGATTGAGGTCACAGGCATCGTGGAATTTCGTGACCGCCCGGTTGAACAACTGTCCGGTGGGCAGCGGCAGCGGGCATGGATCGCCATGGCGCTGGCCCAGCAAACCGATTTCTTGTTTCTCGATGAGCCCACGACGTTCCTGGACATGGCTCACCAACTGGAAGTTCTCGAACTGCTGCACAAGCTGAATCAAGAGGAACAGCGCACGATTGTCATGGTGGTTCATGACCTGAACCATGCGGCGCGTTACGCCCAGCACATGATCGCGATCAAAAAGGGCAAGGTCGTTTGCGAAGGCGCTCCCGATCAGGTGATGACGCATGACGTGCTGCGTGAAGTATTCGGGATTGAAGCGGATATTGTTGCCGACCCCCGAACGGGGGTGCCGCTGTGCCTGCCGTATGGGTTGGCGCATGCATCGGTTGAACGAGCGCATTCGCATGAAAAAGGGGCATGACCCCGATGCCATCAAACGAACACGGTACATTCGACGGAAAAAGGTTGGATGTACCGTGTTTTTCTTCTAGGAATAGGGAACGGGTTCCTCGTCCGGGAAAGCGTAAGGCACAGAAAAACCCTTCCACGCGTTCGGTGGAAGGGCACAAGGCACAATATGCAAAGGCTGTTACTTGGTTAATTTTTCAACTGCTTCATCGATGATCAGGTTGTTGGCAATCGGGCCGAATCCTTGGAACCACAAGTCGTAATCAACCGGATACACCTGGTTTTTTTGAACAGCCGTGAGTTTGTTCCAGAGAGGCGTTTTTTGGATCTCCGCCAGTTTTTCAGGACTTTCCGTCAACAGAAAAATGTGATCGGGATTGATTTCCGGCAGGACCTCCAGGGACAGCGGTTGGAAGGTTGCGCTGTTATCCGGGAAATGCGCAGGTTTATGTAACCCCAGGTCATTGTACAGCACATCGAAGTTTTTCGCGCCGTAATAACGAAGTTCCTTGGCCGTTACACGCAAGAACATAACGGTTTCATTGCCGATCGCTTTGGCGATTTTTTCCCGTGCGTCTTTGGCTTTCTGCTCATAGGCTGCAATGACTTGTTTGGCCTCGTCTTCTTTTCCTACGATTTCAGCCGTCTTAATGAACGTTTGCCGCCAATCCTTCACGCCGTCTTTGGTTTCAGCGGGCTTGATGATGACGGTTGGCGCAATTTTGGACAACTGTTCGTAGGCTTTGGCAAAAGCATCGCTTGCCACGATCAAGTCGGGCTGGGCATCCACGACCGCTTCCAGATTCGTAGAATTGACCAGCCAGCCCAAATTGACGGTATTGGTCATGCGATCCTTCAAATACCAGGAAAACTCTTTACTTTTCGGTCCGCCGCTAACGGCCGCGTAGGGTGTTTCGTTCACGGACAGAAG
Source organism: Brevibacillus sp. LEMMJ03 (assembly GCF_007197875.1). Lineage (NCBI taxonomy): Bacteria > Bacillati > Bacillota > Bacilli > Caryophanales > Paenibacillaceae > Brevibacillus > Brevibacillus sp. LEMMJ03. The sequence goes on along the minus strand of NZ_VKJN01000007.1, from coordinate 228,376 downwards.
AAAATCGATCATCGAAGGAAACAGGACTGCAATTTTTTCAGGTTTGGCCTTGATCACCGTTTCTCCCATCTCATGCTGGATGGTTCGGGATTCTTCCTGGGCTGGCGCTTTCGGTTCGGTTGTCGCAGCGGGGGCTGCTGTCTCCGAAACGCCGCTGCAGGCCGTCAGGAGAATGATGAGCGCGCAAAGAAGCAGGCCAATCCATGGTTGACGTGAATAAAGCAACATCAGGTTCCTCCGTGTTATGGCTTCAGATTTTCAAACAGGGTGAGTTTCTCTTCAGCGGGCGTACGCGGTTTTGGTTCCGGAATCTGTTCGCTGTCGAAAAATCCCAGATGCAGAAACCCGACGATTTTCTCTCCGGGTTTTACACCCAGCAGTTGGCGAACCTTGGGGTCCCAGTTGTGGTTGTTGGTTTTCCACACGACGCCAAGTTTCCGTTCCCATGCCAGCAGCTGAAAGTTCTGGATCATGGCGGCTGATGCCGCAAAGTCTTCTTCCCATTGTTTCGGTCGAGGGTCTTCCGACATGATGACAATCAAAAAGGCGGAAGCCTGCGCGTGAAAATAGGTGCGCATCTTGTCCTGCTGATCGTTCGGAAAGGCCTGAAGAAGATACTCGATGAAGCGTTCCTTTTCGTCTGTGGACACGAACAGAAAGCGCCAAGGCTGCCTCAACCCGTGAGTGGGGGCCCAGACGGCGTCATTGAGAAGATCGATGATCAGTTCCTTGGTAACAGGCTCATTCGTAAAGGAACGTATCGTTCGTCTTTCACGAATGATTTTGGCTATGGAAGTTGGTTCTGCCGCTCGCACGTGCTTCACCATTCCGCCACCACCTTTCACTGATAATGAAAATCATTATTACGAATCCATTATAATGGGGTTCATGCCAAGAAACAAGCAAGAAATGATAGGGGTTCTCGCATTCGCCTCAACTGCCGGGGCAGTGAACAGTGGCGATGGCCGGTCACGGGAACACGGGAAAATCAATTGACAGATTCATCCATTCGTGATACCGTACCAGTATACGCAAAGGATGAAATTTTCTGGAAAGGGGGCTGTCTGTCATGATCAGGATTTGGATTCCGTTTGATGCCGGTCGCAACTCCATATCTCATGACGTGACCTCCCTCCTGACGCGAAGAGCAGTACGGTGCACACGAGCCCTTTTCGCTACGTAAGCGTAAGCAGGCGCAGGTCACGCACCCTCGTGGCATGCGCTTTTCCTATCGTTGACTCGCTGTGACAAAGCACACCGCTTCCGAGTGGTGTGCTTTTTTGTCTGGAAATGAATGAGGAGGGGAACAACATGCTGTCGGTCATACGAAAGCTCGGATGGTTTTTCAGGCAGGAGTGGAAGCGGTATACGCTGGCCGTGTCGCTGCTCATTTTTGTCGGCATCCTGGAGGTGATGCCGCCGATGATGGTGGGCCGCTCGATTGACGCCATTCAGCACGGGACGCTGACGTGGGCAGGGATGACGCAGACGCTGCTCTTGCTGGTCGGCATCGCGGTGGTCGTGTACCTCATCACCTACGTGTGGATGTATCAGTTGTTTGGAGGGGCGTTCGTGGTGGAGCGGCTGATGCGGTCCCGGCTGATGCGCCATTTTCTCAAGATGAGCCCGCCCTTTTTTGAACGGAACCGCACGGGTGACCTGATGGCGCGGGCGACGAACGACCTGCAGGCGATTTCGCAAACGGCCGGCTTTGGGATTTTGACGTTCATTGACTCCACGGTTTGGATGGCGACGCTCCTGGTGACGATGATTGCGTTTGTCTCCTGGAAGCTGACGCTGGCGGCCATTTTGCCGCTGCCGATCATGGCGGTCCTGATCCGTTTTTACGGGAAATGGATGCATGCGCGGTTTACGGCGGCGCAGGACGCGTTCGGGGATATGAATGACGGAGTGCTGGAGACGATCTCGGGCATTCGTGTGATCCGGGCCTACGTGCAGGAGCGGGCGGCGGAGAAGCATTTTGCCGACGTGACCCGGGACGTGCTGGAGAAGAATCTGGCCGTCGCCAGGATCGACTCCCTGTTCGAGCCCACGATCAAGATGTTTGTCGGGGCCAGTTACCTGATCGGGCTTGGGTACGGGGCCTCCCTGGTCTTTCACAACGAATTGACGATCGGCGGGCTGGTGTCCTTCAACGTGTACCTGGGCATGCTGATTTGGCCGATGTTCGCGATCGGCGAGATGATCAACGTGATGCAGCGGGGCAATGCCTCTCTGGACCGGGTCAATGAAACGCTCGGCTGTCCGCCTGACGTTCCCGAACCGGAGGAGACGATCGCGGTGGAACGTCCCGAACGGATCGCATTCAAACACGTGACGTTTCGCTATCCGACGTCTGCCGTCAACAATTTGGAGGACGTGACCTTTACCCTGGAAAAGGGGCAGACGCTGGGGCTGGTGGGACGCACCGGCAGCGGCAAAACGACGCTCGTCAAGCAGTTGCTGCGGGAATATCCGCCGGGAGAAGGGGTCGTCACCATCTCCGGCATCCCGATCGACCGGATCGACATGGACCGGCTGAAATCGTGGTACGGGTATGTGCCGCAGGAGCAGTTTCTGTTCTCAAGAACGGTGAGGAACAATATTGTATTTGGCAATGGCGGCGCGACAGCGGAGCAGTTGGACGACGCGATCGCGGCATCGGCCTTCCAAAAGGATTTGGCTTACCTCCCGCACGGGTTGGAAACGCTTGTCGGGGAAAAAGGCGTCGCGCTCTCGGGCGGACAGAAACAGCGGGTCTCCATCGCGCGGGCGCTGATTGCCGATCCGCCCATTCTCATCCTGGACGATGCGATGTCGGCGGTGGACGCGCGGACGGAAGCGGAGATCATCGCCAACATCCGCCGGGCGCGTGCCGGCAAAACGACGATCATCACGGCGCACCGGCTCTCCGCCGTTCAACACGCCGATCTTATCCTGGTGCTCGACGAGGGACGGATTGTGGAGCGGGGCACGCACGATCAGCTTATGGAACAAGGCGGCTGGTACAAGGAACAGTTTGAACGCCAGCAAGTGGAAGCAAAACTGACCGGGAGCGGGTGAAACAAAACGTGAGTATGGAGAAGGAACAGTTCGATTTGGAGATGGACCGGACCGCCGGCAGCCTGGCCAAAACAGGCAGGCGGTTGATGCGTTACGCGCTGCATTTCAAAACCTCGCTGATCCTGGCGCTGCTCATGCTGGCCGTCGCCGTGGGCACGGACCTGGCCGGGCCGCTCATCGCCAAGCGGATGATCGATGTGCACATTTCCGGCATCGAGCAGCCCTGGTATGAGACGAAGGCGGAAGGGCCGTATGCGGTCGCGTACGGCGAAACGCTGTACAAACGGGCGGACCGCTTTGCCGCCGACGAGCCGCGCGGTGCGGAGGTCAGGGTGCTGCAGGTGAACCGGGATTACTATTTTGTCGAAAGCCCGCTTGCTTTTGACGGCGATCGATCCATCACGGAAAACGGTCTCTTGGCGATCACAAAGGGGGAGCAGACGAAAACCTATGAAGCGCGCAGGCTGACTGCCGGGGAGATGTTCATGTTTTTCCGCCCGGAGATGAACGGGCTGCTTGATCTCTGCCGGGTCTATTTCGGGCTGCTCGTCATCTCGGCGCTGTTCAGTTACGGTCAGCGGTACCTGCTGCAGGCCACGGCCAACCGGATCATCCGAAAAATGCGGACGGACGTGTTCGCTCACATTCACCGGCTGCCAATCCGCTATTTTGACAACCTGCCGGCGGGAAAGGTCGTGTCGCGGATCACCAACGACACGGAATCGATACGCGAGCTGTACGTATCGGTGTTGGCCAACTTTTTTACCGGTTCGATTTACATGATCGGGGTGTTTGCCGCGCTTTTCGTGCTGGATGTCCGGCTGGCGGCGATCTGCCTGTTCATCGTGCCCGTGCTGGCGGTGTGGATGTACGCCTACCGGCTGTTCGCCAAGCGGTACAACCGCGTCATTCGCTCCACCGTCAGCGAAATCAACGCCATGATCAACGAATCGATCCAGGGGATTGCGGTGATTAAGGCGTTTCGCCGGGAGAAACAAACGGAGCGGGAGTTCGAGGAGTACAATACCCGCCACTTCACGTACCGGAGCAAGCTGCTCAGCTTGAACGCCCTGACCGGCCACAATCTGGTCGGGGTGATTCGGACGATCGCCTTTGTGGCGCTGATCTGGTATTTTGGCGGCGTCTCCATCGCCGGAGCGGAGGGAGCGATCTCGCTCGGCGTGCTGTATGCGTTTGTCGATTATCTGAACCGGCTGTTCCAGCCGATTGTCGGTATTGTGAATCAACTGCCCAACCTGGAGACCGCGCTTGTCTCCGCAGAGCGGGTATTCGTCCTGCTCGACGAGGAGGGCGAAGACGTCTCGGACCAGAAGATGGAGCGGTACCGGGGGAAAGTGACCTTCGAAGACGTATGGTTCGCCTACAAGGATGACGAGTATGTGCTCAAAGGCATTTCGTTCGAGGCGATGCCGGGACAGACGGTGGCGCTGGTCGGACATACGGGGTCCGGGAAAAGCTCCATCCTGAATCTGCTCTTCCGTTTTTATGACGCAAGCCGCGGACGCATTGCCATCGACGATCGGGACATTCGCGAGATGCCCCGGCAGACCGTGCGGGAGCACATGGGCATCGTGCTGCAGGACCCGTTCCTGTTTACGGGAACGATCGCGTCCAACGTGTCGCTGGGTGATCCTGCCATCTCCCGGGAGCGCGTGGAAAAGGTGCTGAGCGAGATTGGAGCGGATCGCCTGCTCAAGCATTTGCCCAACGGCATCGACGAGCCCGTGGTGGAAAAAGGCAGCACCCTGTCGGCGGGCCAGCGGCAGCTCATTTCGTTTGCCCGCGCGCTTGCATTTGATCCCGCCATCCTGATCCTGGACGAAGCCACCTCCAACATCGACACGGAAACGGAAGCGATCATCCAAGAGGCGTTGGACGTGGTGAAAAAGGGGCGGACGACGTTTATCATCGCGCATCGGCTGTCGACGATCAAACACGCCGATCTGATTCTCGTCCTGGACCGGGGCGAAATCGTGGAGCGGGGAGACCACGAGACGCTGATGAAGCTGGGCGGCCGCTATTATCACATGTATCAGCTTCAGCAGGGAGAGCGGGTGTCATTCAGCGAGACGACGGGGACACTGTCTCCGGGCATGGTGTAAACCGCGCAAGAACAAACTCCCTCGCAGCCGCAGCCGGCAGAGGGAGTTTGCCTGCAAGCAAGAGGGGATCACGTTCATGCGCGCGCATGGGGGAAGGACGTGCCGGATCGGACGGGAACCTTTTTCACCCGTCCCGCCTGTCTCCCATCGCCTCGGCGATGGCTTCCGCCAGCTTTTCGGGATGGTGGGAGCCGATAATCAGCAGTTTGTTGTCGTTCAACCGCAGTTTGACCCCGCGATTTCCGCTGACGATGTAGGCCCATCCGCCGGGAAACCATCTGATGCCCCATCCGCCAAAATCCCAGAACGGGCTGAATTGGCACACGTCATGCGACGCAATGTCCGCGTAGGGGATGCGGCGGCGGACGAAGGGGAAATAGCGGATCGACACCCCCTGTTCCGTTACCTCCACCACCAGTTTGGACAAGAACATCGCGGTGATCAGGAACGGAAGCACAATACCCAACAACATCCAGGTGATCCACGCTTCCGCCGCGGACATTGGCTCATCAACCGTTCTTCCCAAAAAAATCCGCTGGTAGAAATCGTACGAAAAGGTGGACACCATCAAGATATCGATGGCAATCACAATCGCCCACAGCCATATCTGCCGAAAACGCTGGACTTCGCGATAGTACACGGTTTCATCAGTACGCATTTCTCTGATCCTCCGCTTCCATCATGGGTTCCGTTCATCAGCATCCTTGTTTTGATTATACATCAATCATCACTGATATCCATCGTGCCGCATCCGTGTGATCTCCCCACGCCCTACGCCGATCACTTGTTTGCCATCGGTGAGACTGCGGCGGTCAAGGGTGTGGCCGGGCTGAAATCGCTCAGAAATTTTCCCGTCTACGAGGCGTATACAAAAGAGGGGAAGATTGCCGATCTGGGCGATGAGCCCCATTTGGAAAAAATCCTGGAGTTGAATCCGGATGTGATTATTGCCTGGGAAGGAGACGAAAACCGGTACGAGCAGTTGTCCAAAATTGCGCCGACGATCCTGATCCCGTCATCGGAAAATTGGCAGGTGACGATCATGCAGGTCGCTGCCGTCATGGGCGAAGAGGAAAAGGCGCAGCAATACATAGACAGCTATCGCCAAAAACTGAAGGACGTCGCCTCGTTGATGGAACAATCCGGCGAGAAGGGAAAAACGGCCCTGTTTTTGATGACGTGGGGCAAAGGATTTAACTACTATGGCGGGGTGCGCATGTCTCCATATTACAAGGAGCTCGGCTTTACGCCATTTGACAAAATGGGGGATTACGGCGAAATCAGCCTGGAGGGCGTAAGCGAGTTGAATCCGGATTACATTTTTCTGGGGGAGGACTTTACCCGCTCGGCGGACGTAGCGCTGAAGGAACTGGAGCAAAATCCGGTCTGGAAGAATCTGCGCGCTGTGAAGAACAACCGCGTGTTCGTTGTGGATACTGAAATCATGGGCCCGTTGGCGATGGGGCAGTACAAGGGTCTGGACGTGATCGAAAGCATCATGAAGGGCAGCAAATGACCGTTGGCGTTTCACCGCGAACAACGAAGAAACCTCCTTATCCGGAGGTTTCTTCGTTCTTTGCCTATCTTAATGCTCAATCAAACGATTCAACGGCACCGTCTGTTCCTTTTCCGGCTCACCCAGGGGATAGATGCGGGCCGTTTCGTTCTGTTCATCGACATGCTGGATGTAGACGGGAGTGCCGTCGCAGGTCACGTTTGCCATGACGGGGGAAGCGGCAATTTCTTTTGCCCGTTGTTTGTTCATCGTCCTGCCCTCCTTGTCGTTGTTGCCAGTGATATTGTGTGCCCCCGGCGTTATTCATATGCGGACGCGGACGGGATCGCATGGTAGAATAGAGCGGAGCCATCTTTTGGATGAGAGCGGGGCGGATCGATTTCGCCGCGTCTGCCGTTTTCGGAGGATGAACAAACCATGCATCAAACGCACACGCTCCAAGAAAAACTGCGTCAGTTCCTGTCCGTTCTGCTGCCGATTCTGGTCTCGCAGTTGGCCCTGTTTGCCATGACCTTCTTTGACACCATCATGTCGGGCCACGCCAGTCCCGTCGATCTGGCGGGCGTGGCGATCGGGTCGAGCATCTGGGTCCCGATTCAGTCGGGGCTGACCGGTATCCTGCTGGCGGTGACGCCGATGGTGGCCCAACTGGTCGGCGCCATGCGGAAGGATCAGGTGCCGTTTACGGTCATGCAGGCGCTCTATTTGTCCGTCGTGATCGCCGTCGCCGTCATCCTGTGCGGCGCGCTGGTTCTCCAGCCGATTTTGAACAGCATGAATCTGGAGACGGACGTTCGCGACATTGCCCGGCGATTCCTGATCGCGCTGTCGTTTGGCATCGTGCCCATGTTTGTCTACACCGTGCTGCGCTGTTTTATCGACGCGCTCGGCATGACGCGGGTGACGATGGTCATTACGCTGATTTCCCTGCCGATCAACGTCGCGTTGAACTACGTGCTCATTTTCGGGAATTTCGGGTTTCCCCGGCTCGGGGGCGTCGGTGCGGGGGTGGCATCGGCCATCACCTATTGGTGCATTGCCCTGATCAGCTTGTACGTGGTGCATCGCGTCGAGCCGTTTACCGAATACAGGATGTTTTCGCGGCTGTTCCGCGTGTCCTTGCCCGCGTGGAAAGAGCTGCTCCGGCTGGGCGTGCCGATCGGCTTCTCGATCTTTTTCGAGGTGAGCATTTTTGCCGCCGTCACGCTGCTGATGAGCCAGTTCAACACGGTCACGATCGCGGCTCACCAGGCGGCGATGAACTTCGCTTCGTTTATTTACATGGTGCCGCTGAGCATCTCCATGGCGCTCACCATCGTGGTCGGGTTTGAAGTGGGGGCGGAACGGTTCCGGGACGCGCGCCAGTACAGCTACCTGGGAATCGGGATCGCCCTGGTGATGGCGAGCTTGTTCGCCGTCGGGCTGTTCCTGTTTAGCGAACAGGTGGCCGGCTTTTACACGACCGACCCGGACGTGCTTCAGCTTACGCAGCAGTTCCTGATGTACTCAATTCTGTTTCTCCTGTCGGACGCGGTGGCTGCCCCGATCCAGGGCATTTTGCGCGGGTACAAGGACGTGACGGTCCCGTTCGTCGCCGCGCTTGTCTCCTACTGGGTGATTGGCCTGCCGCTCGGCTATCTCTTGGCCAACTACACCTCCCGGGCCGCGTTCGGGTATTGGATCGGCCTGATCGCCGGCCTGGCTGCGGGCGCCGTGTTTTTGTTCGGCCGGCTGCTTCTGATGCAGCGGCGGACGGTCAAAGCGACGTAGCTGTTTTTATCCCTGTCTCGCATGGTATAAGCAATCCGAGAGCAGTCCCCAAGCGCTCTCGGATGCTTTTTTGCGCAGACTCATGAAAAGTAAAGGGGTGGATCACGTTGTTGAAACAAGCAGAAGACATCCTGCACAAGCACTTCGGCTACCCGTCGTTTCGGGAGGGGCAAAAACAGATCGTCCACAGCCTGCTGTCCGGCCGCGATACCGTGGGCATCATGCCGACCGGGGGCGGGAAGTCCATCTGCTATCAGGTCCCGGCCCTGCTGTTTGACGGGCTGACGATCGTCATCTCCCCGCTCATCTCGCTGATGAAAGACCAGGTGGACGGGCTGGTCAGCGCGGGGATTCCCGCCACCCAGATCAACAGCACGCTGGATTACGCGGAAGTGCGCCGCCGGCTGGAGCACGCCCGCCAAGGGGCGTACAAGCTGCTGTATCTGGCGCCGGAGCGGCTGGAGTCGGAACACTTTCTTACCTGGGCCAACGAACTGCCCGTGTCGTTTGTCGCGGTCGATGAAGCCCACTGCGTCTCGCAGTGGGGGCACGATTTCCGCCCCAGCTATCTGGCGGTTGCCCGGTTCGTCCAATCGCTGCCGAAACGGCCCGTCGTGGCGGCGCTGACGGCTACGGCTACGCCCGAAGTGACGGAGGACATCCGCCGGCTGCTCGGGCTGCGGGACGAAGCCGTCTTCATCTCCGGCTTTGCCCGGGACAACCTGGTCTTGTCCGTGCGCAAAGGTGAGGACCGCCGCCGCTTTGTGCTGGACTATCTGCGGGCCCATCCAGAGCAGGCCGGTATCGTCTATGCGGCGACCCGCAAAGAGGTGGACGGGCTGTACGAGTACTTGCGGGAGCGAGGGTTGTCCGTCACCCGCTACCACGCCGGCCTGAGTGAAGCGGAGCGGGCGGGCAACCAGGAGGCGTTTCTGTTTGACGACGTCCGGACGATGATCGCCACCAACGCGTTTGGCATGGGCATCGACAAGTCCAACGTCCGCTACGTGATCCACTACAACATGCCGAAAAATCTGGAAGCCTACTACCAGGAAGCCGGACGGGCGGGCAGGGACGGCGCCACAAGCGAGTGCATCCTGCTGTTTCACCCGCAGGATATCCAGACGCAAACGTTTTTGATCGAGCAGAACCAGCTCGCGGACGAGCGGAAAGAAGCCGAATACAAAAGGCTGTACGCGATGATCGATTACTGCCGGACGCCCCGGTGCCTGCAGCAGCACATCGTGCAGTACTTCGGCGAGACGTCGGCGCAGGTCTGCGGCCGATGCGGCAACTGCACCAACGAGGCGGAACTGGCGGACATCACGGTGGAGGCGCAAAAGATCTTTTCCTGCGTCAAGCGGATGAGGGAACGCTTCGGCGTCTCGCTGACGGCCCAGGTATTGAAAGGCTCGAAAAACAAGAAAGTGGCCCAGTTCGGCTTTGACAAGATGCCCACCTATGGGGTGATGAGCGAGTACACGGAGCAGGAGATTGCCGACCTGATCCATCTGCTGATTGCCGAGGGATATCTGGGCATGACGGAAAGCCGTTACCCGGTCGTGACGCTGGCGGAAAAGGCGATCCCCGTGCTGAGAGGGGAAGAAAAGGTGTGGCAAAAGGTATGGGTCCGCCCCTCCAGGCAGGAAGAAGACGACGAGCTGTTTGAGCGGCTGCGGCGGCTTCGCAAGGAGATTTCCCAGCGTGAAGGCGTGCCGCCCTACGTCATCTTCCACGACAGCACCTTGCAGGAAATGAGCCGGCTGTGTCCGACCGACAAACGGGCGATGCTTGGCGTCAAAGGCGTCGGCGAGTCGAAGTTTGAGAAGTACGGCGCGATGTTTTTGGCGTGCTTGCAGGCGTACGCCAATGAGAAGGCCGGTGTGTGAACACGCCGCCCGCACAGCAAAAAGCCGTGACACGAAGCGCGTCACGGCTTTTCCCATTACAGGCCCGCGCTGCTTTCCGCCCGGCCGCGGGCAAGCCGCTTCGTCTGACCGTTGAGATAGAGCAGAAAGATCAGCAGCAGGAGCCCCTGTGCCACGATTGCGGCCGATACGGAGGCGCCGAGGTAGACGATGATGTAGTAGAGGCCGGAGCCGACCAGCATGAGGATGTTTTCGACGAAATTCTGGATCGCGATCGTCTGCCCGGTACCGACGACCTTTTTTCCTTCCTCCTGCAGGACGGTGTTCATCGGGACGATAAACACGCCGCCCATGAAGCCGACCAAAAGCAGGAACAGGATGGCGATCGCCGTGACGTGAAACCAGGGGAACAGCAGAATCAGCAGGAACATCCCGAATCCGTAGACAACCGAACGGTAGAACCGGTTCAGCGGGATCAGCCGGGGCGCGAGAAACGCGCCGAAGATGATCCCGATCGAGGTGGTGGCCAGGATCAGCGAGACGGAAAAGCTCTCCGGATGGATGCCGAGCGCGGCGGGAATCCAGGCTAGCACCGCGACCCGCAGAACGGCCGAGCTCATCCAGAACGCGCCGGTGCCGATCAGGGAGAAGCTGGTCTCCGGCCGTCCCATCAACTGCCGGAAGTTGTGGAAGAACCGCCGCGCCTCCGCGCCGTAGCGAATCCGGGGGTTGCCGTTGAGGCGCGGGATAAAAAACGTCATCGCCACGGAACAGACGTACAGGGCCATGCAGATCAACGAGGAGATCAGGGGAGGCGTCATCGAGGCGATGGCCCCTCCGCCGCCGATCCCGGTCAAAATGGCGATGATCGTGTACGCTTCGATTCGGGCGTTGGCGCGGAACAGGTCGTCTTCGCTGTGCGTCAGCTCCGGCAGAATCCCGTACTTGGCCGGGGAGTAGACGACAGCCCCCACCCCGACCGTGAAGTAGCTGAGCATCAGCATCAGGATGCTGGCGTGGTCGGTCACCAGCAGCAGCAGGACGCCGAGCGCCTTGATCAGGTTGCCGATCACCAGCACCACCGATTTGGGATGCTTGTCGGCAAACGGGCCGACGACCGGGGCGAGGACAATGTACGGCAGGAAAAACGACATCGAGACGAGTGCGAGCATCGCGGGAGAAAAGCCGTTCTCCCGCAGCAGATTGGCGATCACGAACAAAATCATGTTGTCGGCAAACGCGGACAAAAACTGCGTAACGTACAGGGCCTGAAGCGGCTGCCATCTCGTCTTCACGACGCGTTCCTCCCTTGTTCGGCCAACTGTTTCAGCGCGACGTAATCGGTTTTGCCGCTGCCCAGGAGCGGCAGTTGTTTGATGACGTGCACGGCGGACGGCAGCAGCAGGGGAGAAAACTGCCTCTCTGCCAGGTACGCCCGCAGCCGGTCCGTGCGCACGGATTCGTCGGTCGTGTACAGCACGATTTTTTCGCCCCTGCGCGGGTCGCTGACGGCGATGGCGGCCAGCTCGGAGTGGCCGAAACACTGGGCGGCCAATTCTTCCACCAGGTTGAGCGAGACCATCTCGCCGGCGATTTTGGCGAAGCGCTTCAACCGCGACTGGATCGTGAGAAAGCCGTCGGCATCCTGTTCCACCAGATCGCCTGTCGGGTACCAGTCGTCTGCCGGGAGGAAACCCTTGCCGTGAATCAGGTACCCTTTCATCACGTTGGGCCCTTTGACCAGCAGATGGCCGCCTCGGGCGATGCCCTCCACCGGCTCCAGACGGGATTCGATGCCGGGCAGCAGCCGTCCGACGGTACCCGGCCTGTTGGCCAGCGGCGTATTGAGCGACAGGATCGGAGACGTCTCCGTCGCGCCGTAGCCTTCAAAAATCCGCACCCCGAATTTCTCCATCCACAACTGCCGGACATCCGGTTTCAGCTTCTCCGCACCGGCGAAGACGTAGCGGAGCGAATAGAAGTTGTAGGGATGGGCGGCTTTGCCGTACCCGGCCAGGAAGGTGGAAGTGCCGAACAGGATCGTCGCATTCTGGTCGTAGCACAGTTCGGAGATCACCTTGTAATGCAGCGGGCTGGGGTACAGAAAGACCGGGACCCCGGCGACGACCGGAAGCAGGGTGCCTGCCGTCAGCCCAAAGCTGTGAAACATCGGCAGCGCGTTGAAAATCTTGTCGCGGGCGGTGATGTCGATCACGCTGGTCACCTGCTGGATATTGGCGTACACATTGGTGTGCGTCAGGACGACGCCTTTCGGTTTGCTTTCGCTGCCCGAGGTGAACAGGATCAGTTCGTTGGCGCCTGCCTGCGACCGCTGGCCGGTCAGGTAGCGGAAAAGGGCGGTGAGCTTGTTGCCGGTGGTCGCGGAGGCTTTCACATCCTCCAGGTAGATGATCGCGACGCGCTCGGAAAGGCCCTGGATCAGATGCTCCAGCTTCCCTTTTTCGATAAACACGCGGGAGGTCAGGACCGTGTGGATGCCCGCCGTCTCGCAGCAGTCCAGGAGTGACCGGACGCCGAGCGAGAAATTCAGGATCGCGGGGGTGATTCCCACCCGAAACAGGGAGAGCAGGGTGACCAGATGACCGACCGAGTTGGGCAGGAGCACGCCGACGGTCCGTTTGCCGGCCAAGAGCGTGTTCCACTTGTCGCCGAGCAGGTAGCTGGCGATCAGCAGGGTGCGATAGCTGACGGAGGAGGTCAGATCCTTGGCGATCATCTGCCTGGCGCCGTGGATGCGGGCCGCTTCCAGCACTTCGTCAAACAGGTTGACGTCCTGCTTCATCCGCGCCCGGAACAGCTCGGTCTGCAGCGTGCGCAGGATCAAGTCGCTCGCCGCCGCCTTCTGCTCGCGCATCGATTCGTGTTCGTTCTTCTGCAGGGTGAACGGCGTGCCGACGGAAATGGTCACTTTCGGGAACCAGGCGATCCGCACTTTGCCTTTCAGATAGGAGAACACCGACCGTTCCAGCCCCTGGATGATGACCGGATAGACGGGAGCGCCGGTGCGCATGGCCAGATAGCCGACGCCGCTGTAGATTTTCATCAGGCCGCCGGTGGTGGTGATCCGTCCTTCCGGAAAAATCACCAGCGATTCACCGTTTTTGAGCACCCGCAGCATGTGCCGAATCGAGTAGGGGTTGAGCGGGTCGACCGTAACGTGCTTGCGGAAGCGAAGGAAAAAGGCGAATCTTTTGGCGATTTCGGTGTTGGCCACAAAAGTGGTGGTGGACGGCAGGACAAAGGCCAGCAGGACCGCGTCCAGGAGCGAGACGTGGTTGGGGATGATGATGCAGGGCCGGGAGACGTCCAGTTTGTCGAGGCCCCGGAAGCGGGGGCGGAACCAGAGATAAAGAATCCACTTGACGAATCCATACATGAGTGCCATTACGGACCACACCTTTACGAAAAAATAAGTGCTTGCAGCTTTCATTCTAAGGAGTGGCCCCGGCAAAAAAAGTACCAACTTTCATTGGTACCTGGTCATAACACCTGCTGGGGGCATGGTGGACGCGCCTCAGAGCATCTTTTTCTGCTTCGCTTTGGCGGCCGCTTCCTTGCTTGTTTTGACGCCCATTTTTTTCAAAATTCGGTTGATGTGATTTTTGATCGTCCGCCTGGTGATGTGCAGGGTCTGTTCAATCTGGGACTGGGTGCGGCCCTGGTCGATCAGCCGCAGGATGTCTTTCTCCGCCGGGGAGAGCAGCTTTTGGGCCTCTTCCTGTTTCAAGCGCAGAAACTCGCTGCGCAAAGCGGCGGCCGCGGTGGGGTGGATCGCCGATTGGCGGTGGTGGGCCGCCCGGATGGCATCGGGGATCTCCTTGAAGTTTGCCTTGCTGATGTAATTGACGGCACCCGCGGAAAAGGACTCGACGATCACGTCTTGCGCCGTCAGGGAGGTCAGCATGATGATGCAGCAGTCGTCCCGCATGTCGGCGAAGGCAAGCGCGGTGTCGATACCGTCCAGATTGTTTTCGCTCAAATTGATGTCCATCAGGACCACGTCGGCTTCGCAGCGTTCAAACCGCTCGATCGCCTCTTCCTTGGACCCGGCTTCGCCGACGACGGCGATGTCGGCTTCCCGGTTGAGATAATCGGCCAGGCCTGTTCGCCAGGCCGGGTCGTCCTCCACGAGAAACACGCGGATTTTTTCCATCGTTTTCACCTCCTAGGCCTCCGCTCTGCCGGCTCGTGCGACACGCCTGCGCGGGAAGAACAGAAACGCGGTCGTACCTTTGTCCTTGACGCTGTATATCTCCAGCATGCCCTGGTGCTTTTGCATCACGTTGTAGCAGTAGGACAGCCCCAGGCCGAAGTTTTGGCCGGTCTTCTTGGTGGAAAAAAACGGGTCGAACACGTAGGGCAGATGCTCCTGGGCAATGCCCACGCCCGTATCGGCCACCGCGATGACCAGGTGCTTGTTGGACAAGAACATCTGCAGCGTGAGCGTGCCGCCCGCTTTCATCGCCTCCAGGGCATTCATGCAGAGGTTGGTGAGAATCTCCCTGAGCTGCACCGGATCACAGGTGAGCCGCAGCGTCTCGTCCAACTCGGTGACGATGTGGACGCGCTGCTTGTCGGCGCAAGGCTTTAGCACGTGCAGCACCTGGGCAATCACTTCGCCGGGGTTCACGGTTTCCTCGCGCAGCACGATGTCCTGCAGTTGTCCCTGAATCCGGTTGGCCATATTCAGAATATGCTGGGCCGATTGGGTCAAAATCCGCGCGTCTTCCTGCAGGGCCGGCTGGTTGGTCTCGGCGGCGCGGGATTGAATCCGGTCGGCGTAGAGCAGGATTTTGCCCACTTCGTTCTTGATCGTGTGGTTGACGATCTGCGCCCCGGAGGTCATCGCCCGCAGCGTGCTGTCCAGGCGCCGCTTTTCCACGCGCAGCTTCACGCCGAGAAACCCGTACTTCACGCTGATGAATAAAATCAGAAAAAACTGAATTCCGACGACCAGGCTGTTGTACCGCCAGGCGTCGTACAGGTTTTGCGTCCGCATCACGTAGATCAGGATGAACACGAACAGCAGGGGAATGATGACGAGCATGTTGGTAAACAGACGGCTCTTTTTGACGAGCGGGTCCTTTTCCTTCCGGTACAGCAGCACGAGCATCAGACTGGCCGCGATGAAATAGGGAAAGACCCAGGCGACCATGATCCAGTAGTTGAACGCGAGCACCGGGTAGATCGGCGTGATCGCCCACATGACCAGCGGCGGGACGAGGGCGGCGTACTGAATCAGCCGCTTCGTCTTACGCGTGAACCAATCGCCGGAGTGGACGGCGAACATGAGATACGTGTACGGCAGCCCCACCTGACAGAGAAAGGAGGCGCTTCGGCTGGTGAACAGCAGCAAAAACGCCAGCGCCGGATAGCGGGCCGCGTAGTCCTGCACCAGCGGATACAGCGTCTCGTCGATTACGGCGGAGAAAAAGCCGCCTCCCCCGACAAACGCGGTCGCGCTCCCCCAGCGGGCGGACGTGCTTTTCGGATCGGTAAAGAGGACAAATAACCCGAAGGCCCAGATGGCCAGCAAGATCAAGATCATCATCGCGGAAGTCTCCTGTCATTCGTCTACGCTTATTATACCGCAACGGGGGAGAAGGGGGAGACGGCAGATTCCGGGCAGGCGTTCGCGCTGCGGGCGGTGCCGCGTTCGCTTGCTTCCGTTACGATTTGCGGCTAAAGTAAGGACCGCACCAGCCGGTCTCGTGTGTTCGCACATACGTCCAGGTAAATTCTTTATCGACAACGTACACATCCATTTCGTTCAGGAGGTCATCCGCGGTTAGCATGGAGGAGTTCTCCAGAATGAACGCATCGTCCGAATTTTGATAAAACAAGAAACACGCCTTCTTTGGCTCTTCGTTGAAGGCTTTTTCGGCGCTATCTCCCTCCAAACACGCTTTTTTCCCGTAACTGAACAAGTGCCATAAATAGCCATGGGCAACATTCAGATAAATGGAGCGTTTCTCGTCATCACTCAGATGATTGGCAAAGTGATGTTCCCATTGGTTTCGCAGGTACGTTCCCCATTTTGGTATGTCCGTAACCCTTACTTTTTTCATGCGAAGCAAATCAACAAGATCCATACACGACCTCCACATTCTCATGAACTGACGCATTTATCGTACCATTGGCGTCAACATTGTTGAACGAAACATCCGTTCATTCCGTAAAAACGGTGCCGAGGCATGCAAGAAAAGAAACATGTGAAAAGAGGCGCGTTGGACATCATATACTGTGCATATCCCATTAAGGAGGAAGCCGCATGGAGTACAGAATCGAAAGGGATACCCTGGGAGAAATGAGGGTGCCCGCGGACAAACTGTGGGGGGCGCAGACGCAGCGCAGCTACCAGAACTTCCGGATCGGCACGGAACGGATGCCCCGGGAGATCATTCGGGTGTTTGCCGTATTGAAGAAAAGCGCGGCTTTGGTCAATCAGCGGCTGGGCAAACTGGACAGCGACAAGGCGGAGGCCATCGCGGCGGCGGCCGATGAGGTGCTGCAGGGGAAGTGGGACGAGCATTTTCCCCTGGTGGTCTGGCAGACCGGCAGCGGCACGCAGTCCAACATGAACGTGAACGAAGTGATCGCCAACCGGGCCAACCAGCTTCTGGAGCAGCGGGGAAGCGCCCTGCGGGTCCATCCCAACGACGATGTCAACAAGGCGCAAAGCTCCAATGACACGTTTCCGACGGCGATGCACGTCGCCGGGCTGATCGCCGTCGAAGACCAGGTGCTGCCCGCTCTGGCCGCCCTCAAGGAAACGCTGCGCCAGAAGAGCGAGGAGTACCGGGACGTGATCAAGATCGGCCGCACCCATCTGCAGGACGCCACCCCGCTGACGCTGGGACAGGAGATCAGCGGCTGGCACCGCATGCTGGAAAAAAGCGAACGGATGATCACGGAGAGCGCGGAATACCTCCGGGAGCTGGCGATCGGCGGCACGGCCGTCGGCACCGGCATCAACGCTCATCCCCGGTTCGGCGAAATGGTGGCGGAAGAGATCAGCAGGCTGACGGGGAAGCGCTTTGTCTCCGCGGTCAACAAGTTCCACGCCTTGACCAGCCACGATGAGCTGGTTCACGTCCACGGCGCGTTCAAAGCGCTTGCCGCCGATCTGATGAAAATCGCCAACGACGTCAGGTGGCTGGCCAGCGGTCCGCGCTCCGGCATCGGCGAGATCACGATTCCGACCAATGAGCCGGGCAGCTCCATCATGCCCGGCAAGGTGAATCCGACGCAGAGCGAAGCGCTCACGATGGTCGTCTGCCAGGTGATGGGCAACGACGCGGCGATCGGATTTGCCGCCAGCCAGGGCAACTTTGAGCTGAACGTGTTCAAGCCGGTGATCATCTACAATTTCCTGCAATCGGCTCGGCTGCTGGCTGACGCCATGCGCTCGTTTTGCGACAACTGCGCAGTCGGAATCGAACCGAACCGGCCGGTGATCGAGCGGAATCTGGAACGCTCGCTGATGCTGGTCACCGCGCTGAACCCGCACATCGGCTACGAAAAGGCGGCGACCGTCGCGAAGCTGGCCCACCAGGAAGGGATCACGCTGCGGGAGGCGGCGGTCAAAAGCGGGATGTTGACGGCGGAGGAGTTCGACCGGATCGTTCGGCCGGAGAACATGATTCATCCGAAAGAATAGCAAGCAGGGGGCATCAAGATGCCCCAAGACCGAAGACAAACCAATTGGATCGAAGGAGAAGCATGTTTCCAGGCAGAGCGACTTGTGAGCCCTACCGAGCGGAGCAGCGAATTGCGGGAAAAAGGAGCGCCACCTTGGAATGGGCTGCGAAGCGGTGCGGCTTTGTCGATCCCCCGCAAATCGGTGCGGAGCGTGCAGTCCGGCTTCCCGGCTGGGCGAGCACGGAGCGGATGCCGGAAACGTGCTTCTCCTCCCAGCAGTCACTTTGTCTGCACACTGAGGGGCATCAAGATGCCCCCTTCGTCACGCCTTTTGAAACTCGACGATCACTTTGAACAGATCGCCGTCCAGCTCGATGGCCAGCCGCCCTCCCTGCAGTTCCATGATGCTTTTGGCGATGGCCAGTCCCAGACCGGAGCCTTCCGTGTGGCGCGATTGGTCGCCTCGTTTGAAGCGTTCAAACAGTTCGTCCGGGTCAAACTCAATCTCGTAGGCGGAGACGTTTTTCATCGTCAGCACGACGCTGTTCGCCTGTTCGGTCAGCGAGATGTAGACCCTGGTGTGGGGCAGCGCGTACTTTAGGACGTTGCCGATGAGATTTTCAAAGACCCGCCAGGTTTTTTTCCCGTCGGCCAGCGCGTGGATGTGCGGCTTCTCCGTCTGGACCCGGAACGTCAACGAGGATTCGGCGATGGCATCGCTGAACTCCGCCAGGGCCTGATTGAGCAGGGCGGCCACATTGACCCGCTCCATATGCAGCTCGACGGACCCGCTCGCCATTTTGGACGCTTCAAAGAGGTCGTCGATCAGCACCTTCAGCCTGTGGGTTTTGCGTTCCAGCACATTGACGTAGCTGCTGACCTCTTCCGGCGACAGATCGGGGCGTTTCAGCAGATTCACGTAGTTGACGATGGAGGTGAGCGGCGTTTTCAAATCGTGCGAAACGTTGCTGATCAGCTCCGTTTTGAGGCGCTCGCTCTTCATCTGGCTTTCCAGGGCGTGGCCCAGTCCCAGCTTGATATTGTTCAGGCAGCGGGCCAGATGGGCGAGATTCCCTTTGCCGCGTTCTTCGATGAGAGAATCCAGATTGCCGGCCGCCATTTCGTCCGCCCCCCGGAGAATGTTGTTCAGCAGGGCGACCCGGCGGAGGATGTACGGCAGCACGGCTGCAAGGTACAGCAGCGAATAGCATGCCCCCACCAAAAACAGCCGCTCCGATCCATAATGAAGGCCTATCAGAACAAAACCCATGCCCGTTCCCAGGCCGATCGTCAGCACAAAGATGAGGCTGGCCTTGAAAAATACGGATCGATTGGCGAAGCTCTCTGCCAGAAGCGTGCGGAATTTTCGATACAAGCTGGACTCCCATTGCTGCCGGAGGAGCGTGTGGTCGTTGATCAAACGCCATGCCTCTTTTGCGTTTAGCCCCAGATAGGCGATGCATGCCGCCGTAAAGGAAAGCGTCGTCACATGTTCCAGGCCGATGGGAAAATAGAAGAACGATTCGTCCCTGACCCAGCTCAGTGTGACCAGCCCGACCGCGAGAACTGTCGCGCCTCTTGCATCGAGGGGAACCCGCCGCAACAAGGAGGCGCATCTGTCGGCAAGCGGAAAATCCAACGGACTGCGCTTCCGCAGATAAACGAAGAGTCCAACTGCCGCGATAACACTTACGGCCAACAGGATACATTCGTTCAGCAGTCGCTCCCGTATGCCGAGCGCATAGGCGTAATCGTCTTGAAACCGGGAGTAACCCGCGGCCGCTTGGGGGATAATCAAATACCCCTCGAGATTGTTGGCGAGAAAGAATTCATTTGCCTGCTGTATCTGGTAATCGCTCGGCGAAGCCAGTGGGAAATGGATCGAATAGGCCGCCTTTTTCTGCAGGTTCCTGATGATGTTGAGGTCGTAGGAATGGTTGGTGTATACCTCGCCCGTATTCCGATCCTTGATGTAGTATTTGATGGTGTCGCCTCTGACGGCCAACGCTTTTTTCGCCTGTTCATACTCCTGATCCCGGGCGGCTGCCAATGTCATGATTCGCTCATCCATCTGCTTTTGATTTTCCTGCTTCACTCGGGCCAGTTCCTGATCGCGCGCCTGCGCGAGTCTGCCAGCTTCGGCGTGATTGCCGCTGCGCTCCGCCTCCATGATGTTGGCCTCATAGCGTCCCTTAATCTCCGCTTCTTTCTCCCGGAGATCGGCCGCAAACGTCTCTCGGATTTGCTCCAGCGTATCGGCGCCAACCTTTTCAGTCACGGTCAGTTTGGGATCATTCTTCTCCTTGAAATGAACCGTTATGGCCAGGTTAACGACTTCCGTCAACTGTTGGTGAAAGGAAGGGCTGCGAAAGTAATAATCCTTGTCCAGGTATTCTCGGTGCCGGATCACATCGGCCGCCGCAAGCAAGGCCAGAGCCGACAGGTGGAAAAGCAGGACCAGCGCGATGACCGGCCCGTATTTATTTTTCAATCTTGTAGCCAATGCCCCACACCACCTTGAGATATTGAGGTTCTTTCGGGTTGATCTCGATTTTTTCGCGAATTCTTCTCACGTGCACGGCCACCGTGTTATCCGCGTTCAGGCAGGGCTCCTTCCACACTTTTTCGTAAATCTCTTCGATCGAAAAGACCCTGCCCCTGTTCTCCATCAAAAGCTCCAAAATCTTGTATTCCGTAGGGGTGAGCCTTGCTTCCTCGCCGTCCACATACACGGTTTTTTCCCGCTTGTTCAAGACGAGTCCCCGCACCCGGATTTCGTCTTCGCGGGCGGTGTAGTTGCCCAGATAGGTGTATCGCCTCAACTGCGATTTCACCCGGGCAACAAGCTCCAGCGGATTGAACGGTTTGGTCACGTAATCGTCGGCACCGATGGTCAGCCCCAGAATCTTGTCGGTATCTTCCGATTTGGCCGACAGCATGATAATCGGGATGTTTTTGCTTTCCCGAATGGCAAACGTCGCTTTCAATCCGTCCATCTGCGGCATCATGATGTCCAGGATGATCAGATGAACCTCTTCCTGCTCCAAAACCGCCAGGGCCTCCTGCCCGTTACCTGCTTTCAGCACGTGGATGTCTTCGCTTTTCAGATAAATCTCGATCGCGTCCCGGATTTCCGCTTCGTCGTCCACGACCAGGACATTGTACGTTGGCATGATCATCACCCGTCTTCCCTCGTCAATTTCGTCGTGTAGCGGAGCCAGCTCTATCTTACCGAGAATATTTTACAAATCGGCTGTAAAAATCCTTACAAAATTCTTAAGAAAATCGTTCCATCATTCCTCATTCGTTGGGAGGCAGGTCGACAGGGGAGAAAAGAGGACAGTGCGAAGGTCGCGTTTCGTTCCGTCAGCGCGCAGATTTTAAAAATTTATGAAATCTTTTAGATTTTCTGTCCCTCTTTTTTCAAATTGTGCTATAGTTCTTTTAGCATATTTTAACACGGAAAAAAGTGACAAAAAGCAAACCCGTTGAAAGGCGGGGACGCAAAGCCACGGGTCTAAAGTTGCAGTGCTGCAGCTATGACAGCCGGGTTGCCAAACCGCAGGCATCGCAGGCTGTCGGATGGCAGTCTGCTTTTTTTGGCAAGCCGTTCACGCACTTTCCGCCACTAGGAGGGATCACCATGGGAACCAGCCTGAAGCAAAAACTGTTGTATGTGATGTGCCTGCTGCTCATCGCCAGCCTTGTTTCGGTTTGTGCGGCTAGCTACTGGAGCTCCTCGCGTCTGCTGGAATCCAGTCTGGATAAAGAAGCCGAACTGACCGCGTCCAATCTGTCGATGAAGATCGACCAGTTTTTCCAGCAGAAAATTGCCGTGATTGAAACGATCGGCAAGCTGATGTCCGAAGACAACAACAAGGAGCATGACTTGAAGCTGATCCAGCAGGCCCAGAAGAACTATCCGGAATTTGAGACGTTCTTCTTTTCCTATGACTTGAGCGGGAAAAAGGTCATCAACTTCCAAGGGGACGTGACAGACGTGTCCGACCGGGCCCATTTCCAGGAAGCGGGCAAAGGGGAAGGAAAAATCGTCGTCTCCGAACCGGTCGTCTCCAAGCGGACGGGCAACAACATCGTAACCATCATCGTTCCGCTGATGAAAAACAACGTCCAGTACGGGTACATGGGCTCGACCATCCCGATCAACGAGATCCAAAAGACGGTGTCCGCCGAGACGTTCGGCCAGAGCGGCTACGCCTTTTTGGTGAGCAAGAAGGGAACGTACATCTGGCATCCGCAGAAAGACCTCGTGCTGAAGGAATCCATTCTCAACTCCAACATTCCGGAGTACCAATCCGCTTTCCAGGCCATTCAGGAAGGCGGGCACGGCATTCTTCAGTATAAAAGGGACAACGTCGACCAGTTTGCGTCCTATGCTTCGACGATGTTGAACTGGGGCGTGTTCATCACCGCTCCCGCCGGTGAGCTGCACGCGCCGGTGGACAAGCTCTCGGTCAACCTGCTGGCCATCTCTGTCGTGACCTTGGTCGTCGGCATCGCTCTGGTCTATCTGCTGGCGGTTCGCCTGGTCCGCCCGATTCAGCGGCTGAATCAAGCGGTCAAAGTGGTGGCCGGCGGCGATCTGACGGAATCCGTCACCGTCCAGGGTAAGGATGAAATCGCCGTTTTGTCCCGCGATTTCAACCAGACGGTGTCTCATCTGAAGGACCTGATTCGCGGCGTCACGCTGTCCTCCGATCAGGTGCTTCGGGTCACCAGCGAGGTGTCCGCCGGCATCGAGAACGCGACCAATACGATTCACCGGATCGGGACGTCCATTCGCCAAATCGCCGACGGGGCCAAAGCGCAGGCCGGCAGTTCCCAGGAAGTGTCCATCTCCATGAACGACATGGCCAGCGGGATCGTCAAGATTGCCGAGACGTCCTCGCGGGTGTCCGAAGCGGCACGGGAGGCGGCCCAGCAGGCGGAAGAAGGCACGGCGGTCGTCGAGCAGGCCGTGCGGCAGATGAACAGCATCGGGGAAGGCACCTTGAAAGTGTCGTCGGCCATTGAGCGGCTGAACGGCCGCTCCCAGGAGATCGAGAGCATTTTGGACACGATTACCGGGCTCACGTCGCAGATCAATCTGCTCGCCTTGAACGCCTCCATCGAAGCGGCGCGGGCAGGGGAGCACGGCCGGGGCTTTGCCGTCGTGGCCGGCGAAGTGAAGAAGCTGGCCAACCAGTCGGAAGAGTCGGCCGCCAAGATCGCTCAATTGATCGCCGAAATCCAGCAGGACACGGCGAACGCGGTCGACACGATAAACGCGGGGCAGCAGGATGTGCAGGACGGGGTGAAACTGATCGAGGAAGTGCGCGAAAAATTCGTCCATATCCTGGAGGCTTCCCGCAATGTGGCCGACCACATCCTCGAAGTGTCGGCGGCGTCGGAACAGATGTCGGCCGGGTCCGAGGAGGTCAGCGCCTCCGTGGAAGAGATGCACACCATCGCCAAACACGCTTCCGAAGACGCGAAGAACGTGGCCGATGCGGCGGATGACCAGCTCCGGGCCATTCAGGAGATCGCCGAGTCGGTACAGCAGTTGAAAGAGGTCGTGGGCGAGCTGCAGCAAGGACTCGGGAAGTTCAAGCTGTAACGGGAGGCGGGAACGGAAGCGGCCCCCCTGTCAGCACAAGCCTCACAGGTCGGGGTCAGCCGGCCGGCTCAAGCCGCACACAGGATGGACAAAAGGGGGGATGCCTATGTAGGGAGGAGAGAGCCCCTGCTTGGGCAGTGACGCCCCGCAAGCAAGATCGACAAGAGAAACCGACAAAACGGCTACCATGGGAGGAGAACGACAATGAAAAAATGGAAAAGCATGCTGATTGCAGGAACAGTGGCGGTTTCGCTGCTGGGAACGGGCTTGGCCGCTCATGTGTCCGCCGCAGGTGCCCAACAGGCCCAACCGGCGGCGACCGTCGCGGACAGCGCCGCAAAGCAGGAAGCCAAGAAAAAATACGAATCCCGGCTGGATGAAATCATCGCGAGAGGGTACATCCGCATCGGAACCACCGGAGATTACAAGCCGTTTACATATCTCAACCCGAAAACAGGCCAATACGAAGGGTACGACATCGACGCGATGAAAGAGTTCGCCAAAAGCCTTGGCGTGGAAGCCCGCTTTGTGCAAACCTCCTGGCCGACGCTGATGAACGATCTGCTCGCCGACAAGTTTGACATTGCCGTGGGCGGCGTGACCCGCAACACCGACAGACAGAAAACAGCCCACTTGAGCGAGGGGTACGTGCAGTTCGGCAAAGTGCCGCTCATCCGCGCGGAAGACAAGGACAAGTACAAAACGATCGAGGACATCAACAAACCGAGCGTCCGCATCGGCGTCAACCCGGGCGGAACCAACGAAAAGTTCGTGCGTGAATATCTGCCGAACGCAAACGTGACCGTGGTGCAAAACAACCTGGACATCCCGGGTCTGGTGGCCAACGGCACCTACGACGTCATGATCACCGACACCTTTGAAGCGATTGTGTACGCGAAAAACGATCCGCGTCTGTACGCCGCCCGCGTGGACGATCCGTTCACCAAAAGCGAAAAAGCCTACATGATCCAGCGCGGCGACTTCATCTTCGCCAGCTACCTGGACGTATGGCTCGACGAAATGAAGCTGCAGGGCAAATTTGACGAGCTGTACAAAAAGTGGGTCGAGTAGCACCCGGTTCATCGCTGCTTTCTTCCGGAAGCGGCGATGATTGCTTCTTCGGCAAAAAAATGGTATGATGAGACCACGTTAAAAAGACATGAATACCCGAGAACGATTTTGCTGCCTCGTGCTGAGATGTGGGGCGGAAACGGTTTTGCGGTTTTCTTGCTTTTTATCAAAATTCTCATGTGGGAGGCCACAATCGTGATCGGAAAAGTCAAATGGTTTAATGCGGAAAAAGGATTTGGTTTCATTGAACGTGAAGACGGGGACGACGTGTTTGTCCATTTCTCCGCGATTACGGGAACCGGATTCAAGAGCCTGGAAGAAGGGCAAAAGGTGGAATTTGACGTTGTGCAGGGCAACCGCGGACCGCAGGCGGCAAACGTCATCCGCTTGTAATTGGTATCATTGAGATGACACGGGAAATGAGGGCATGTTCCGGCGTAAGGAATCATGCCCTCTTTTTCGTGAAACGGGAAAGCGAAATGAAGAAAAAGGAGATTGACGATCATTGACAACGTTTTATGAGTTTGGGCTGCACCACCTGGTGACACGGGCCCTAAAAGAAGTGGGGTACGCAGAAGCGACCCCGATTCAGGACCAAACCATTCCCATCGCCTTGACGGGCAAGGACCTGATCGGTCAGGCGCAGACCGGGACGGGAAAAACCGCCGCCTTTGGCATTCCCCTGGTGGAGAAGGCGAACGTAGACCAGGAACAAATCCAGGCGGTCGTGTTGACGCCGACGCGCGAATTGGCGGTTCAGGTAGCGGAAGAGCTGAACAAGATCGCCCGGTACAAAGGGGTGGTGGCCCTGCCTATCTACGGAGGGCAGGATATTCAACGGCAGATTGCGGCGCTGAAAAAACGGCCACAGATCATCGTCGCGACACCGGGCCGTTTCATGGATCACATGAACCGGAAAACGATCCGGCTTCAGTCCGTGAAAATGGTTGTGCTGGACGAAGCGGATGAGATGCTGAACATGGGATTCATCGACGACATCAAGGTGATCCTGAAGGAAATGCCGACACAACGGCAAACCCTGCTGTTTTCCGCCACCATGCCCAAGGCCATCCAGGAGATTGCCCGCCGATTCATGCATGACCCCGTGACCATTTCCATCCAACCCAAGGAAGTGACGGTCTCCAACATCCGGCAGCAGTACATGGAAGTGACGGAGAAGCAAAAATTCGACGTGCTGTGCCGTTTGCTCGATATTCACATGCCGGAGTTGGCCATCGTCTTCGGACGGACCAAACGGCGGGTGGACGAACTGTCGGAAGCGCTGACCAAACGGGGATACGGCGCGGAGGGGATCCACGGCGACTTGAACCAGGCCAAGCGGGACAGCGTGCTGCGTCGGTTTAAGGAAGGGACGATCGAAGTGTTGGTCGCCACCGATGTGGCCGCCAGAGGTCTGGATATCAGCGGGGTTACCCACGTGTATAACTTTGATATTCCGCAGGGCGCGGAAAGCTACGTCCACCGGATCGGCAGGACGGGCCGGGCGGGCAAGACGGGCTTGGCGATTACCTTTGTCACGCCGCGTGAAGCGGATCATCTGCGGTACATCGAGAAGACCACTATCCGCAAAATGGAACGGCGTCCGGTCCCGAGCATGGCCGAGGCGTTCGAGGGCCAGAAGCGGTTGGCCGTGGAGAAACTGTTGGAAGCGACGGGAGAAGGCAATTTGAACCTCTACAAAGCGATGGCCGAGCAGTTACTCAACGAGGTGGATTCCGTGACATTGGTTTCCGCCGCCCTCAAGATGCTGACCAAGGAACCGGACACCACACCGGTCCGCCTGACTGACGAGAAGCCGCTGAGGGTTGCGAAAAAAGGGTACCGACAGCGGCAGAGCAAGAGGGTATCGGAGCGGCAAGCGAGGCCGGCCCTGGGAAAGGACGGCCGACGGTTGGAAAGAGACGGGATGAGCGGCCGTTTTAGTTCATAATCAATACACCCAGCTGTCAGGATCGCGGCTGGGTTCATGTTTTCCTCCTGGTTCCTTTCCGAACGGCGTTTGGCCGGTTGATTTTGGAGTAATGAATGATAATATAGGCATGTGCAAGTGAAAAGAGTAAAACGAGGGGGCGGGATGATGGGCATTTTTGACGGTCTGATGGGAAACGCGTCAGAGGTCAGCATCGCGGAGGTGCAAAAGGAGTTTGCCAACATCCTGGCGGACCACGAGCGTATTGAAAAGGCGTATAAACTGATTCGGGACATGTTCCTTTTCACGGACAAACGGTTGATCCTGGTCGACCGGCAGGGAGTGACCGGAAAAAAGGTGGGGTACCATTCCATTCCCTACAGAAGCATTCATCATTTCAGCATTGAGACGGCGGGCCATTTCGATCTGGACGCGGAGCTGAAGCTCTGGATATCGGGGAGTGAGACGCCGATCATCAAGCAGTTCAACAGAAGCCTGGACATTTACGAACTGCAGCGCGTGCTTGCCACCTACGTGCTGCGGTAAGGCAATGGAGAGCCTTCACCTGTAATCAAGGAGAGGACAGATCGTCTCGATTATTAGCATGATGTAACCTGCGCCCGGTACAACGATTGGGCGTTTTTTGTGGTTGGCATGTGAGCTCGCCACTTTTTTTCTTAAAAGGACGGCTTTACTACCTCCTTGATAGCCGCTCCGGAGAAATCTTTGAAAATTGCTCCTGAATGGCAAGCCACAATGCGGTTCGTTTGTGTCTCATTGTTACTGTTTTCCTCCGTTTCACTTGAATGGTAACACTCCCCATTTACATAGACGGTTACGTGTCGTTGTTGCTTCGGTTTTCCTCCAAATTGTGGGCCTTTTTTTACCTTATCTCCCCGCCTAAAAACTCCAGTGTAACAGCAGGCAGATGTTCTACCTGAGTCCAAATCATAAGCATGATGGAAAATACGCTCTAGCCGAATGTGGGCAGTATATATAAAGAGAAAACAACAGAGGAGAGCCAGCCGGACGATGAATGCCGTGGTGTGAGAGTGCACATACTCCAACAGACGTCTGACACACCAGGAAATATCGCGAACCTCCGTCACAAGCAGCCGCATCCGCTTTCCTGCAAAAAATACCAATTGGCTCTATTAACTTTTGTCAACAACTCAACGGACAAATTCCCACTTACATTTTATTGAGACAGAAATGTAAACGCTTTATATTTGTATCAGGAGTCATACAATTAAATTCTGTCAACAATAAAGAAAAAGATGAAGGGGGATGCAACAAGATGGAGAGCGGACTGCGCGTCTCTGTGCAAAAGTTTGGGCGTTTTTTAAGCGGCATGGTCATGCCCAACATTGGCGCGTTTATCGCCTGGGGCTTGATTACGGCGCTGTTTATTCCGACGGGCTGGCTGCCCAATGAAAATATGGCCAAACTGGTTGGCCCGATGATTACCTATCTGCTGCCGCTGTTGATCGGTTATACGGGCGGCAAGATGATCCACGACGTGCGCGGCGGAGTCGTTGGTGCGGTGGCCACCATGGGTGTCGTCGTGGGGGCCGACATCCCGATGTTTCTGGGTGCCATGATCATGGGGCCGCTTGGCGGCTGGGTCATGAAAAAGGTGGACCAGTTGATCGAAGGGAAAGTGCGCTCCGGCTTTGAGATGCTGGTCAACAACTTCTCCGCCGGCATTGTCGGGGGGCTGTTGACGCTGCTGGCGTTCAACGCGATCGGGCCGGTCGTGGCCGGCTTGAGCAAAGCGCTGGCTTCCGGCGTACAAACGATTGTGGATGCCGGACTGCTGCCCTTGGCCAGCATCCTGATCGAACCGGCCAAGGTTCTGTTCCTGAACAACGCGATCAACCACGGCATTCTGAGTCCGATCGGACTGGATCAGGCGGCGAAGACCGGAAAGTCGATCTTCTTCCTGCTGGAGACCAACCCGGGTCCGGGGCTTGGCATCCTGCTGGCCTACTGGCTGGTGGGCAGAGGCACGGCGAAACAATCGGCGCCGGGTGCGGCGATCATCCACTTCCTGGGCGGCATTCACGAGATCTACTTCCCGTACATCCTGATGAATCCGCGCCTGATTCTGGCCGTCATCGGCGGCGGGATGACCGGTGTCTTTACCTTTACACTGTTAAACGCCGGCCTGGTGGCGCCGCCATCGCCGGGAAGCGTATTCGCGCTGAGCGCCATGGCACCCAAGGATGGGCTGCTCCCGGTCCTGACCGGTGTCGTCGCGGCAGCCGCCGTCTCCTTCTTTATCGCGGCATTCCTGCTGAAACTGGGCGGGCAAGCTGAGGATGCGGACGAGCTGGAAAAAGCGACGGAAAAAATGCAGCAGCTCAAAGGCAAAAAGCAGGAGGAAGCTCAGGCCGACACGGCGGTGGCGGAGAAAAAAGAAGTCAAGAAAGTCGTCTTCTCCTGCGACGCCGGCATGGGTTCCAGCGCGATGGGAGCAGCGTCCCTGCGCAAGAAGTTCAAAGATGCAGGAATCGACATCACCGTCATCAATACGGCGATCAACGACATCCCGGACGACGCGGACATTGTCATCACGCACAAGTCGCTGACGGAACGGGCCAAGTTGAAGGCGCCGCAGGCGGAACACATTTCCATCGACAACTTCCTGAACAGCCCGGAGTATGACAAATTGGTCAAACGTTTAGGCTAAGAGGAATAAACGCTAGTGCAAACTAGCGTTTTCCGGCTTTGTACAAAAGGGGATGGAACGATGAGTGTATCCTCGAGACAACGGACGATCCTCGACATGCTGCTGCAGGACGGGCCGGGGCTTACCGTGGGCGCGATCGCCGAGCGGATTGGGGTCAGCGCCCGGACGATCCACCGGGAACTGGACGCCTTGGAAGACACGGTCCGCGAGCACGGCCTGGAGCTGGTGAGGAAGTCGGGATTGGGCGTGGAGCTGCATGGTCCGCCGGAGCAAAAGGAAGCGCTGCGCCTGGCGCTGTTTGACCTGACGACGACCGAGTACACCGCGGAAGAGCGGAAAGTGATCATTTTGTGCACGCTGCTGGAGGCGACCGAGCCGGTCAAGCTGATCTCGCTGGCGCTCGACCTGAAAGTGACGACGGCCACGATCAGCCATGACCTGGACGATCTGGAGGACGTGCTGGACAAATACGGTCTGTCGCTGGTGCGCAAGCGGGGCTACGGCGTGGAAATCCAGGGCTCCGAGTCGGCCAAGCGGCAGGCGATCAGCCGGCTGATCGCGGAACATTTGAATGAACACGAACTGATCGGGCTGATCAAGGAAAACATCCAGAACAAATCGCTGCGCGACATCGACTCCATCTCGGAGCGCCTGTTGGGGCTGGTCGACAAGGAAAAGCTGATCAAGGTGGAAAACGCCCTGAAGCACGTGGAGGACGACCTGCCTTACCCGCTGGCGGACAGCGCCTACATCGGTCTGGTGATTCACCTCGCGCTCGCTGTCGAGCGGATCGAAAAGGGAGAGAGCATCCACTTTGACGAACATACCCTGAGCGAGCTGCAGGGCACGCCGGAGTATCAGGCGGCGGAGAGGATCATGGAGCGGCTGACGCACATTTTCCAGATGGAGATTCCCGCCGCGGAGATCGGGTACATCACCATGCACCTGCGGGGGGCCAAGCTGCGAAGCGCCCATGAGGACCTCTACTGGCCGGGAAATGTGGAGCTGATGGCCAAGACGCAGCGGTTTATCCGGCTCTGCGAAGATCGGCTGCAGATTCCCCTGCGGTACGATTCGTCCCTGTTTCACGGACTGCTGACGCACATGGAGCCGGCCCTGTACCGGCTCAAGCGCCAGATGGAAATCCGCAATCCGATTCTGGAGCAGATCCGGGACAATTACCCGGAATTGTTCCGCGTCGTCCGGGAAGCGGTCTCGGAGGTGTTTCCCGAGCTGCATGTGCCGGACGAAGAGATCGGCTATCTGGTGATGCACATTGGCGCGGCCGTGGAACGGACGTCACAGGCGCATCAGCGCTATCGGGCGCTGGTTGTCTGCTCCAGCGGGATCGGGTCTTCCAAGATTCTGGCGACCCGGATCAAAAAGGAGATTCCGGAGATCGTCAGCCTGCAGAACCTGTCGTTGTTCGAGGTGGGGCGAATCCCCAAAAGCGAATATGACGTCATCATTTCCACCATCCCCTTGCCGATGGACCCGAGCGAGTACGTTGTGGTCAGCCCCCTGCTGCCAAAGGAGGACATCCAGAAGATCGCCTACCATCTTCACAACCTGAGTCGGTCGCGTGCATCCCGTGCCACAGAGGCCGTTCGTGCGGGCGGGGAAGGGCCGGAGCAACGGTTGAAAGCGATGCACCGGTATGCGGGATATGCGGTCGAACTCTTGGACGGGTTTCAGGTGCGGCGGATGGAAAATCACAGCGGGGACATCCGGGAGATTCTGGACCGGATTTGCGGCGATTTGGTCCAACTTGGCGCCATTCGGGAAGCCGAACCGGTCGTCCGGCAGCTCCTGGAACGGGAGAGACTGGGCGGCTTGGGCATTCCGGGCACGACGCTGGCGCTGTTTCACGGCAAACACGAACAGGTAGTCCGGCCGTCGTTTACGGTGCATGTGCTGCGCCAGCCGATCCGGCTGAGGTCGATGGACGAACGGGAGATGCCGATCAAAAACCTGCTCCTGCTCCTGGGGCCAAGGGATGTGCCCAAAGAAGGATTGGAAGTGCTGAGCGAGATCAGCTCCCTCTTGATCGAGGAAGAGATGATCGCCGCGCTGGAAGCGGGCGACCGGCAGCGGATTGCCGACTGCCTGGCGGAGAGACTCTATCAGTTTTGTCGAAAAAAAACGGGAATGGAGAGAGCGCAACAATGAGTATGGCAACCAAGGTATTATCCGCAGAAAAAATCATGCTGAATGCAAAAGTGGCCGACAAGACGGAAGCCATCCGCCTGGCCGGCGAGCTGCTGGTGAAGGCGGGCCACGTCACGGCGGACTATGTGGACAAAATGCTGGAGCGGGAAGAGATCGTGACCACCTATATCGGAAGCGGCGTAGCCATCCCGCACGGCACCAACGAATCCAAAGAGGCCATTCGCTCGACCGGCATCTCCGTGGTGCAGATACCGGACGGCGTCGATTTTGGGGAAGGAAACACGGCGTACCTGCTGATCGGGATCGCCGCTGTCGGTGACGAACACCTGGAGCTTCTGTCCAATATCGCCGTGATCTGCTCCGACGAGGCGAACGTCAACCGCGTTGTTCAAGCGAAGACGGCGGAAGAGATCATCGCACTGTTTGAAGAGGGGATGTAATCATGCTGGCTGTTCATTTTGGAGCGGGGAACATCGGAAGAGGCTTTATCGGTCAACTGCTTCACCAGGCTGGGTACGAGGTCTGCTTCATCGATGTCAATCAGGAGCTCGTCGATGAGATCAACAGCCGGAAAGCGTACTCGGTTCAACTGGCGATGGAAGGAACACCGGTTTCCGTCGTGGAAGGTGTCCGGGCCATCCACGGCCAGGATACGGAGGCCGTCGCCCGGGCGATCGCGGATGCCGATCTGGTCACCACGGCCGTGGGGCCCAATGTGCTGCCCCATATCGCTCCCGCCATCGCGGCAGGCATCACTCGGCGGATCACACACACCGATCGGCCGCTGAACGTCATCGCCTGCGAAAACATGATCGGCGGCAGTGCGCAGTTGAAAACCCACGTGTTCGCGCAGCTCGATGAAGCGGTCCGGGCAAAGGCGGAGGAGCTGGTCGGCTTCCCCAACGCGGCCGTCGACCGCATCGTGCCCCTGCAAAAACACGAGGACAAGCTGCTGGTAACGGTAGAGCCGTTTTTCGAATGGGCCGTCGATCAATCGCACATCATCGGGGACATCCCGCAAATCGAAGGTGTCACTTATGTAAATGACTTGACGCCCTATATCGAGCGGAAGTTGTATACTGTAAATACGGGGCATGCGATGATCGCCTATCTGGGCTATCAGATGGGGTATGCCGCCATTGACGAAGCGATTCGGGACGACGAGATTCTCCGCGCGACCCGGCAGGCCCTGCAGGAGACGGGAGCGCTCCTGGTCGCCAAGCACGGTTTTGACAAGGGGCAGCATGAGGAGTACGTGGAAAAGATTCTTGGCCGATTCGCCAACCCGTACATCACCGACCAGGTGACGCGCGTGGGACGTTCGCCCATTCGCAAACTGGCCCCGCAAGACCGGCTGGTTGGTCCGGCGATGCAGTGCTTCGATCACGGAATCGTGCCGGAGCATCTGGGGCTGGGGATCGCAGCCGCCCTGCTGTTTGACTTCCGGGAGGACCCCGAGGCGGTCCAATTGACGGAAGATATCCAGCGGTTCGGACTGGAACACGTTCTCAAGACGTACACCGGCATTCGCGTGAATCACGCCCTCTTTTCCATCGTGATGAACCACGCCCGGGAGTTGCAGGCCAGAAGAAAGACAAACTAAGAGAGGAGGAGGGCATGTGTCCAAAACAATCGTTGGCGTTGCCGCATCGTCCGGGGTGGCGATTGGCAAGGCGTTTTTGCTCGCCAATCCCCACTTGCAGATCGAAACGGTCTCGGTCGAGGACCCGTCGAGCGAAATCAAGCGTTTGACGGATGCCCTGGAACAGGCGAAGGCAGATCTGCGGGAGATCAGCGAGCGCGCAGAAAGGGAAATGGGGCCGGACAAGGCGGCAATTTTTCAAGCCCATCTCCTGGTCCTGGAAGATCCTGAACTGGTGGAGACGGTGAAGGGAAAAATCGCCGCGGAAAAGGTAAACGCGGAAAGTGCGCTGCACGAGACGGCGCAGACCTTCATCGAGCTGTTTGAGCAGATGGACAACGAGTACATGAAAGAGCGGGCGGCGGATATTCGCGACGTGACCAAGCGGGTGCTCTGCCATCTGCTGGGCGTGGAGTTTGCGGCGCCGAGCGATCTGGCCGAAGAAGTGATTCTCGTGGCGGAGGACCTGACGCCGTCGGATACCGCCCAACTGGATCGCCGCTATGTCAAAGGCTTTGTCACGGACATCGGGGGCCGTACCTCCCACTCCGCGATCATGGCCCGCTCCCTGGAAATCCCCGCGGTGGTGGGGACGACGGACGTGACCCGGGAGGCAGCGGCCGGGGCGACGATCATTCTGGACGGGCATGAAGGTCTCGTCATCATCGACCCCACCCCGGAAGAGATCGAGGCCTACCGGAAGAAACAGGCCGAGTACGAGAGACAAAAGAGCGAGCTGGCCAAACTGGTCCATACCGCTACCACAAGCCAGGACGGCGTTCACGTCGAGCTGGCCGCCAACATCGGCAGTGTGCAGGATCTGGCCGGCGCTCTGGAGAACGGAGCGGAAGGCGTCGGGCTGTTCCGCACGGAATTCCTCTACATGGGGCGGGATGATTTTCCGTCGGAGGACGAGCAGTTCCAGGCCTACAAGCAGGTGCTGGAGCAAATGGGCGAAAAGCCCGTCGTCATCCGCACTCTTGACATCGGCGGGGACAAGCACTTGGCGTACATGAACCTGCCGCAGGAGATGAACCCGTTCCTGGGATTCCGCGCCATTCGCCTCTGCCTGGAGCAGCAGGACCTGTTTCG
Organism: Brevibacillus sp. LEMMJ03; assembly: GCF_007197875.1. Taxonomy (NCBI): domain Bacteria; kingdom Bacillati; phylum Bacillota; class Bacilli; order Caryophanales; family Paenibacillaceae; genus Brevibacillus; species Brevibacillus sp. LEMMJ03. Next base: position 194,161 of record NZ_VKJN01000007.1, on the reverse strand, counting down.
GACGCAGCTTCGCGCCCTGCTGCGGGCGAGCGCTTATGGCAACCTGAAAATCATGTTCCCGATGATTGCCACCCTGGAAGAGTTTCGTCAGGCCAAAGCGGTGCTGGCAGAGGAGAAACAAGCCCTGCTGGACAAGGGCATCGCCGTATCGGATCGGCTGGAAGTGGGCATCATGATTGAGATCCCGGCGGCAGCGCTGATCGCCGATCAATTTGCCAAGGAAGTGGACTTCTTCAGCATCGGCACCAACGATCTGATCCAGTACACGATGGCGGCCGACCGGATGAACGAGCGGGTCTCGTACCTGTACCAGCCCTATCATCCCGCTGTTCTGCGCCTGATTCACCGCGTCATCCAGGCGGCTCATGCGGAAGGCAAGTGGGTCGGCATGTGCGGCGAAATGGCCGGAGATCCGGTGGCCATCCCGATTCTGCTGGGAATGGGACTGGACGAGTTCAGCATGAGCGCCGGCAGCATCCTGCCCGCCCGCTATCAGATCAGCCGCTTGTCCAAGGAGACGGCGGCCGCTTACACGGACACCATCTTGTCGATGAGCACGTCGCAAGAAGTGGAAGCGTTTGTTCGAAAAACCTTTGCAGGAAACGGCATGTAAGGAAGGTGTACCCCCATGATCGAAAAGAAAGTGGTCGTCGAGCTGCCGCACGGTCTGCATGCCAGACCGGCAGCCAATTTTGTGCGCCTGGCGTCGTCTTTCGCCAGTGAGATCAAGATTGTCAAAAACGAAAAAACAGCCAACGGAAAAAGCATCATGGGCATTATGTCCATGGCGGTCGCCAAAGGCGAGGAAATTACACTGATTGCCGACGGTGCCGACGAAGCGGAAGCCATCGCCGCTTTGGAGAAGGCGCTGAAGGAGCAGGAAGCGTGACGACACCCTGCCGGTTGCGGCGCAAAGAACACTCTGTCCAGTGAGGACAGGGTGTTTTTTGTTGGCGGGCCGGCCGCAGGCGGGGAGGCGGTAAAAGAATGGCGGCGGAAACGTACCGGCTCTTTTTCGCAATTTTTCATAGGAACAAAAACGGGAATCATGATAGCATCGGGATAAAACGGAGAGATGAGGTGAACGGATGGCGACCTCTCCTTTTACGGTCGAACAACTGCTGCAGCTGCCCGTCTTCCGGCAAGCCAAGGTGCTGGCCGGGAGCGGCGGGCTGACAAACGAAATCTACTACGTGGATGCGATGGAGATTCCCGATTTGACCGGGTGGCTGCGTCCCAACGAACTGATCGTGACTACCGGGTATTCGGTCCGCCATGAGCCGTTCCTGCTGTGCCGCCTGCTGGACGAGATGCATCGGGTGGGTGGGGCGGCTGTTGCGATCAAGACCAAACGCTTTTTGCAGGATGTCCCGGCGGACGCGCTCCGCAAAAGCGACGCGTACCGCATTCCGCTGATCGATATTCCGGCGGAGATTCCGTCCATCGATCTGACCCACTCCGTGATGGAGGTGCTTGTCAACCGGCAGGCGGCCGTGCTGCGGGAAGTGCAGGAGGTCAACCAGCAGTTCACCAACCTGGTGCTGAACCGGCGGACGACGGAACTGGTTGTCTTGATCGGGCAGCTTCTGCACTGCGAAGCGGCCGTGCTCGATCAGGAGGGAAACGTGGAGAGCAGCACGTCACGCTTTTCGGAGCGGGAAATCGCGGAGAAGCGCAGCGTGCAGGTGGGCAGCCGGGTGCTCGGCTATCTGGCGATCAGCCGCAGGCTGGAGGAGCAGGACCGGTTTGCGCACATGTGTCTGGAACAGGCAGTCACGATCCTGGCGATCGAATTCACCATTCGCCAGTCGCTGCAATTGCAGCGGGAGCGGGAACAGGAGTCGTTTCTCGTCGACCTGCTGTCCGGCACGTCCGGCGAGGAGGAACTGCTCCGCTACCGGGCCAAGCAGTTGGGGATTCCGCACGGTGCCCATCAGTACGTGATGGTGATTCGGCCGTGCCGGGAGGAAGAGCGGCAGGGGGAAACGATGGACGACCTGCTGCACGACCTGCTGAAGGACATCCAGGCCGGCGAAAAAACGACGCGCAGGGGCGTGCTGGTCGGCGGCGAGATTGCCCTGCTCTGCACCACGGCGCACCGGGATGTGGCCCGGCAGCGCGAGGAAGCGGTTGACTATCTGCGGGCGCTGACCCAATCGGGAAAACAGTCGGCCGATCGCAAGCGGTTGGTGTGTGGCGTGGGAGGCGTTCGCGAGCGCCTGGAGGAGATCACCGAGAGCTACCGCGAGGCCCAAAAAGCGCTTCGGATCGGCAGCCTCGTGCGGCCCAGGGAGCGGATTGTCCACTTTCACGACGTGCTGGTGGAAGACCTGCTGCAGGACGCCACCGGACATCCGTCCCTGGCCGTGCTGACGCAGACGCTGATCGAACCGCTCGCGGCGTACGATCGGGAGTACGGCACAGAATTGCTGCCCACGCTGGAATCGTTTTTGCGGACAGGCGGTCAGACCAAGCGGGTAGGTGAAGAGCTGTACATCCATCGCAATTCGGTCCTGTACCGGTTGGAGCGGATCCGGGGCATTCTCGGGGTGGACTTGAACGATGCGGAAACCCGTTTGCGGCTGGACCTGGCGATCAGGGCGTGGAAGATGGCCGCTCGCGCTTGAGCGGCCGAACGATTTGTGACGCCGCCAAAAAATAAGCGCTTACTTTTGGGTCGCTTCCCATAGGGGGAGATGACCCGTTTTTGTTATAGTGGCAATTAACAAAATAATAAAAAATGGATTGCCAACCAAGGGAGGGAAGGGCTTTCCAGCAGATGAATCCACAGCGATTACCCTTGCCCGCGAGGCTTCCCCGTACGCATGCTGCGTCTGTAAAACGAAACACCGGTTCGATATGCGAAACAAAGGGCGGATGAAATGTGCTGAAAACGCTGGACAACGCTTTGCACCTGCTCAGGTATTTCACGCGGGAGCGGCCGCAGTGGGGCGTCAGGGAGCTGGCCCGGGAGATGAACATCAGCCACCCTGTCGTCTACCGGATGCTGGCGACGTTTGAGCGGCACGGGTTTCTGCGGCAGGACGAACAAACGCAAAAGTATGAACTGGGGATTACGTTTTTGGAGTACGGGGCCATTTTGCGGGACCATCTGAGCATTACGCAAATCATCTATCCGGTCATGAAACGGCTGGCCGAAACAACGGGAGAATCCGTCATCCTGACCTGGCTCGACGGGATGGAGGGGATCTGCCTGGAGATGGCGGAGAGCACACAGCGGGTCAAATACGCCATGTCGGTGGGAAGCCGGACCCTGCTGTACGCCGGCGCCTCCAACAAGGTGATCATGGCCTACCTGCCGCCCCACGTGCAGGAAGCGATCATAACCAGAGGGCTGAAACCGAAAACGGACAGGACGATCCTCGACAAGGACGAGCTGCTGCGCGATCTGGCGCGCATCAGGTCGGAGGGATGGGCGTATTCCGTGGGCGAGTATACGGAAAATGTGTTTGGCATCGCCGTGCCGCTGTTTGCTTACGACAAGCGGGTCGTCGCCTCGCTGACGATTGCCGGACCGGATTACCGGATGCCGGCGGACGCGGTGCCGGCGGCGCTGCGCGCATTGAAAGAGGCGCAGCAGGAGATACAGACGCTGCTGCAGCGCATTCAGTAAGTCAGGAGAAGGGGGTTGTATTCATCATGCAGCAACACAAGACGGACAAGGAGAAACATCCGTCCATTTTTGAACCGTTTGCCTTGTTCTTGAACATCGCCACCGCCGTGATCGGCGCCGTCATCGGCATGCAGCTCGTAACCACACTGGGGATTACCCCCAACACGGCGATTATCGGCGCGCTGGTGGCGATGCTGATCGCCCGCATTCCCATCAGGATGTTTGCCAAGTACAAATCGATTCACCGCCAAAATCTGGTGCAGACCTCCATCTCGTCGGCTACGTTCGGGGCGGCCAACAGCCTGCTGATCCCGATCGGCATTCCGTTTGTGATGGGAGAGACGGACCTGATCATGCCGATGCTGATCGGCGCGGCGCTGGCGATGTTTGTGGACGCCGCACTGCTCTACAAACTGTTTGACTCCCGGATTTTCCCCGCCTCGGGCACGTGGCCGCCCGGCGTGGCTACGGCCGAATCGATCATCGCCGGGGACAGAGGGGGCAAGCGGGCAGCCCTGCTCGGAGTGGGGGCCGCCGGCGGTCTGCTCGGTTCCTATCTGGGCGTCTCGATGTCCGCTTTTGGCGTGGCCTTTATCGGAAACATCTGGGCCCTGACGATGTTCGGCATCGGCCTTCTGCTGCGGCAGTACTCGGTGCCGCTGTTCGGGATTGACGTCAACAAGATGTTCATCCCGCACGGCTTCATGATCGGCGCCGGTCTGGTCGCCCTCGTCCAGGTCACGATGATCATCATGAAGCGCAAGAAACAGGAGGCTCCGGCTTCGTCCGGAACGGCCACCACAGAGGAGGAGACCTATACCCGCAGCGACCGGGAAACGACGCGGACGCTGGGATTGGGCTTTGCCGCCTACCTGGCCGTCGCCCTGGTTCTTGCCGTGCTGGGCGGATTGATGACCGAGATGTCGGCCGGCATGTTTGTCGCCTTTCTGCTGTTTGCCGCCTTTGCCGCCTACGTTCACGAGCTGATCGTCGGGATCGCGGCGATGCACTCGGGCTGGTTCCCGGCCTTTGCCGTGGCCCTGATTACCTTGATAATCGGGATGCTGATCGGCTTTCCGCCGGTGGCGCTGGGCCTCCTGGTCGGGTTCAGCGCAGCGACCGGCCCCGCCTTTGCCGATATGGGCTACGACCTGAAAACCGGCCACATCCTGCGCGGCGGCGGCAAAGACAGGGAGTTCGAGCTGCACGGCCGCAAGCAGCAGTACATCACCGGCATGATCGCCTTTGGCGTGGCGCTGGTCGCCGTCCTCTTCACCTACAAAGGGTACTTTGCCGCAGGGTTGGTTCCGCCGGTCGACACCGTGTACGTCAAGACGATCGAAGCGGGGACGTCGCCGGAAGTGGCGAAGCAGCTCTTTCTCTGGGCGATTCCCGGCGCCATCCTGCAGTTCCTGGGCGGATCCAGCCGCCAGTTGGGTGTCCTGTTTGCGACGGGCCTGCTGATTCTCAACCCGGGGGCCGGCTGGGCGGTCATTGCCGGGATTCTGATCCGCACCATCGTGCTGAAGGTAAAAGGCAGGGAAGCGGAGACGCCGATGAGCATTCTCGCGGCCGGCTTCATCGCCGGGGATGCGCTGTACAGCTTCTTTACCTCCGTATTCAAATTCAGCAAAAAGTAAGGGGATGCGAATATGGCGACAATCCTGTTGGACGGACGGATGATGGAGGCCGCCGTGTACGGCGGGGCCGTTCTCGGCGGCGGCGGTGGCGGGTGGATTGAGGACGGGCTGCAGATCGGCCGGCTCGCCCTGGAAGTGGGGCAGCCGCGGCTCGTCACGCCGGACGAACTGGCGGACGACGACCTGCTGGTGACGGTCTCGCTGGTCGGGGCTCCCGCCGCCAAAGAGAAATTCGTCAAGCCGATTCACTACGTGCGGGCGCTGGAGCTGCTCTCCGCAGCAGTCAAGCAGCCGTTGAAAGGCATCCATACCAACGAGAACGGCGCGGGCACCACCGTAAACGGCTGGTTTCAGGCCGCCGTCACCGGACTTCCCGTGGTGGATCTGCCGTGCAACGGGCGGGCTCACCCGACGGGAACGATGGGCTCGTTGAATCTGCACGAACAGCCCGGCTACGTCTCGCATCAGGCGGCGGTGGGCGGCCGAGGCAGCCGATACGTGGAGATGAGCGTCTCGTCCACGATTGAACAGGCCGCTTCGCTGATCCGCAGCGTCTCGGTTCAGGCGGGCGGACTGGTGGCCGTGGCCCGCAACCCGGTGACCGTGGCATACGCCAGGGAAAACGGCGCGCCGGGTGGGATCCGGCAGGCCATCAAAGTGGGCGAGGCCCTGCTTGACCACAAGGGAGAAGCGGCGATCGAAGCCGTCTGTGTCGCACTCGGCGGCCGGGTGGTCGTGGAAGGGGACGTCCGTGAATACACGCTGGAAACGACCGGCGGGTTTGACGTCGGCCGGGTGGTGATCGGCGATAGCGAGCTGACGTTCTGGAACGAGTACATGACGCTGGAACACGACGGCGAACGCCTGGCCACATTCCCCGACCTGATCATGACGCTGGACGCCCGGACAGCCCGCCCGATTGTCTCGGCAGCCATTGAAAAAGGACAGGCGGTCACGGTCATCCACGTGCCGGCCCGGAATCTGATCCTGAGCACCACCATGCGCAACCGGAGCTTGCTGAAGCCGATTGAAGACGTCATCGGCAAGCCGATCCTGCCCTATCTCGAATCGTGACAACATTGTGTGGAGGGGATACTCATGTCGTTGAAGCAGACGATCACCGTATTTGAAACCATGGACAGCGCGTATGTCAGCGGAGAAGCCATCAACAAACTGTTTGCCGCCTATCCGGAGATTCAGGTCAGCGTGCAGACCGTATCGGGCGAAAAAGGCAGCACCGATTTCGTGAAAATCGTCATTCCGGGCAGGAACGGCAAGTCCAGGGGAGGCACGGCACCCACGTTGGGGATCGTCGGCCGCCTCGGCGGCATCGGCGCCCGTCCAAGCAGGATCGGCCTGGTATCGGATGCCGACGGAGCCGTGGCTGCCGTGGCGAGCGCGCTCAAGCTGGCCGACATGCAGCAGCAGGGGGATGTGCTGAACGGCGACGTCATCGTGACCACGCACATCTGCCCGAACGCCCCCACGCGGCCGCATGAACCGGTCGACTTCATGGACTCTCCGGTCGACATTCTGACGATGAACCGGCATGAGATCGTTCCCGAGATGGAAGCGGTCCTGTCGATCGACACGACCAAGGGGAATCGCGTCATCAATCACAAGGGCATTGCCATTTCCCCGACGGTCAAGGAAGGATACATCCTGCGCGTCAGCGATGACCTGCTGCGCATTATGGAGATGACCACGGGACAGCTCCCCGTCACCTTCCCGATCACCACACAGGATATCACGCCGTACGGAAACGGCTTGTACCACATCAACAGCATCCTGCAGCCGTGCGTGGCGACGGACGCGCCGGTGGTCGGCCTGGCCATCACCGCCCAGTCGGCCGTGCCCGGCTGCGGTACCGGGGCCAGCCACGAGACGGACATCGCCCTGGCCGTGAAGTTCGCGGTGGAGGTGGCCAAGGAGTTTACCAACGGCACCTGCCGCTTCTACGACGCCGACGAGTTTGAGCGGATCACGTCGCTCTACGGTTCGATGAAAGTGCTGCAGACGATGGGCAGGTAAACAGGCAGGGGGGAGGCCCCCTGTCATTTTTTCCAAGGGAGATGATCACCGTGAAACGTCTGGGAATGATCACGATTGGGCAGGCCCCCCGTCCCGATGCGGCTCCCATGCTGGAGACGCATCTCGCCGGTCGGGCGGAACTGGTGCAGGCAGGAGTATTGGACGGCATGACGAAGCAAGACATTGAGGCCCATCTGGCCCCCGGTCCGGGCGAATACGTACTGACCTCCCGCATGGCCAACGGGGAAGCGGTCGTCGTATCGCGCGAGCGGATTCAACCGATGTTGCAGCGAAAGATCCACGAGATGGAGGAGACGGGCATCCGCACGATCCTGCTGTTCTGCACCGGGGTGTTCCCCGGCCTCTCGGCAGAGAAGGCGTTTTTGATCGAACCGGACCGCGTGATCCCGCCGACCGTGGCGGCGATGGTACGATCACGGCGTCTGGGCGTGATGGTGCCGCTCAAGGTGCAGGCCGAGGCGCTGCGGCCCAAGTATCTTCCGCATGGCCTGGATCCCGTGTTTGCCGTCGCTTCGCCGTACGATCGCGACGAAGAATCGCTTCGCGCGGCGTCCGAAGCGCTCAAGGACAAGGCGGACATCGTCCTGCTCGACTGCATGGGATACACGGAGGAGGCCCGCCGGCTGGTGGCGGAACAGACGGGCCTTCCGGTGATGTTGTCCAACGCCATCATGGCCAAGCTCGTATCGGAAATGATTTGAAAAGGATGATGAGACGTGAAGCTGACCGACATCAGCAAGGGACTATTGACCAACTGCATGGCCCTCAAGCCGGGCGAATCCTTTTTGGTAGTCGCCGACGACGCCAAACGGGAGTTGGGAGAAGCGCTGTGGGAAGCCGGCCGACAGTTGGGGGCGGAAGCGGTGCTGATGGTCATGACCCAGCGGGAGAAATCCGGCCAGGAGCCCCCGGCGGCTGTCAGTGAGGCGATGAAGCGCTCCGACGTCGTGGTCTGTGTCACGGAGCATTCCCTCACCCATACCCGGGCGCGCAAAGAGGCCGTTGCGAACGGAGCCCGTTTGGCGACGATGCCGGCGATCACTCCGGACATGTTTCGGGAGGGAGCCATCACGGCCGATTACAGCCAGGTGAAAGCCTTGACAGAAAAAGTGGCCGATCTGCTCAGCAGGGCGCAAACGGTGCGCATTGAAAAGGAAGGGAAGGCGCTCGCGTTTTCCATCGCCGGGCGGAGCGGGATCGCCAGCACCGGTGTCTACGTCAATCCAGGCGAGTCGGGCAACCTGCCGTCCGGAGAAGCGTATGTGGCTCCGGTGGAGGGAACGGCTGAGGGGCAGATCGTGGTGGACGGCTCGATTTCCGGCATCGGCAAAATCGACAGCCCGCTCGTGCTGACCGTTCGCCAGGGACGCATCGTCGACGCGGCAGGAGCGGAAGCGGAACGGCTGCTGCAAACCCTCGGCGATGGAGACGGCCGCCTGCTTGGCGAGTTTGGCATTGGCACCAACGACAAGGCCCGCATCACTGGTGTGGTCCTGGAAGACGAAAAGGTGTACGGCACGATACACGTGGCATTTGGCAGCAACAACACCTTTGGCGGAACGATTGCCGCAGGCGTGCACATCGATCTGGTCGTGAAGGAGCCGGACGTGTACCTGGACGACAAGTTGATCATGAAAAGGGGAAAGCTGCTGTTCTAGCGGACGGTGCTGCCCGGTTCCGGATGGGACCGGGTTTTGTTATGCCATCCTCGATTGGCTGTTCCTGCTTGGGGCTTTTTTCCTTCCAGCGAACATTCATGTTGGCAGGGTTTCTTTTTGAATGTTTTGTGATAAACTATCTTGCGTATTGCCTTTTGATATATTCAGGCTGTGGGGGTGTGTGGGCAAGTGTCGATCCTTTTGGGATTATTGGAGAAAGCTGTGGCGGCGGCAAACGATTTGCTCTGGTCCAAGATTCTGATCGCCCTGTTGATTGTGTTGGGCGTCTATTTTACGTTGCGGACAAAGTTTGTTCAGTTCCGATTGGCGGGAGAAATGTTCCGTCTCCTCGGCGAAGGCGCAGCGGACAAGAAAAAGGGGAGCATCTCGTCCTTTCAGGCATTCTGTATCAGCACCGCATCCCGGGTCGGGACCGGGAATCTGGCTGGTGTGGCCATGGCGATTTCCGTCGGCGGTCCCGGTGCGGTGTTCTGGATGTGGCTGATCGCCCTGATCGGGTCCGCGTCCGCCTTTGTGGAAAGCACGCTGGCGCAAATTTTTAAAGTGAAAGATAAAGACAGTTTCCGCGGTGGCCCTGCCTACTACATGGAAAAGGGGCTGAAAAAGCGCTGGATGGGCGTTCTGTTCGCCATACTGATCACGTTCAGTTTTGGTCTCGTCTTCAATGCCGTGCAGGCCAACACGATTTCGCAGGCGTTTCAAACGGCGTACGGAGTTCCTCCTGTCGCGATGGGGCTGATCCTGGCGGCCATCACGGGCCTCATCGTCTTCGGCGGCGTCAAGCGCGTGGCAAAGGTCGCCGAATTCCTCGTGCCGGTCATGGCGGGCGCGTACGTCTTGGTCGCGCTGTACGTGGTCGTGACCAACATCACCCAACTGCCGGGCATTCTGCTTCTGATCGTCAAATCCGCGTTCGGCCTGGAACAGGTTGCCGGCGGCGGGATGGGCGCTGCGCTGATGCAGGGAATCAAGCGCGGTCTCTTCTCCAACGAGGCGGGGATGGGGAGCGCGGCCAACGCTGCGGCCACCGCCGATGTGACCCACCCGGCCAAACAAGGGCTGATTCAAGCGCTGGGCGTGTTTGTCGACACGCTGCTGGTTTGCAGCGCGACGGCGTTTATCGTGCTTCTGTCCGGCATGTACACGACGGAAGGGCTGGACGGCATCGCTCTGACGCAGGCGGCGCTCAGTTCCCATGTGGGCGCATGGGCGAGTGTGTTTATCGCCGTGATCGTGTTCCTGTTCGCCTTCAGTTCGGTCATCGGCAACTACTATTACGGGGAGACCAACATCGAGTTCATCAAGACCGACAACACCTGGTTGACACTCTACCGCCTGGCCGTGGTCGGCATGGTGATGTTCGGGTCCGTGGCGAAAATCAGCATCGTCTGGGATCTGGCCGACCTGTTTATGGCGTTGATGGCGCTGTTGAATCTCGCTGCGATCGCGTTGTTGGGAAAAATCGCCTTCGCCGCGCTGAAAGATTATACGAAGCAAAAGAAAGCCGGCCAAAATCCGGTTTTCCGTGCAAGCGTCATTCCTGGACTGCCTGAGGTGGAGTGCTGGCGGGAAGAAGCTGCGGAGAACACTGCGGTGTCGTGACAGCCGGATAGCCGGGTGGAAAAAGCGGGAGCAATCCCGCTTTTTTTATTCGGCAGAAGCAAGTGCGTCGATTTTAATGTTCGGATTTTAGTTGTCAGACGACTGATCTCTCAAATGTTATTCGCCTGTTTTTCGTGAAAGACGAATAAAATCGATCAAAGTGGTTGACATAATTAACATCGTGCGTTATTATGCAAAGTGTTGCCAAACCACATACGCATACATTTCGCACGATTCGTATATCCTCAATAATAGGGTTTGGGGGTCTCTACAAGGAACCGTAAATTCCTGGCTACGAATGGGTGTCACTGACATACCCGTTCGTCGGTCAGGATTTTTTTGTGCAGCGGTTCAGTCAACAGGATTTTCCAAGGGATGTTCCGACATGGAGGAGGTTGCGATCATGAACAAGTACGATGTCATTGTCGTAGGGGCGGGCCCTGCGGGAATTTTCGCCAGCTATGAGTTCACGCTGAAGGCGCCGGGCGCCAAAGTGCTGTTGATTGATAAAGGGCACGACATCTACTCCAGGCGATGCCCGATCCTGGAGGAGAAGATCAAGCTGTGTCCGCCGCCGGCCGGCAAAAAGGAGTACGCCGGCTGTCTGCCCGCCTGCTCCATCACCAGCGGTTTTGGCGGAGCGGGCGCATACAGCGACGGGAAGTTCAACATTACCACCGAGTTTGGCGGCTGGATGACCGATTACCTCAATCCGTCCCAGGTGCTGGAACTGATCACGTACGTCGACCAGATCAACCTGAAGCACGGCGCGACGACGACGATCACCGACCCGACCACGGAGACGATCAAGAGCATCGAGCAGCGCGCGTACGCCGCCGGGCTGAAGCTGCTGCGGGCGCGGGTGCGCCACCTGGGCACGGAGCAAAACCTGCAGATTCTGCAGTCCATCTACGAGTACCTGAACGAGCGGATCGACATGATGTTCAAGACGGAAGTGGAGGACATCCTGACGGTGAAGGAAGAGGACGGGTACCGCGTCACCGGCGTGGTGCTGAAAAACGGGGACGAGTACCACAGCGACTACGTGGTGATCGGACCGGGGCGGGACGGTTCCGCCTGGCTGACCAGCATCCTGAAAAAACGCCGCCTGAAAATGTACAACAACCAGGTGGACGTCGGCGTGCGCGTGGAGACGTCCGATGTGGTGATGCGGGAGATCAACGAGCATCTGTACGAGGGAAAATTCATTTTCAACACGTCGGTGGGGACGCGGGTCCGCACGTTCTGCAGCAACCCGTCCGGCCACGTGGTGGTGGAAAACCACAGCGGGGTGATGGCGGCCAACGGCCACTCCTACAAAGATCCGGCGCTCGGCTCCAGCAACACCAATTTTGCGCTGCTGGTGTCCCACAAGTTTACCGAGCCGTTTGACAAGCCGAACGAGTACGCCCGCGAAATCTGCAAACGGGCCAACGACCTCTCCAACGGCGGCGTCATCGTGCAAAAGTACGGGGACATCCTGCGCGGCCGCCGCTCCACGGAAGCACGGATCAAGGAAGGCTTCCTGGAGCCGACCTTGAAAGAGGCGGTGCCGGGCGACCTCGGTCTGGTCCTGCCGTACAACACGATGAAAAGCCTGATCGAAATGGTGGAAGCGCTGGACAAGGTAACGCCGGGGATCGCGTCGGAACACACGCTGTTCTACGGGGTCGAGGCGAAGTTTTACTCGGCCCGTCCCAAGCTGACGGACGAATTTGAGACGGAAATCAAGGGGCTGTTCTGCGGCGGCGACGGCGCGGGCATCACCCGCGGATTGGCCCAGGCCGGCGCGGCTGGCGTGTGGATGGCCCGCAACATCATCAAGCGGCTGTCGTAAGCCGTCCGCTGCCTGAGCACCGCAGCGCGTTGAGCCTTCCTCGTCGAAAACGGGGCAGGCTCTTTTCGTTTGGGGTTCCGGTCGACATGACAGGGCGTCTGCTTTTGATCACGAACGGCGTGCCCTGGGGGTCCCTCTTTCATCAGAGGGGGCGAACGGTTCTCAGAAAAAGGAGTATCTTCCGTGCCGCCACCTGCTCTATAATGGCTGGTAGTGGACACATATCGGGAGAAGGGAGGGCTCTTTTACGGAACAGAATCCCCCAACCATGGGCGAACTGCTGGAAGCCGTCTTCGAGAATGCTCATGAAGCCATTGTCGTGACGGATCGAGACGGGAAGATCCTTCTCATGAACCGAAGCTACCGCGAGTTTTTGGGCGTGGACAACGTGGTCGGCCGCCACGTCACCGAGGTGATCGAGAACACGCGGATGCACATCGTGGCGCAGCAGGGCAGGCCTGAAATTGCGCAAATTCAGCGAATAAAGGGACAAAACATGATCGCCAACCGCATTCCGATCATGGAAGGCGGGAAGGTCATCGCCGTGCTGGGCACCGTGCTGTTTCAGGACGTGCAGGAATTGTCGGGATTGGCCGCGGTGGTGGATCAGCTTCGGGACGAGCTGACCTACTACAAACGGGAGCTGCAGCGGCGGCTGGGGGCGATTTACCACTTTGACGAGATCGTGGAACGCAGCCCCAAGATGAAAGAGCTGAAAGCCTTTTGCCAAAAGGTGGCGAAGAGCGATTCCACCGTGTTGATCACCGGGGAGAGCGGAACGGGAAAAGAGCTGTTTGCCCACGCCATTCACGCGGGGAGCCGGCGAAAAATGGGCCCGTTTATCCGGGTCAACTGCGCCGCGATTCCGGATGCCCTGCTGGAGTCCGAACTGTTTGGATACGAAGAGGGGGCGTTCACCGGGGCGGCGCGCAAAGGGAAAAAAGGAAAGTTTGAATTGGCCAACCACGGCACGATTCTGCTGGACGAGATTGGGGACATGCCGCTGCCGCTGCAGGCAAAATTGCTGCGCGTGCTTCAGGAAAAAGAAGTGGAGCGGGTAGGAGGGGTCCGGCCGATTCCCATCGATGTGCGGGTGATCGCCTGCACGAATCAGGACCTGCCCAGCCGCATTCGCGAGGGGGCGTTCCGGGTGGACCTGTACTACCGGCTGAACGTGGTGTCCCTGAACATTCCGCCGCTGCGGGAACGGCTGGAGGATCTGCCGGAGCTCGTTTCCACCCTGCTCAAGCAGATCGTCGAGACAACCGGAGTTCAAGTGCGGGAGATCGACGAAGAGGTGTGGGACGTGCTGCGCAGCCACTCCTGGCCGGGGAACGTGCGGGAACTTCGCAATGTCCTGGAGCGGGCGGTACATCTGATGGATGGGGACGTGCTGAAAAAGGAGCACATCTGGCTGCCCGGATCGGGAAAGGCTCTCCCCGTTTCACCGGTTCGCCCCTTGAAGGAGACGCTGGAAGCGGCGGAACGCGAGGCGATCATGCGGGCGATGGAGGCGGCTGCCGGAAACAAGCTGGAAGCGGCGAAACTCCTCGGGATCAGCAAGTCCAGCTTCTATCAAAAATGGGAGAAATACAACCGGGACAAACCGGTGTAAGCGGTCCGGAAATCGGAAAAGCACGCCCGATTTCCGAACGGGCTGGAAGCAAAACAAAAGAAAGCAGAGGTGTCGGGAAACGACGTGCCCCAGACGCTCTGCTTTTTTTGCTTATTTCTTGTTGGCTCGCTCCTTTTTGATGTACTCCTCTCCCCATGCGCACAACTGATCCAGGACAGGCTTCAGCGACCACCCGAACTCATTCAGTTCATAGACCACTTTCGGCGGGACCTGATGGTACACAATGCGGTTGATGACGCCATCTTCCTCCAGTTCGCGAAGCTGCTGCGTCAGCATTTTTTGCGTGATGGCGGGCATGGCTTTTTTCAGTTCGCTCGTTCGCATCGGCCCACGGGTCAAATGGCAAAGAATCACCGTTTTCCACTTTCCCCCGATGACTTCCAATGTCGCTTCCACCGGAATGTTGTACGTTTTTTCCGCTTTTTTCATGCCGTTCCACCTCTCCTTGCATCATCGCAGTTTCTGTTTGTTGTTTATATTACTGATTGGTTCCTATAGCACTGAATAGTAACAATAGCACAAAAAAGTACGTACTTTCTATTCAATCGTATATGTTACATAATACGTTTTGTCGTTGTCGATAAGAAATTCTGCCAAAAGATTGGAGGGGAGACTCCGGTTTCATTATACGACTTTTCATTAATTCCTATTTATCCTATCGACATACAATATTTTCTGATTGAGGAGGTTGCCATATGGCCGTACACAATGACCATCGCGCAAACGGCAGCGGGATGCAGCGCCACAGCTTCTTTGCCCTGCTCGCGTTGGCCATCAGCGCTTTTGCCATTGGAACGACGGAATTTATCAGTGTGGGCTTGCTGCCATCCATTTCGCAGGATTTGCACGTTCCCGTCACCACCGCTGGACTCACGGTGTCCCTCTATGCCCTGGGAGTGGCGTTCGGAGCGCCTATTTTAACGTCCCTGACGTCATCGATGTCCAAAAAGACGCTGCTGATGTGGATCATGATTGTCTTTGTGATCGGGAACAGTATCGCCGCCACTGCCACGGGCTTTGAGATCCTGCTCGTCGCTCGTGTCATTTCGGCCTTTTCCCACGGTGTCTTTATGTCCATCGGGTCGACGATTGCCGCGGATCTGGTTCCGGAGGACCGTCGAGCGAGCGCCATCGCCTTCATGTTCACCGGTCTGACGGTGGCCACGGTGACAGGTGTGCCGTTTGGTACGTTTATCGGGCAAACGTTCGGCTGGCGGTATTCCTTTGCAGGCATTGCCGGGATTGGCCTGATTTCGCTGCTGGCCAACGCCATTCTGGTTCCCGCTCGTCTCCGTCAGGGAACGCCCACCACATTTGCGGATCAACTGAAACTGGTCACAAACGGCCGCTTGCTTCTTGTCTTCATCATCACGGCGCTGGGGTATGGCGGGACGTTCGTCGTCTTTACGTATCTCTCTCCCATTCTGCAGGAAATTACGGGATTTCAAGCCGGCACGGTAAGCATCATCCTGCTTGTCTACGGGGTCGCGATCGCGATTGGAAACATCATCGGAGGCAAAGCATCCAATCGCAATCCCATCCAGGCGCTGTTCTACATGTTTATCGTCCAGGCGATCGTGCTGCTTCTCCTGCTGTTTACCGCGCCTTTTAAGGTAATGGGGCTTGTCACGATCATTTTCATGGGACTGTTCGCCTTCATGAACGTTCCGGGACTTCAGCTATACGTGGTCCAGTTGGCTGAGAAGTACGTTCCGTCTGCAGTGGATGTGGCTTCTGCCATCAATATTGCCGCGTTCAATGCCGGCATTGCGATCGGGTCCTACCTGGGTGGAATGGTCACGGATTCCCTGGGGCTTCTCCATACTTCATGGGTAGGCGCCTTGATGGTGGCGGGGGCCGTGGTTCTATCCCGGTGGAGCATGGTTCTGGAGCGGAGCAGCCGCGTTGATTCCATCGCATGAGAAAGGAGGTGGTTCGCCTGGGTATCTCGGCATTGAAGAAAATGATTCCGTCCCGTCGCATGACGTTTGGCGTCGAGCTTCCCCTGGATACCGACTGGTCACCGGCAGGACTCAAACAAGCGGAACAAGAGGGACGTCCCTTCGGTGTCCCGAACATGGAGCGCCATGCGGAGTATGCCCGATTGGTGGATCGGCTTGGCTTCACATCCATGTGGCTGCGGGATGTGCCCATTTTTGATCCATATCGTTTCGGCGATGCCGCTCAACTGTTTGACCCCTTTGCGTATTTGGGATATCTGGCTGCCATCACGCATGAGGTCATCCTGGCCACGGGAGCCATTGTCCTCCCGCTGCGCCATCCGTATCATGTCGCCAAAGCCGCCGCCACCATTGATCAACTGTCCGGCGGGCGTTTCGTGATGGGGATTGCAACCGGAGATCGCCCGGTGGAGTTTCCGCTGTTCGGAGTGGAAGCAGAACGGAAAGGGGAAATCTTCCGCCAAAGCGTCCGCCTGATCAGGGACGCGTGGAACAAAGAACAGATGTTGGTTGACAACCAGCTCGATCTGCTCCCCAAGCCGGTTCAAGAAACGATTCCACTCGTCATGGCGGGTCGGGGCACGCAAACACTGGACTGGATTGTTCAGCATCTGGACGCCTGGTTCAACTATCCCCGAGGAATCGCGGCTACCGAACAGCAGATGGCCGAGTGGATAAAAGCGCATGACGATCTTGGCATCACAGAGAGGAAACCGTATATTTCCGCGTATCATCTGGATCTCCACGAGGATCCGGATCACCCGGCAGAGCCGTTTAAGTTCGGGGCCACGATTGGAAGAAACGAACTCATTCGACACTTGAAACGGCTTGAGGAGATTGGGGTTGCGCATATCGCGTTTCATTTCCGCCACTCGCAGCGTCCGATTCCGGAAGTCCTGCACGAGTTGGCCGAATATGTACTGCCAGCGTTCGAACGCGAGTAAGAAAAATGAGGAGGAATCATCATGGAAAACAGACGGTTGGGAGACAGCGAACTGTTTCCGTCTGTGATTGGATTTGGGGCCTGGGCCGCTGGAAAAACGGGGTGGGGCGATGTTGACGAACGGGCGATCGTGGAAGCGATCCAGACCGCGTACGATCTGGGGGTGAACTTCTTTGACACGGCACCTTTCTACGGATACGGGGAATCGGAACGCATCCTGGGAAAAACGCTCAAACCGGTGCGCGACAAGGTCATCATCGCCACGAAGTTTGGCATCGTCTGGGATGACAAGGGCGGCTTTGTGATGGATGTCAGCCGAAAAAACATCCTGCGCGAAATTGATGAAAGCCTGAAAAACTTGGGCACCGACTACATTGATCTGTATCAGGTGCACTGGCCGGATCACAAGACACCGATCCAGGAAACCATGGAAACGCTGAACGAACTTGTCCAAAGCGGAAAAATCCGTTATATCGGCGTATCCAACTTCTCCGTGGAACAAATGGAAGAAGCGCGCAAATACGCCCATGTCGTTTCGCTTCAATCCCAATACAACCTGCTCCAGCGCGGCGTGGAGCAAGCCGAGTATCCGTACGTGGAGCGTGTCGGCATGGGATTCATTCCGTACAGCCCTCTGGCTCAGGGACTGCTGACAGGGAAGTTCACCAAAGAGACGAAGATTCCCGAACATGACGTTCGGCGCCAGTTCAATCCGCTTTTCAAAGACGGGGAATTCGAAGCAAACGTGGAGAAAGCAGAGAAAATCCGCACCATCGCAGATCGTTATGGCAAGCCGATGGCGCAAGTCGCGGTGAACTGGCTTCTGGCAAAGCCGGCTGTAGCCACAGTCATTACCGGCGCCAAAAACAAGGAGCAGGTGATTCAGAATGTGGCGGCGGCAGAATGGAAGCTGCTGCCCGAAGACGTCGCTGCGTTGGATGCCATGACGAGGTAACGCCCCCCAAAAAAACCGAACAGCTTGTGCGAAATGGCTTCTGTGTTCAGCAGGAGCCATTTTGTTTTGTCGTGGTGGAAAACGCAGATTCTGCCGCCATCACGGCATCTGCCGGGAACCCGTCGTTTTCCGGAGGGCGTTTCCGAAAACATGGACGTCACTTTCCGCAATTGTGGAATGATTCCGTCAATATGGGGGGCGCCGGTCACGGCCGTGGAGCGCAGAAACCCGGCTCTCGACAGGTTTTTGCAAAAAGTGCGACAGTTTGGCACAATCCCTGCAATAAAGTTGAAAGCGATTTCATATACTCGTCTTGGGAGGAGTGCGAAACGTGAGCGTGTGCGAATCGATTGAACAGGCCCTGGCCGGCATCACGGACGGGGCGACCATCATGGTGGGCGGCTTTGGCCTCGTTGGCATCCCGGAACATTTGATCATGGGCCTGTACGAAAAAGGGGTAAAGAATCTCACCGTCATCTCGAACAACTGCGGCGTGGATGACTGGGGACTGGGGATTCTCCTGCGAAACAGGCAGATCAGGAAGATGATTGCGTCCTACGTGGGAGAAAACAAGGAGTTTGAGCGGCAGTTCCTGTCCGGAGAGCTGGAAGTGGAGCTGGTTCCCCAAGGGACGCTGGCGGAGCGAATCCGGGCGGGCGGAGCCGGCATTCCGGCCTTTTACACCCCGGCAGGCGTCGGCACCCCCATCCAGGAGGGCAAGGAAGTCCGCACGTTCAACGGCAAGGAATACGTGCTGGAAACGGGGTTGCGGGCCGATTTTGCCCTGGTGAAAGCCTGGAAGGGAGACCGGCTGGGCAACCTCATCTACAACAAGACGGCTCGAAACTTCAATCCGATCATGGCCGCAGCCGGGGCGATCACCATCGCCGAAGTGGAAGAGCTGGTGGACGTGGGCCAACTGGACCCGGACGCGGTTCATACCCCCAGCATCTACGTGCAGCGGATCATCCGCTGTGAGAACTATCAGAAACGCATCGAAAAACGTACGGTGAGAAGCTAGGAGGGAGCTGTCCTGATGTTAACGAGAGAACAGATTGCCAAAAGGGCCGCGCAGGAAATTGAAAACGGTTTCTACGTGAACCTGGGAATCGGGATTCCCACGCTGGTCGCCAACTACATTCCGGCGGACAAACAGGTCGTGCTGCAGTCGGAAAACGGGCTGCTCGGGATCGGACCGTACCCGACGGAAGACGAGGTGGACCCGGACTGCATCAACGCCGGCAAGGAGACGATCACGATGATTCCCGGCGCCTGTCTGTTCGACAGCGCGGAATCGTTCGCGATGATTCGCGGCGGCCACATCGACGTCGCCATACTGGGCGCGATGGAAGTCTCCGAGCGGGGGGACCTGGCGAACTGGATGATTCCGGGAAAGATGGTCAAGGGAATGGGCGGCGCCATGGACCTGGTGCACGGGGCCAAGAAGATCGTCGTGATCATGGAGCATGTAAACAAGTACGGCGAGCCGAAAATCCTGAAAACCTGCCGGCTCCCCCTGACCGGCAAAGGGGTGGTTCACCGCATCATTACGGATCGCGCCGTCCTTGACGTCACGCCGCAGGGGTTGGAACTGGTGGAAGTCGTGGACGGCTATTCCCCGGCCGATATCCAAGCGTGTACCGAGCCTGAGCTGATCATCTCCCCCAATCTGCGCGTCCTGTCGTCCGCCGCGCTGTAACGTGGCGGACGGGGCTCAGCTTTTTGGCGAGGGGCAGGAAAGGAGAATTCTATGGTAATCGAAGTGTTGGCGATTCTCGTCTCGTTGGGACTGCTGATGTTTTTTGCGTACCGCGGCTACCCTGTCATCGTGTTTGCGCCGATTTTTACCCTGTTGGCCGCCGTTCTGTCGGGACTTGCGCTGCTGCCCAGCTACACCGAAACGTTCATGACGAACGCGGCCAACTATGTGAAATCGTTCTTTCCCGTCTTCCTGTTGGGCGCAATCTTTGGCAAGGTGATGGAAATGAACGGAGCGGCCGCCTCCATCGCCCAGTCGATCGTAAAGGCGCTCGGCTCCAACCGGGCGATCCTGGCCGTCGTGCTGGCCTGCAGCATTTTGACCTACGGCGGCGTGTCGCTCTTTGTCGTGGCGTTTGCGGTGTACCCGTTTGCCGCCGCCATCTTTCGCGAGGCCAACATTCCCAAACGGCTGATTCCGGGCGCGATCGCCCTCGGCGCGTTTACCTACACGATGGATGCGCTTCCCGGTTCGCCGCAGATTCAGAATATTATCCCCACCAATTATTTTGGGACAGATGCGTACGCCGCTCCGCTGGTGGGGATTATCGGCGCCATCATGGTCTTTTGCGGCGGCATCTTCTGGCTGGAGCGCAGGCGCAAACAGGCAGCCGCGGCCGGCGAAGGGTACGGGGAAGGCCACATCAACGAACCGGAGCTCAACCGGGATCAAACCTACATGAACATCTGGCTGGCCGTGCTCCCGTTGGCGCTGGTCCTGGTGTCGAACTACCTGTTCAGCAGAGGGTTTCTGACCGTGGAAACCTGGTATGACCCGCAGCTTCTGAAGGACAGCTTCAAAATCGACAAGGTGAAGAACGTTGCCTCCTCCTGGGCGCTGATCATCGCGTTGAGCATCGGCATCCTGGCTGCGGTGCTGATCAATCTGAACCAGGTGAAAACGAAGCTCGCCTCCGGTTTGACCGCCGCCGCGATGGGGGCCCTGCTGGCCATCTTCAACACGGCGTCCGAGGTGGGATTCGGCAACGTGGTCAAAACGCTGCCCGGTTTCAAGCTGATTCAAGACTGGATTCTCGGGGCAAGCAGCCATCCGCTGGTCTCCGAAGCCGTGGCCGTCAACGTGCTCGCGGGGATTACGGGATCGGCCTCCGGCGGCATGTCCATTGCGCTGGAAGTGATGGGGAAACAGTATCTGGAACTGGCGCAGGCGGCCGGCATCAGTCCGGAGCTCTTGCACCGCATTGCCTCGATGGCTTCCGGCGGGATGGATACCTTGCCGCATAACGGAGCCGTCATCACCCTGCTGGCGATCACGGGATTGACGCACCGCCAGTCCTACAAGGACATTTTCGCGATCACCGTGTTGAAAACGCTGACCGTCTTTATTCTGGCAATCGCCGCTTCGCTCTTCGTCTAGGTCAAGAACGCATCCGGGACGAAGCGGCGGAGGTACCAATCGGAAAAAGGAGTTGTGTCATCATGAACAAGCTGCTGGAAGGAAAAGTCGCACTGGTCACCGGTGCGGCAAGCGGAATCGGGTATGAAATCGCCCGGACGTTTGCCCGGGAAGGAGCCAAGGTGCTGCTGCTGGACCTCAACCGGGAGGCCGTGGAAAAAGCGGCCGAGCAGCTGCAGAGCGAGGGGAGGGAAGCCCTGGGAGCAGGCTGCGACGTGACGGATGAAGGCCAGCTCAAGGCGAGCATTGAGAAGAGCGTGGAGACGTTTGGCCGGCTGGACATCCTGGTCAACAATGCGGGGCTGCAGTTTGTGTCGCCGATCGAGGATTTCCCGACCGACACATTTGAGCGGCTGCTCACCATCATGCTCACGGCGCCGTTTGTCGCCATCAAGCACGCCTTTCCCGTCATGAAGCGTCAGGGGCAGGGGCGGATCATCAACATGGCCTCGATCAACGGCCTGATCGGGTTTGCCGGAAAAGCGGCCTACAACAGCGCCAAGCACGGGGTGATCGGCCTGACCAAAGTGGCCGCCCTCGAGGGAGCCGCTCACGGCATCACCGTGAACGCGCTGTGTCCGGGGTACGTGGACACGCCGCTCGTGCGGAATCAATTGGCCGATCTGGCCAAGACCCGAAACGTCCCGCTGGAACGCGTGATGGAAGAAGTCATTTACCCGCTCGTTCCGCAGCGGCGGCTGCTGTCCGTGCAGGAAATTGCGGACTACGCCGTCTTTCTGGCAAGTGACAAGGCCAGGGGAGTGACGGGGCAAGCGGTCGTGATTGACGGCGGGTATACGGCACAGTAACGCCGTACGTGTTCCCGTCTGCTGCCGCCGTCTCCACACCCGGGCGCCCGGCAATCAACCAGGCTGTCGACATCGTCGGCAGCCTGGATGTTTTTATGAGTCCGATCCCACAAATGGCCGAATCCCGCCACGCACGCTACGAGTTGGTCGCCATGACGCTGAGCGGCCCCTTTTCGCTGATGATCGGCTCCAGCTCGAACACCGAGATGGGAAACATGGGGAAGCCCACGTAGTACGGCGTGATCTCGTAGAGTTGAAAATAGATGACGAGCGCTTTGTCGGCCACGTAGAAATCCTGGTCGGGGCGGATCGCCTTGAACGGCTCCAGGGTGGGAATACGCCGTTCCGCGATCTGTCTCCTGATGTTGTCCGACAGCACCTTGACATAGTCGCTGCCCGGTTTGAACAGGTCCCGCAGGGAGAAGATTTTCCCGGTCTGCACATCCGCGGTGAGCGACTTCAGATAGGTCATGCCGTGAGCCATCGGATAGGTGTAGGCGTAGTTGTTCAGGGTGACGCTGAAGATGCCCCGCTGATTGTTTTTGATCTCGTAGCTCCCCTGCATGTCCGTCGTTCCCGGCACCTGGATGTCATGCTGCCGGTTGATCAAATCCTGCACGTACCGCGACAGGGTTTGATTGATCTTCTGTTCGGCCTGCGGATTGGCCAGGCCGGCCAACTGCGGGTAATAAATGGTCACGTTCGGACGGCTGATCGTGCGGGTCAGCACGGCTGCCGGCAGTTGATTCAGTTCCACGGCGTTCCCGTTCCCTTCCTGAAAAATGCGTTCCCTGCATTAGCCTATTCGCAGGGGGGCCAAACGGTCATTGCGGAACCCTCTTCTGATCCGGCAGCACTACGGGCGCGTTAGAACTTTTTTCACATGTTTTCCATGTACCCGATAGTATTTGGAAGATTTTTCAGGATATAATGACAAAAGAAAGCTGTATCCAGACACACGGGAGGTAAAGGAGGAACTTATGCTTCAGACCATGTTTCAATTGGTCCGCAACACCTTGACCAACAAAGAAGGCTTCATGATCTTTATTCTCTGGAATCATCTGTGGCTGGCCGGATGGATCGCGTATCAGGAGGACGTGAACTTCTGGAAGCTGACATCGCTGGGCCTGCTGGTGACGCTGATCGTTTCGCCGTACTACTTCATCCGCAAAGGCAGTTACGTGATTCGCTACCTGGTGGCGATCGGCTTTATGTATTACTCCATCGCGTTCGACCACTTTACGTCTTACCCGGAGACGGCGTTCCTTTCCTTCATCGTGCTCGGCTTCCTCGCGGCCTATCTGGACTGGAAGCTGGTCGTCTCCGCCGGGATTGTCCAGATCGCGGCGACGTTTGTCGGGTTTTACACCGGTTTCTACGACATGTTCGACGAAGGCCGGACGGAGGTCAACCTGATCCTGCACCTCGTGTCCGTTGTGCTGATGATCGCCGGCTTGACCTACCTGTGTCTGGCCGGACAAGCCTCACTGAGCAAAGCGGAGGCGGCGCGGCGGGAAGCGGAGGAAAAGGAACAGCGGCTGGCGGAGCTGTTGGGCCACATCCGACTGGTGACGGAACAGCTCGACCGCACGTCGGAGCACGTGCATGAGCACGCGGAGACGACCAAACGGAACACGGACGAGATGATGATCGCGTTCCGCGAAGTGGCGACGGGGATGGAGGCGCAGGCCAACTCCACGGTGAAGATCGAGGAGGAA
Organism: Brevibacillus sp. LEMMJ03; assembly: GCF_007197875.1. Classification (NCBI taxonomy): domain Bacteria; kingdom Bacillati; phylum Bacillota; class Bacilli; order Caryophanales; family Paenibacillaceae; genus Brevibacillus; species Brevibacillus sp. LEMMJ03. The sequence goes on along the minus strand of NZ_VKJN01000007.1, from coordinate 170,520 downwards.
GTCCAGTCAATCGACCACGAGATCGTGGCGGTCAACGAGCAGGCCAACGCGATGAAGGCGGAGGCCGATCAGAACAACCGCCGCCTCACCGACAGCATCGGCATGATGAACGAGCTGTCGCGGCAGATGGAGCAGATCGTGCAGGCGGTCAACGTGGCCTCGTCCACCATCCGTGAGCTGAACCGGCAGGCCAACCGGGTGGAGGAGATCGTGCAGACGATCAACCAGATCGCGACCCAGACCAACCTGCTGGCGCTCAACGCAGCGATCGAATCGGCCCGGGCCGGGGAACACGGACGCGGCTTCGCCGTGGTGGCCGACGAGGTGCGAAAACTGGCGGAACAAAGCGCCACAGCCACCCAGGAGATTGCCGAGATCCTGCAGTCGCTGCACCAGGAGAGCGAAAACGCCGTGCGCCACATGAGCAACGGGGAAACGTCGGTGGCCAAGGGACAGGAGCTGGCCGTCCAGACCGTCACCTCCATCGAGGCGGTTCGGGCCGGGATGGAATCGTTTTTGCAGGCCGTCGAGCACGTGCGCTCCAGCATGGACAGGGTGAAGCTGCGCTCCGGGGAGGTGGCCGCCGAGATGTCGACGATTACGGCCGTGACGGAACAATCGGTGGCCAATCTGGAAGAGCTGTTCGCCACGGCGGAAAACCAGCATCAGAAGGTGCGGGAAATCACGGAGGAGCTGGGCGAGCTGAACGCGCTGTCGCGCAAACTGCAGCAGTCGTTTCAGGGGCAACAAACGTAATGTTTTGAAATGACAAAAAAATCGTTTGCATTTTGCTTTCCTTTTGCTAGAATAAGAGACATTACAACTGGATAGTGGATTCACCTTACCTTATCAAGAGAGGCGGAGGGACTGGCCCGATGAAGCCCGGCAACCACTGTACCCCGGTACAGAAAGGTGCCAATTCCTGCAAAACCCGTGGGTTTTGACAGATGAGGAAGAGGTTCGCGATACCAAACTCTTCCTCCGGGAAGAGTTTTTTTCATATCATCAGCAGGGTTTCCATGGAAGCGCCTCTTGTGGAAAAAGGAGGAATAAGTCGAACATTTTTGTGTTTCTATAGTAAAATATTCGTGTTTTCTCTTGATATTTTCGATAAAAACCCGTAAATTACCGGTATGAGAATCGTAAAATCGAAACTTTTGTCACTGGATAGGAGAGAGCAGCATGAAAAAGTACCTGTTGGCATTGACGACGTTTGCCGTTCTGGCCGCCGGATGTGCGGCGGGGAGCGGCGCACCGGAGGAAAAGGGACAAGCCGGGGGACAGGACGGCGGCGCGAAAAAGCGGGTCGCGCTGGTTCTTCCGGAGAAGATCGGGGTCAACCCGTTCTTCCAGCAAATGGACGAGGGCGCCAAGAAAGCGGCGCAGGAATTTGGCGTCGACGTGAAAACCATCGAGTCGACCGACCACGCCGCCATCGAGGAGAACATCCGCGCGGCCGTGGCTGAGAATTACGATTTGATCATTACGTCGTCGTTTGAATCGGAGGACGCGCTGAAAAAAGTGGCGGCGGAAAACCCGGACCGCATGTTTGCAATCATCGATACCGTCGTGGACCTGCCGAACGTCCGCAGCGTGGTCTTTCGCGAGCATGAAGCCGCCTACCTGATGGGAGCGGCGGCCGGCCTGGCGACCAAGACCAACAAGGTGGGCATCGTCGCAGCGATGGACATTCCGCTTCTGAAAAAGTGGACGGTCGGCTTCCAGGAAGGACTGAAAGCGACCAATCCGAAGGCAGAGGTCTTCGTCAACTACGTCGGCAGCTTCAACGACCCGGCGAAAGCCAAGGAGCTGGCCCTGCTGCAGGCAAACAAGGGAGCCGACTTCATCTACGGGGCCGCTGCCGTAGGCGACCTGGGCGTGTTTGAAGCGGCCAAGGAAAAAGGCTTCTACACCTCCGGCCAGGACGTCGACCGCACCGGCATCGATCCGGAACACATCGTCCTGTCCCAGTTGAAAGGAACCGACACGGCCGCTTACGAAACGGTAAAGGCGTTTGTAAACGGCAGCCTGAAACCGGGCGTGCAAACGTACGGCCTGAAGGAAGACGGCGTCGGCGTCACCTACGTCACGCGCGAGAGCAAGACGCCGCTCCATCCGTTCATCGGAGAAGAGATCATCAACAAGGTGAAAGCGATCAAGGACGAGATCGTGGCGGGTACGCGCAAGGTGCCCGATCCGCTGCAGCAGTAAACGAGACGGCGACCGACTACTGTGGTAGTCGGTTTCCTGTTGCAACGGGCCAACAGGAAAAAGGAGGGAAGAACGGGATGGCGTACCGTCTGGAAATGCGCAACATGACGAAAAGGTACGGCGATTTTACGGCCAACGACAACGTGTCGTTCACCCTGCGGGCCGGCGAAGTCCACGCCATCGTCGGGGAGAACGGCGCCGGCAAAACCACCCTGATGCGGATGCTGTACGGCATGGAACAGCCGACGTCCGGGGAGATCGTGCTGAACGGCCGGCCGGTGGTCTTTCGCGGCCCCGACGACGCGATCAAACACGGCATCGGGATGGTGCACCAGCACTTCATGCTGTTTGCCGATTTCAGCGTGGCGGAGAACATCGTCATCGGCTATGAACCGCAGCGCGCCGGCCTGTTCCGGCGCAAGGAAGCGGTGGAGGCGGTGCGGGCCCTCAGCGAGCGCTACCGCATCCCGATCGACGTGACCGCCCGGGTATCCCAATGCTCGGTCGGGGAACAGCAGCGCGTGGAGATTCTCAAGGTGCTGTACCAGGGAGCGGACATCATCGTACTGGACGAACCGACCGCCGTCCTGACGCCGCTGGAGGTAAAGGAACTGCTGCAGACGATCCGCCACCTGGCGGAGAGCGGCAAGAGCGTCATCCTGATCACGCACAAGCTCAAGGAAGTGATGGAGGTGGCCGACCGGATCACGGTGCTGCGCGGCGGCCGGGTGACCGGGACCGTTTCCCGGCAGGAGACCAGCGTGGACGAACTGGCCCGGCTGATGGTGGGCCGCGACCTGCAGCCGTTGAGCGAGCGGGTGAGTCTGGCCGGCGGGCCGCTCCTGCAGGTGGAAAACCTGACCGTTCGCGACCGGCAGACGATCGTGGACGGCGTTGCTTTTACCGTGCACCACGGGGAGATCGTCGGAATCGCCGGGGTCTCGGGCAACGGCCAGTCGGAACTGCTGCAGGCCATCACCGGGCTGCGGCCGGTCACGGCGGGCAGGGTGCTGCTGGGCGGAAAAGACGTCACCAACCGTCCGGTGGCGGCCATTCGCGAAGCGGGGTTGGCCCATATTCCGGAAGACCGGTACCTGTGGGGAACGGCCAAGCAGGAGAGCGTGGAGGAAAACGCCTTGATGGGCTATCAGCGCAAACCGGCGTTCAGCCGTCGCGGCGTCATTCTGCGGGACGCGTTCCGCCGCGTGGTGGAGCAGTGGGTGGAGCGGTTTGCCATCAAGACCGGTTCCCGGCACCTGCAGGAGCAGGCGGGCAACCTGTCCGGCGGCAATCTGCAAAAACTGATTGTCGCCCGCGAGCTGGGGCAAAAGACGCCGCTGTTGATCGCCGCCGAACCGACGCGCGGCGTGGACATCGGGGCGATGGAACACATCCACCAGGCGCTGATCGAAAAGCGAAACAGCGGCGACGGGATTCTGCTCGTCTCGTCGGAGCTGTCGGAAATTTTGGCGCTGTCTGACAGAATTCTGGTCATGTACAAGGGACGGATCGTCGGCGAGCTGAAGCGGTCGGAGGCGACGGAAGAGAAAATCAGCGTGTTGATGGCAGGAGGAAGCATCCATGGAAGCGGTCAAAAAGCTGTGTAAATCGCTGGTCCAGCCGCTGTTGGCGGTGGCGATCGGCTTGTTGACGGGAGCGGTCGTCATCAGCGCGGTAGGCGAATCGATCCTGGACACCTACCAGCAGATGTGGAAAGGGGCGTTCGGCAGCTTTTACTTTTTCGCCTCCACGCTGGCCCGGTCCACGCCGATCATGCTGATCGGGCTGGGGCTGTCGCTGGCGTTTCGCGCCGGGGTGTTCAATCTGGGCGCCGAGGGGCAGATGGTGCTGGGAGCAATCGGCGCGACGCTGGTCGGGCTGTACCTGCCCGGTCCCGGACTGGTGAAAATGCTGGCCGCGCTGGCAACCGGGGTGGCCGTGGGCGGTCTCTGGTCGCTTTTGGCCGGGTACATGGAGGCGAAGTTTCGCGTCCAACTGCTCATCACCACCCTGCTGCTCAACTACATTGCCGTCCTGTTTGCCGGGTATCTGGTCAGTGAACCGTTTCAGGACAAGTCAGGCTCGGCGGCGCTGGCCCAGACGGCCATGCTGGAGAAGAGCGTCTGGCTGCCCAAGCTGTTCGCCGGCATGAGCGTGCACGCCGGCTTCCTGTTGGCGTTGGCCGCCGCTCTGGCATTGTTCTGGGTCGTCCGGTTCACGCCGTTCGGCTACGAGGTGAAGATGCTCGGACACAATCCGTTTTTTGCCCGGTACGGCGGGATCGACAAGGACCGGGTGATGCTTGTGGCGATGTTTGCCAGCGGGGGATTGGCCGGGCTGGCCGGCACCGTGGAAGTGCTGGGGGCGCATTACCGGTTCGTCGACGGCGCGCTGACCGTCCCCGGGTATGCCTGGACGGGCTTGATGGCCACGCTGCTGGCCAATTCCCACCCGATCGGCGTCGTGTTTACCTCGATTCTGCTGGCCGCCCTGCAGACGGGCGCGATGGGCGTGGAGCGAAACACCGAGGTGCCGCTGGAGCTGGCCAGCGTCATCCAGGCCGTGCTGATTCTGTTTATCTCCGCCAAATTCAGCCATGACTGGTGGAAGAACCGCAAGAGCAAGAGGAGGGAGTCGCATGGAGTTGTTTGATGGAGCCCTCGTCAGTTCCACCATCCGGATGGTGACTCCGATCCTCCTGGCGGCACTGGGCGGAGCGCTGTGCGCCCGGGTGGGCATCTTCAACGTCGGGCTGGAGGGGCTGGTGTTGGTTGGAGCGTTTTCCGCCATCGTCGGCAACCACTTTACCGGCAGCCTGCCGCTGGCCGTCCTGTTTGCCGCCGCCGTCACCGTGCTGTTTTCGCTGTTGTTTGCCTACATGGCGATCGGACTGAAGGCGAACGAAATCATCGTCGGCGTGGCGATCAATTTCCTCGCGCTGGGGCTGACCACGTTTGCGCTGCGCGCCGTCTTCGGCGTGAAAGGGGCGTTTTACGACAAGGACATGGCCGGGCTGCCGCAGTGGCAGATCCCCCTGGTCACAGACATCCCCGTGCTGGGAAACATCCTGTCGGGTCATTCGCCGCTGGTCTACGCGGCCTTTTTGGCGGCGGTTCTGCTGCATCTGTTCTTTGCCCACACCGTGACCGGCTTCCGCGTGCTGGCGGCCGGGATGAATCCGGTGGCGGCCCGCAGCCTGGGCCTCAAAGTGACGCGGCTGCAGGTGCTGGCCATTGCCCTGTGCGGCGTTCTCTGCGGCATGGCCGGGGCACAGCTCTCGCTGGGACAGGTGACCATGTTTACTGAAGGCATGACGGCGGGGCGCGGCTTTATCGCGCTGGTGGCGATGATGTTGGGGCAGTCTCACCCGTTGGGCATTCTCGCCTCCAGCCTGCTGTTCGGGCTGATGGACGCGCTCAGCATCCGTCTGCAGGGCTTTTCGCTGCCAACGCAGTTTACCGCGATGCTGCCCTACGTGCTGACGATTGCGGCGATGTTCTTCCTCAAGGACAGGGGCGCGGCCGCAAGCACCGCCAGCCGGCAGAGCGCCCGCTAGACGGAGACGGACTGACTTGGGAGGGAACGAGAAGATGAACAAGGCAGAGCGAATCAAACGGATGAGGGTGCCCACAGTCGATCCGGCCCTGGCGCGGCGGCTGCCGCCGGGACAGGTGCTGACGGAGCGGTTTCCGATCTTGCATGAGGGGAAGGTGCCCGTCTACGACATGGAGACGTGGACGCTGCGGGTCTTCGGGGAAGTAGACCGGGACGTAACGCTCTCGTACGCCGACATCATGGCAATGCCGCAGACGACGATCACCTGCGACATCCACTGCGTCACCCGCTGGTCCCGGTTTGACAACCGGTTTACCGGCGTTCGTTTCCGCGATTTCCTGGCGGCGGCCGGTGTCACGCCGCAGGGCAGGTACGTGATGCTGCACGGCGATTACGGCTACACGGCCAACGTGGCGCTGACCGACCTGGACCGGGACGACGTGCTGCTGGCCCACTCCTTTGACGGAGCGCCGCTGACGGACAAGCACGGCTGGCCGCTGCGGCTGATCGTGCCTCACCTCTATTTCTGGAAGAGCGTGAAATGGCTGCGCGGGATCGAATTCATGAACGAAAACAAACCCGGCTTCTGGGAGCAAAACGGTTTTCATCTGAACGGCGACCCGTTCCGCGAAGAGCGTTTCTCCGGCGAAGCCCTGCCGATTCCGGAAGACGAATGGGAGAAAAAGGAGTTTGATTGATGATGCTGCCCAATCTGAAAGTTGACCCGGAAAACCTGCCGAAGCGCGCGATCGTCTGCGGCGATCCGAAGCGGGCGTCCCGCATCGCCGCCCTGCTGGACGAGAGCAGGCCGATCGGGGAAAACCGGGAATACCACAGCTATGCGGGAACGTGGAACGGCACGGCGGTGGCCGTCGTCAGCCACGGCGTCGGCTCGCCGGGGGCGGCCGTCTGCTTTGAAGAGCTGGCCAAAGGCGGCGTGAAAACGATCATCCGCGTCGGAACGGCCGGTTCCTACCAAAAAGCGATCGAACCGGGCAGCCTGGTGATCAGCACGGCGGCTGTCCGCCGGGACGGACTGACCAGCCAGTTGGTTCCGCCGGGCTTCCCGGCCGTGGCCGACCGCCGCGTCGTCGATGCGCTGTCCGCCGCCGCCGCGAAGCGCGACACGGGACTCCATGTGGCCGAGGGCGTGACGCTGACGATGGACATGTTTTACAGCGGCGTCGTGGAGTTTCCCCACAAGCTGTACCAACAGGCGGGCGTGCTGGCCGTGGAGATGGAGAATGCGGCGCTGTTCGTGATTGCCGCTCTTAGAGGCATGCGCGCCGGCTCCATCCTGGCGATCGACGGTTACGCCGACGCTGACCTGTTGGAAACGTACAACCCTCATACCGAAACGACGGCCAAAGCGATTGAGGCGGAGGCGCGCATCGCGCTGGATGCGATCGTGACGGTGGAATAGGGAGCCCATCCATAGAACATCCCTCGTGTGATGGCACGAGGGATTTGACTTTACTGTAATTCATAGTTCGCTTATCGTACTTTTCCGACCTAACATCTAGTATCCGCGTCGGCTCAATTAGATTTTGCTATTGAAATACTCTTCTGTTACCTGCAACTGCCTTTTGAGAATATCTTTCCACATATGCCCGTTGATCTGTCCCGAACTATTGGATACTTTGGTTCGTTTTAATGTGCCGTCTGGCATACGCTTGCGATAGAAGAAGTGGTCGGTCTTCTTATACAACTCCCAACCATCGTTCTCGCAGAAGCGTTTAAGTTCTTTCCAACTAGGCATCCAGCAAATGAACAATCCCTTGCAGATCGTCTTGGATTAACACTTTCAATACATATGGAAAGTGTGCTCGGCGATTCGGGGCACTATAATACGTGGCAAAGTCTTCATAGTACTCTTGGGCATATTCCAGGAGTTCTTGTGCCAACATCACCTTGGCTTCCCTGTCAGTATCGCCGTTGGCAACAAGGTCGATTTCTCGGAGAGACGCGGTCACTGAACCGTCATCTTCCCTATGTAAGTCGACATGGAAATGATAATTCTCGGTCAGTGCTTTTAAGTGATCGATTGATATGGCAAGGAAATGGTCTCTGCTACGTTTGACTACTTTGGGTTGATGTCTCACAACATCGTCAATAAACTGACCCCAGTTTTTTCGTACATCTGTAGCGTTTAAAGTTAGCATAAACACCACCTCTCACCCCCTATTATAAACGAGTCGTTGGAATGTGTACATAGTGTACGCTATGTACATTAATTTTATTCCTGTGTAGCTCTTGAAAGATATTTATCGCTGATCGTAAGCAAACAAGGTGAAGAAGCCTATGAGTATGTCTATAAAGAAAGCGGCAGTTATTATCCTAAGCGCGGAGATTTTTTACATTCCGCGAAAACTACGAAATTACTTGACTTTAAGGTGTTGGGCGTTACGAAAGCGGACAATACTTCCACGGAGGTGAAGGTATTGTTGCAATTCGCTAGACTCGACAAAGAAAAAGTGTTTACAATGAAAAAGGTTTTTGGAAAATGGCAGGTGGTTTTACACGGTCTGGATGGAAATGGTTGACAGCACACGGATATGGAGAGCGCGTCAGATCCACGATTTTCTCGTCGTGAGGTCTGACGCTTTTCCTTTTCATGCGGGCTGCCGGACGAGACTCTCGCTCAAACGGGCATTCCTTTACAAAACCCTGGCCCAACGTTAATACGCGCTTCACGTTCCCTTAACTTTCCAACGGTACCATCGTAATTGACAAGTGAACGATTCCCGCGGTTGGAGCCCTGGAGAAACCCCTCGACATCATTTCCAAGCACTCTCATCGAGAAGTATTTGGCGATTGTCATGTCGTGGGGGTTTTGTTTTGGGCGAAAGGAGGCGCGCCTGGATGAACCAAGCGGAATTTTACGAGCGGCTGGCCCGGCAGAAGCTGATTGCCTCGGTCAAGGAGCCCAAGTATCTGGAAAAGGCGGCGGAAGCGCAGGCAAGCGCGGTGGTGCTGTCCATCGGGAACATCGGGGTGATCAAGCGTTACGTCGACTTTTTCAAAACGCACGGCGTGCCGGTGTTCCTGCATCTGGAACGGATCGGGGGAATCAGCTACGACCGGGAAGGCGTCGCGTTTGTCGCCCACTACGTCAGGCCGGACGGCATCGTCACCACCCGCAACACGCTGATCAAGCTGGCCAAAAAGCAGGGATTGCTGACGATCCAGCGGCTGTTTCTGGTGGACAGCGACGCCCTCCGATCGGGGCTGCAGTCGGTGCAGGACACGCAGCCGGACGCCGTTGAGCTGATGCCGGCACTGCTGCCGGAGGTCATCGCCGAATACCGGCAGGAGCTGGGGGAGACGCCGATCATTGCCGGCGGTCTGATCCGCAAACGGGAACAGATGGTGCAGGCGCTCCAGTACGGGGCCGTCGCCGTCTCTGTCGGCAGCCATTCTTTATGGAAGGAGAGTCTTGCGGATGTATCAATGCCTGTTGTTTGACCTGGACGGCACCCTGCTGGACAGCCGGGATGCGGTGATCGACGCGGTCGCCCGTACGGCGGAGCGCTTTGCGCCGGGGGTGTTCAGCCAGGACGATCTTTTGAAGCGTTTCGGCGAATCGCTGGACGACTTTCTCGCGGCGGCGGCCGGGGAGACGTACGACCGCGAGGCGGTAAGGAAAAGCTACGCCGCCTACGTCCGGGAGCATCACGACCGGCACGTCCGCCTGTTTCCCTGCGTACGCGAAGGGCTGGAGCGACTGAAAGCGGCCGGTTACCGGATGGCCGTGGTGACCAACAAGCAGCGCGAGTTTGCCGTCGCGGGGCTGGAACTGGCGGGATTGGTGGAGTTCTTTGAGGTTGTCGTCACCATCGACGACGTGTCGCGCGGCAAGCCGTCCGCCGAACCGGTTCAACAGGCGCTCCGCCTGCTTCAGATGCGGCCGGAGCAGGCCCTGATGATCGGTGACAGCCGCTACGACGTACTGGCGGCCGCAGGAGCGGGCGTCAAGTCGGCGGTGCTGGAGTGGTACGGCGCGGAAGAGTGGACGTCCGCCGTTCCTGACTTGCGCTTTGCCAATTTTCAGACCTTTGCCGAAGAGATGCTGGCCGTCAGGGCACTGGGAGGGAATGGAGCCAGATGGCACGAGTGATATTGAAGCAGGTAACCAAAACATTTCACAGCCAGACGGTGGTCAAAGGGCTGGACCTGGTCATACCGGACGGTTCCTTTACCGTGCTGGTCGGTCCGTCAGGGTGCGGAAAATCGACCACGCTGCGGATGATTGCCGGGCTGGAGAGCGTCACGGACGGGGAAATCCTGATCGGCGACCAACCGGTCAATCATCTGCCGCCCGGCAAACGGGACGTGGCGATGGTGTTTCAAAACTACGCGCTCTATCCGACGATGAACGTCTACGACAACATCGCGTTCGGCCTGCGCAACCGGGGGTACTCGAAAAAAGACTGCCGGACGATGGTGGAAGAAATCGCGGAGGTGGTCGGGCTGACACCGTATCTCAAGCGGAAGCCCTCGGAGCTCTCCGGCGGACAGCGGCAGCGCGTCGCCCTGGCCCGCGCGATGGTGAAAAAGCCGCAGGTGTTTCTGATGGATGAACCGCTGTCCAACCTGGACGCCAAGCTGCGCAACCAGATGCGGGTGGAGCTGACCAGCCTGCACAAACGGCTCGGCACCACCTTTATCTACGTCACCCACGACCAGGTGGAAGCGATGACGATGGGCGATCAGATCGTCGTCATGAGCGAGGGTACGATCATGCAGGTGGCGCCGCCGATGGAGCTGTATCGGGAGCCGGCCAACCTGTTCGTCGCCCAGTTTATCGGCTCGCCGGCGATGAACGTCGTCCCGGCGGATGGGCGGGCCGAACACTTGTGGGGGTTTCGCCCGGAAATGGCGGTCCTCCTGCCGGGCGGCGCGTCGGCCGTCCCGGCGGAAGCGGCGTGGTCGCTCGGCGGCACCATCATGTCACGGGAAATTCTCGGTTCGGACGCGCTGTACCACGTGGAAACGGAGAGAGGACACGTCGTGGTCAAGGCGGGAACGGAGACGATGGTGGAGATCGGCGCGACGGTGCTGGTGTCGGTGCCGCTGGCGCACATCCACGTATTTGACCGCGCGACCGGGAAGCGGCTGGGACGGCTGGAGGGACGGACCCGGAACCATTCGCTGGCGGGAGGGGTGGTCTGATGCGTAAAGCCATTGCCGTCCAAGAGGTGGCGAACGCGCAATCGGCGGGGGCGCTGCCGGCGGCCCGGTTTGCCTTCGCCGAGCGGATTCGTCCGTACCTGTACATCGCGCCCGCCCTGCTGTTCTTTGCCGTCTTTTTCTTCTTTCCGATCGCGTATGTGATCTACTTGTCCTTTCACGACTGGTCGCTGCTCAACCTGGAGGAGATCGAGTGGGTGGGGCTGGACAACTTTGCCGCGCTGTGGGAAGACGCCGATTTTCGTCAGGTGCTCGCCAACACCTTGATGTACACGCTCGCCACGGTGGGGCTCGGCATCGTCATCGCCTTTTTCCTGGCGCTGTGGCTCAACCGCAAGGCCAGGGTGTACGGGCTGGTGCAGGCGGCCGTGTTCAGTCCTCATATCGTCTCGCTCGTCTCGGTCGCGATGCTCTGGATGTGGCTGATGGACCCGCAGTACGGTCTGCTCAACGCCCTGTTGGAATTCGTCGGACTGCCGGCGTACACCTGGCTGACCGACACGAAAAGCGCGCTGGTGTCGCTGATCGTGGTAAGCCTCTGGAAAGGGGTCGGCTACAACACGGTGGTCTTCATCGCCGGGCTGCAAAGCATTCCCCGCGACATATACGAGGCAGCCGCCCTGGACAGCTCTCCGTGGTGGCGCACCCTGGTCAGCATCACGGTTCCGATGCTGTCGCCCACGCTGTTCTTTTTGCTGGTGATCAACACGATCTCATCGTTTCAGGTGTTTGACACGATCTACATCATGACCCAGGGCGGTCCGGTCAACAGCACCAACATGCTGGTCTTCTACATTTACGAGCAGGGCATGGATTTCTACAACGGCGGCATCGCTTCCGCCGCATCCGTCATCCTGCTGGGGATGGTCGGATTGCTGACGCTGCTGCATTTCCGCCTGATGGGAAAACGGGTCCACTACCGCTGACGGGCCCCTGATCCGGCCAGGTATGGAAGCGAATTCGACACAGGTTCGCCGGGAGGAAGGAGGAGGTTGTATGAGACATGCGGGACGTGCGGCGTGGAAAGCGGTGGAGTGGGGGCTTCTCGCCGTCGTTTCCCTGATCTTTGTGTTTCCGTTTCTCTGGATGTTTGTGACCGCGTTCAAGACGATGCCGGAGGTGTACCGGTTCCCGCCCACCTGGTGGCCGGAGTCGTGGCAGTTGGAGAACTTCCGCATCGCGTGGGAATCCGGCCCGTTTCTCACCTACGTCTGGAACAGCTTTCTCGTGGCGGCGGGCATTCTCGTCCTGCAGCTCTTGACCGGCGTGCCGGCCGCGTACGCCTTTGCCCGCTACCGGTTTCGCGGGCGGAATCTGCTGTTTGGCCTGACCCTGATTGCTTTGATGATTCCCCCCCAGGTGGTCTTTTTGCCGGTGTATGTGGAAATGAGCCAGTGGGGGCTGGTGAATACGCTGTGGGCGCTGATTCTGCCGTACGGGGCGAGCGCCTTCGGAATCTTTTTGCTCCGCCAGTGTTTCATGCAGGTGCCCGACGAGGTGATCGAAGCCGCCCGGCTGGACAATGCCTCCGAGTGGACAATCATGTGGACGATCATGGTGCCGATGGCCAAGCCGGTGCTGGTCACGTTCGGGCTGTTCAGCTTCATCTATCACTGGAACGACTACTTCTGGCCGCTGATCATGACCAACAGCGACGCCGTGCGGACGCTGCCGATCGGCATCTCCATGCTGAAGGCGGCGGAAGGCGGCAAGCTCTGGAACGTCATCATGGCGGGCAACATGATCCTCGTGCTGCCGGTCCTGGCCATCTTTTTCATCGCTCAGCGGCACATCATCAGCGCATTTGTCTATTCATCCAAATAAAGGGGAACACCCGCGTTTCTTCCCGATCAGAAAAAGGAGGTATGCATGGTGAAAAAGGTTCAAGTATCCATACTGGCGTGCGTTTTGACCGTGACGGCCGTACTGGCCGGGTGCAGCGGCAAGCAGGAGGCGGCTGGCGGACAGAAGTCCGGTTCCGGAAGCGGCGGCCAGCAGCAGACAGCCGATGCCGGAAAGCCCGTGGAAATCGACTTTTGGTACGCGCTGGGCGGCCGCAACGGCGAAGTGATCGAAGAGATGGTCAAACAATTCAACGACACGCACAAAGGCATCGTCGTCAAGCCGTCCTATCAAGGCAGCTACTATGAAAACCACGCCAAGGTGCTGGCCGCCGTCTCAGCCGGAAACCAGCCCGACGTGACGATGGTGGAGATCGCTTCGGTGGGCGCGTTTGCCGACGCCAAGGTGCTGCAGGACCTGGGGCCCTACGCGAACGGGGAGGAAGACAAATACATTCCCGGCCTGATGGGCAACTCCTACTGGAACGACAAGCTGTACGCCGTGCCGTTCAACCGTTCCACCCCGCTCTTGTACGTCAATCGCGACAAGCTGAAAGCGGCCGGGTTGGATCCCGACGGTCCGAAGACCTGGGAGGAACTGCGCCGGTACGCCAAGGCCCTGACCAAAAAAGAAGGCGGCAAGACGACGACCTACGGCTTCTCCACGCCGATCGACATCTGGTTCTACGAAGCGCTGGTCTTTGAGAGCGGCGGAACCATCCTGAGCGAAGACGGCAAGAGCGTGGCGCTCGACAACGAAGCGGGAAAAGCGCCGCTGGAGTTCTGGAGCAGCCTGCTGAAAGAAGGTGTGATGAAGGCTCCGCCGGGCGAAAAATACAACGCCTGGGACGTGGCCAAGCAGGATTTCCTCAACCAGCAGGTGGCCATGATCTTTACATCGACCGGAGACCTGCATTCGCTCAAGGAGAACGCCACGTTTGAAGTAGGGGCGGCTTTCCTGCCGGCCAACAAGCGTTACGGGGTGCCGACTGGCGGCGCCAACCTGGTGATGCTCGCCAAGTCTTCGGATGAGGAGAAAAAGGCGGCATGGGAATTCATCAAATGGATGACGGACACCCCGCAGACGATTCGTTGGTCGCTGGAAACCGGGTACATGCCGGTGACGAAGGAAGCGGTCGAGTCGGACGAGATGAAAGCAGCATACCAGAAAGAGCCGAACTTCCAGGTGGCGGTCAAACAACTGGAGTACGCCCAACCGCGTCCGATGGTCCCCGGCTATAAGGAACTGCAGGAAGTCATCATGACGGAGATCCAGCGGGCCGTGCTGAAACAGGCGACCGTAGACGAAGCGATTGCCAAGGTTGTGGAAAAAGGCGAGAAACTGCTGAAAAAGTAGCGAGGTGACGTTGCATGAACGTCTGCATGGCGCATCGCGGCTGGTCGGGCAAGGCGCCCGAAAACACCATGACGGCCATTCGGCTCGCGCTGGCGGAACCGGCCATTCGCGCGATTGAGGTGGACGTGCAGCTTTCCAAGGACGGCGTGCCAGTCCTGTTCCACGATTTTTCGCTGGAGAGGACGACCAACGGCAGCGGACGGGTGCAGGATATGACGCTGGCGGAACTGCGTGAGCTTGACGCGGGGAGCTGGTTTGACGAGCGCTTTGCCGGCGAGCGGATTCCCGCGCTGGAAGAGGTGCTGGCTGCCGCGAAGGGACGATGCACGCTGAACATTGAGCTGAAAACGGCGGCCGACATGCATCCCGGACTGGCGGAACGCGTGCTGACGCTGCTGGACCGGCACGGGATGAAGCGGGATGTGTACCTCACCTCGTTTGACCACGAGCTCATCCGGCAGGTGCGGCGGCTGGACGCCGAGGTCAAGACCGGGCTGATCGTATACGGACGGCCGGTCATGATCCTGGAACAACTGCGGCAGGCGGGAGCGGACATGCTCTCCATGTCCTATCCGTTTCTCACCCGGGAGTTGGCCCGCGAGGCGATCGACCAGGGGTTTGGCGTCATCGCCTGGACGGTGGACGACCCGGAGGCGATCCGCACGATCATGAAGTGGCATCCGCAGGTGCAAATCTGCACCAACCATCCGGACCGGATGCTGGCCCTTCGCTGAGCATCGAATCACAGCGGCCGTGAGGAATTGTCCTCACGGCTGCGGTTTGCGTCGGGACAGCCGGGGAGCAGAAAAAGGCACCGCTGCACGGGTGCCTTTTTCCGTTTTGCTTATATCTTAAAGCGTTTGACGTGGGCCTGCAGCTCTTCGGCGATTCTCGCCAGCGAGCTGGCGGAAGAAGTGACTTCCTCCATGGAGGCCAACTGCTCCTCGGTGGCGGCGGAGACGCTTTGCGTTCCTTCTGCGGAATTTTCCGCCACTTCGGCGATTTGGGTGACCAACTGGACGACCTGTTCCGTACCTGCGGTCATCTGGCGGGAGTGGTCTTTTACTTTCTGGATCTGGTCGGCCGTGTGGGTCACGGAATCCTGAATCTGTTCAAACGACTTGCCGGCTTCGTTGACGACCTCGATCCCGAGCGCCACTTCTTTTGTCCCTTTTTCCATGGATTGAACGGCCAGGTCCGATTCCTGCTGGATGGCCAGAATGAGCTGTTCGATCTGCTGGGCGGACTGGGCCGATTGTTCCGCCAGTTTGCGGACTTCGTTCGCCACGACGGCAAATCCCCGTCCCTGTTCGCCGGCCCGCGCCGCTTCGATGGCGGCATTGAGCGACAACAGGTTGGTCTGCTCGGCGATGTCGGTGATCACCTGGACGATTTGACCGATCTCCTGGGAACTGTCACCCAGCCGTTTGACGATGCGGGCGATCTGGTTGACCGTCTCGTTGATGGACTGCATTTGCTGCGCGACGGTTTGGATGGTCTGGTTGCCGTCGATCGCGATTTGCGAAGCCCTGAGGGCGGAATCTGCCGCGTTTTCCGCACTGGCGGCAATTTGCTGAACCCCGGAGGACACCTCCTGGATCGCGCGGACGCTTTCCTCCACGCTTTGCACCTGCCGCTCCGCGCCGTACGCCACCTCCTGGATGGTCGTGGCGATCTGCTCGGTGGCCTTGCTCGTGTGTTCGGCGTTTACGGTCAGCTCTTCCGCGGACGCAGCCAAATTTTCGGCGCTGGCGTTCACCTGCTGGATGATGGTGCGCAGATTTTCCACCATGGCGTTTACGGCCCGGGACAGTTGGCCGATTTCATCCTGCGTGCGGATGCGGAGCGGCTCCACCGTCAGTTCTCCATCGGAGATGCGTTTGGTCACGGTGGCCACTTCCTTGATCGGCCGCGTGATCCGGAGCGACACGGCGAATGCGATCGCGATCACAAGAGCGCTGACGATGACCACAATGACGGCGATGTTGCTGTTGAGAGCGGTCACGGCCGACGTAATGGATTGGACGGGGATATGCAGGAACAAGCCGTACTTCGTTTTCGCAATAGGCGCATAGGCGACCATGTACTCGCTGCCGGCGTCGCTGTAGGTATAGGAGGCCGTCTCGGTGCCGCCTTTCTTGAGGATCTCGGCCAACCCCTGCGGCAGGCCGGCTTCATCCACCGCTTTGCCGATCAGCTCTTTGTTGGGATGGGCTTGAATCAGCCCTTTGTTGTCCACGAGAATGGCGTACCCGCCGCTGCCCAGGTTGAGATTTTGCAGGAAGGTATCGGTAAACTGGTCAACGTTGACGAGACCGGTCAGGACGCCGAGAATTTGGCCGCTTTGGCTCTTGACGGGGGAGGCGACGACGATGGATCGCTTGCCGGTCGTCTTGGCGATCACGATATCGGAATAGCTGGATTTTCCGGCCATCCCGTCCTTGAAAAACGGCCGTTCGGACAAGTCGATGCCGACGCTTTTCGGAAACGTGTCGGCGGACACTTTCCCGTCCGGAGAGATGAAGGTGTTGCCGTCGAAGATCTTCATTTCCTCGGTGAACGAGCGGATGAACAGGTTTTTCGCGGCAGCGTCCGTCGATTGGATGTCCGACGAGCGGGCCAGCACCTGAACCTCCGTCATCCGTCTGTCCAGGTATTGATCCATCGCGATGGCGGTGCTTTGGGCGAGGTCGATGTAGGACTGCCGCTGCTTGTCCGTGATGATTGCCGAACTGCTGGTGGTGATGTACAGGGAGGTGCCGATGAGTGGAATGATCGCTACGACAAGAAACCAAACAATGAGTTTGTTTCGAAGTTTGCCGAAGACAAACACGAGGGAATTCCTCCTTTTATGATGAGGCCTGTTCGAACGTCTGAAGCGTGAAAGCATTCAGACTGCCGGGAACATTCCCGGCAGTCTGGAGTGAATCAATATCCGAGTGCTGCTCCTTCTCCGCGCGGATCGGCGCCGCCAAACTTCACGTTGGTGACGGGATCGATCAGAATCGCCCCGGATTGGCCCATTTGATCCGTGTAGGCGGCTTCCAGTTTCTCGACCGGGTGACCGCGTTTGATCAGTTCGTCCAGGACGTCCTGCGGAATCCGGCTTTCCACCTTGAGGTTGTTGGAAGAAGCGCCCCAGTTGCGTCCGTGCAGCCATCTCGGCGCTTCGATCGCGTCCTGTACGCTGAAGCCGAAATCGACGATGCGGGTCACCAGGGCGGCCTGGGTCTGAGGCTGTCCTTCCCCGCCTTGGGTTCCGTAGAGGAGGTAGGGCTTGTCTCCTTTAAACAGCATCGCCGGATTGATGGTGTTGAAGGTGCGCTTGCCCGGCTCCAACCGGTTGATGTGGTTCGGATCCAGGGAGAAGTAGCTGCCGCGGTTTTGCAGCAGTACGCCGGTGCCTTTGGCGACGATGCCGGAGCCCCAGTCGAAGTAGTGGCTTTGAATCATCGAAACGGCGTTGCCGTCCTTGTCGACGACGCCGAGCCAGACGGTGTCCCCCTTCGGATCGAGCGGCTCCACGGTTTTGGCTGCCTGTTTCATGTCGATGCGCTTGGCCAATTCTTGTCCGTGCTCTTTGGACAGCAGGTAATCCAGCGGAATGTCGGCAAACTCAGGGTCGGTCAGCCATTTGTCACGGTCGGCAAAGGCTTGCTTGGTCGCTTCGACAATCACGTGGTAGTAGTCGGGGGTGCCTTCGCCCATGCTCTTCAGATCGAAGTTGTTCAGGATGTTGAGAATGGAGAGCGAGGCCATCCCTTGCGAGTTGGGCGGCACGTTGTACGCCTTGTACCCGCGGTAGTCGACGGAAATCGGCTTTGCCCAGGTGGCGGTGTGTGTTTCAAAGTCTTTCAGGGTGAGCAGGCCGCCGTTTTTCTGCACGTCGTCGACAATTTTCTTGGCGATTTCGCCTTTGTAGAATCCGTCCGCCCCTTTTTTGGCGATCACTTTCAAGGTTTCCGCCAGGTCTTTTTGCTTCATGATTTCGCCGGCCTGGTACGGCTCGCCGTTGGGCTTCAGGTAGATTTTGCGGAACTCTTCGAAGCGCTGCAGATTTTTCAGTTCGTTGTCGGTCGGATCGGTCGCGTACTTGGTCCAGTACACCTGGTTGGGAGAGACGGGATAGCCTTTTTCGGCGTATTCGATCGCCGGTTCCAGCAGCTTGTTCCACGGGATCTTGCTGCCGCTCATCTCCTTGTGGGCGTAGTTGTACGCTTCCCACCAGCCGGAAACGACTCCGGGGACGGTGTTGGCGGCCAGGTAACCGCGGGACGGGATTTTATCGTACCCTTTGCTCTTGTAGAACTCGATGGTCGCTTTCTCCCCGGCACGGCCGCTGCCGTTCAGGGCGCGCAGTTCTTTCGTTTTTGCGTTGTAGATCAGCCAGAAGTTGTCTCCGCCGATGCTGGTGTAGTGGGGATAGACGACGGTCAGCGTGGAAGCCGCCGCGATCGCGGCATCTACCGCGTTTCCGCCCTCCTGCAGCGTCTTCAGTGCAGCAGCGGTAGCCAGGTAGTGCGGCGAGGTAACCATGCCGTTCGGCGACATGGAGGTTGGACGGTTGGCGGCATTTCCCGCCGGTGCGAAGGCGGACAGGCTTAAAACGCCGGCCAGACCCAGCGCGCTGATTTTTGTCCAGAACTTTTTCACAATCGTTCCTCCTTTGTCTTGTTGTAGAAGCGAGTTGCGATGGATGGTCCGTACGTCTGGCGCTTCACCTCCCCCTATGGCCTGCAACCGCTTGTTTACATAAAAAGACCGATGACATAGGATCATCGGTCTGTCCTACATCAATACTTCGGTAACTGGCTGGCGTGTCCGCACGCGGCGGAGGTAGCCCCTGTAGCTTTGCGCCGCCGGGTTTCCCCGGGTTTGCCGTTTCGATATCAATGGCTGGTCTTGAAATTCAGAAAACGGGAAATGAGACCATCCTCATTTCATCCCGCGGTGCAAGCAGTCCAATCGACTTGGAAAAATCACATCTCCTTTCATTAGATCGGTAAAAACGTCCCGATGTTTAATAATAAAATGAAAAAATTCTGTTGTATTTGTGACCATCGTCCGATCCTCCCTCTCTTGGCGGAAAACTTTTTTCTCTGCACACACCCGAGCCGGCCGGACTGCTTATGATGTAGAAAACAGGGCCGCTTCGCCAAGGAGGGAAATGAGACGATGATGCATCCGGATACGGAACTGCGGTATATTCATGATGAAATCGGGTACGGAGTCTTTGCCACCAAGCTGATTCCCAAGGGAACCATCGTCTGGGTGCTGGACGATCTCGATCAGGTATTGGACCCGTCTTACGTGGAATCGCTTGATCCGCTGCGCAAGCAGGACGTGTTGAAATACTCGTTTCGCAATCAGCATGGAGCGTACATTCTCTGCTGGGATAAGGCCCGCTTCGTCAACCACAGCTTTCACGCCAACTGCGTCGGCACGGCCTACGATCTGGAGCTGGCCGCCCGGGACATTCAGCCCGGTGAACAGCTTACCGACGATTACGGAACGCTCAATCTGGACGAACCGTTTGACTGCCTGCCGGAAACGGGCACCGACCGGGTCAGGGTGATGCCGGACGATCTGCTGCGCTATCACGCGTACTGGGATGCCCTAGCCAGCGAAGCGTTCCGCCAGTTTGCCCGCGTTCCGCAGCCGCTCGCCCATCTGGTGCGCCCGCAGCATCTGGAGAAGATTCTGGCTGTCGTCGAACAGCGCAAGCCGCTGGATTCCATCGTGAACATCTACTACGACCGGCTGCTGCAGCGGTAAGTGCCCCGGCGGTGTGCGGCGGGACGGGGGAGGCCCGATTTGTTGAACTCTCGATGAGGAATCAGTATTATTGAATGTAAAGGTGAAGTGAAAGGTTGATTCAATTGGAAAACAAGTCGGCATCATCCAACTTTATCCGCAACATCGTCATCGAGGATTTGCAGGCGGGACGAGTGAAAGAAGTCGTTACCCGTTTCCCTCCGGAACCGAACGGGTATCTCCATATCGGGCATGCCAAATCCATCTGCCTGAACTTTGAGCTGGCTGACGAGTTCAAGGGCAGAACCAACCTGCGCTTTGACGACACCAATCCGCTGAAAGAAGACACCGAGTACGTGGAAGCGATCAAGGAAGACGTCAAATGGCTGGGTTTTGAGTGGGACGGTCTGTATTTCGCTTCCGACTACTTTGAGGAAATGTACAATCGCGCGGTGCTGCTGATCAAAAAAGGCAAGGCGTACGTCGACGACCTCTCCGCCGAGGAAATCCGCAAAACGCGGGGGACGTTGACGGAGCCGGGCACGGAGAGTCCGTACCGCAACCGTTCGGTGGAGGAAAACCTGGACCTGTTCCAGCGGATGCGCAACGGCGAGTTCAAGGACGGCGAAAAAGTGCTGCGCGCCAAAATCGACATGAGCTCGCCGAACATCAACCTGCGCGACCCGGTGCTCTACCGGATCGCCCATGCCACCCATCACAACACGGGAGACAAGTGGTGCATCTACCCGATGTACGACTTTGCCCACCCGCTGGAAGACGCCATCGAAGGCGTGACCCACTCGCTCTGCTCGCTCGAGTTTGAAGACCATCGTCCGCTCTACGACTGGGTCATTCGCGAGTGCGAGATGGAGCACGTGCCACGCCAGTATGAATTTGCCCGTTTGAACATGACCAACACGGTGATGAGCAAACGCAAGCTGAAAATGCTGGTGGACGAAAAAATCGTGGACGGATGGGACGACCCGCGGATGCCCACCATCGCCGGACTGCGCCGCCGCGGCTACACGCCGGAAGCGATCCGGGCGTTTGCGCGGGAAATCGGCGTCTCCCGCAGCAACAGCGTGGTGGACGCGAAGATGCTGGAGCATTTCATCCGCGAAGACCTGAAGCTGAAGGCGCCGCGCACGATGGCCGTGCTGCGCCCGCTGAAAGTGGTCATCACCAACTATCCGGAAGGCCAGGTGGAGATGCTGGACGCGGAAAACAACCCGGAAAATCCCGCGATGGGCATCAGACAAATCCCGTTTTCCCGCGAGATTTACATCGAGCAGGATGACTTCATGGAAAATCCGCCGAGCAAGTACTTCCGCCTGTTCCCGGGCAACGAAGTGCGGCTGAAGCACGCCTACTTCATCAAGTGCCACGACGTGATCAAGGACGAACAGGGGAACGTGGTGGAACTGCACTGCACGTACGACCCGGAGACGAAGAGTGGCACCGGGTTCACCGGCCGGAAAGTGAAGGGGACCATCCATTGGGTGGACGCCAAGCACGCCGTTCCGGCGGAGTTTCGCCTGTATGAACCGCTCATTCTGGACGGGCAGGAGGACGGCGATTCGTTCTTGGAAAACATCAATCCCAACTCGCTGGAAACGCTGCACGGCTTTGTCGAGCCCAACCTGAAGGACAGCAAGCCGCACGACAAGTTCCAGTTCTTCCGCCACGGCTACTTCAACGTCGATCCGAAGTACACGACCCCGGACAAACTGGTGTTCAACCGGATCGTTTCGCTGAAAAGTTCGTTTGAACTGCCGAAGCAGGGATAATTTCGAGCATAAGTGGAAAGGCTGTTAACGCGGTTAACAGCTTTTTCCATATTCTTGGGGACCCCGCCGGGTGCAGCATGCGCTCACCTGGGCGGGGGATTTTTTTGAGTGGGGCAGTCCGAAAAGTGTGGATATTTTTTCATCTAACTGTATAATAATTCATGTCATCTTTCGGAGGGGGACTGCCCATGCAACAGCAATCAGAGCTTCACCGCAGTTTAAAACTGTGGCACATCGTCGTTATCGGCCTCGGATACATGGCGCCGATGGCAGTGTTTGACACGTACGGCATCGTCGCGGAGGAGACGGGCGGTCACGTCCCGGCCGCCTATCTGCTCACCCTGCTGGCCATTTTGTTTACGGCGGCGAGCTATGGCAAAATGGTCCGGGTGTTTCCTTCCGCCGGTTCCGCCTACACGTACGCGCAGCAGACGTTTCACCCCTACGTGGGCTTTCTGGTCGGGTGGGCGTCGCTGTTGGACTATTTGTTTTTGCCGATGATCAACGCCCTGTTGACCGGTGTCTACCTGTCGGCGGTGTTTCCGGAAATACCGGCGCGGCTGTGGATCGTCGGGTTTGTCATCCTGATCACCGCGCTGAACGTGATGCGGGTGACCGTAACGGCCACCGTCAATTCGCTCCTGGTCTTGTTTCAGGTGTCCGTCGTGGCCGTCTTCGCCGCGCTGGCGGTCAGAGGCTTGCTGCACGGTGAAGGGATCGGCCAGGTGTTTGCCGTCCAGCCGTTTTACTCACCGGACATGTCCGCCGCCGCCCTGCTTGCGGGCGCGTCCATTCTCTGTTTCTCGTTTCTGGGCTTTGACGCCGTCACGACGCTGGCGGAGGAGACGAAGGACGCGGCCAACACCATCCCGCGGGGCATTATCCTCGTGGCGCTGGCCGGGGGTGCGCTGTTTGTGACGGCTTCCTACTTCACGCAGTCGCTGTTTCCCGACGTGAGCGTCTTCGCCGACCCGGAAGCGGCCTCGGCCGAGATTGCGCTGCACATCGGCGGTGCGGTGTTTCAACTCGTCTTCCTGGCGGCGGCCCTCTCGTCGACGCTGGCGTCCGGCCTCGTGTCGGTAACCAGCGTGACCCGGCTGCTGTACGCCATGGGGAGGGACGGGTACCTTCCGGAAAAGTGGTTCGGCTACGTCCATCCCCGCCTGCAGACACCTCTGCTCAACGTGCTGCTGATCGGGGCACTGATGCTGAGCGCACTGTTTTTGGATTTGCTCACCGCTACGTCGTTCATCAATTTTGGGGCGCTGATCGCGTTTACCTTTGTCAATCTGTGCGTAATCGCCCACTACACCGGCAAACGGCGCGGGCTGTCGGGCTGGTGGAGCTATTTCGTCTCCCCGCTGATCGGGGCCGGCTTTGTCGCGTTTTTATGGGTCCACCTGGAGGCCAAGTCGATGCAGCTCGGCTTGGTTTGGACAGCGATTGGAGCGATGTATCTGGTGTACCTGGTGAAAATCAAGCGGGTGGCCGTTCGGAAGCTGAGCTTTGACGAGAGCTGAACCAGTCTCAATTTTTTGAGTTCTGTGGTATCATTTACCTGTACAATAGGTTCGGCTCCCAAGGGTGGTCGGCTCACTCTCTATCCCACACGGGAAGGGGGTGAGAACGTGACAGTATACGAGGCGATTTCGCTCATGCTGACATTTGGGCTGTTAATCGTGGCCGTACTGTCCTTCCACAAAAAGAAGTAGACCACCCTTGGACTTGGTAGGCTAAGGTGGTCTACTCGCAATTACATGAGCCGCCCCCTTGTGGGGAACGTCTATTGTACCGACCGTCGGTGCGGCAACACCGGCGGTCGTGTTAGTTTATGCAGTTTCTGTTGTTATTAGGATAGACAACGCTGAGTGATAAGTCAACATGTACAGACCGTCTGCATACACGTTTCCCCCCGATCTCAGCAGCGTGATTGTGGAACGAGAGAGGTTCGACCTGCCGGATATGCTCGATTCCGGTCACGTTATTTGATGAAAAGACTTCTTTTGGATGGCAGCATATCCCATGGAATATCTTGACAACCAACACACAGATGATATATTGGTTGTACAACCAACCAAAAATGAATGGGGATCCGGAATGAAACCAAGAGCAGGTAATACGCGAGCCCAATTGATTGAAGCGGCTTATAAGGTTCTCGCCGAAAAGGGATACGAAAACTGCTCCGTCAAGGACATTGCTCGTGAGGCAGGCGTGTCGCCCGGCTTGGTGCACTACCACTTTGCAAACAAGGAAGACCTTTTGGTGTCTGTTGTCAAAGAAGCGGCAAATGAGTACTGCCAACAGATGAGACATCTACGGGAAACAGTCGCTGAAGACAAACTTGCCGACGCTGCGCTGGCGGAGTCGATGGAGCGAACGAAGAGCAAGGCGGATTGGTACAAGCTGCGATATGAATTGTATGTTCTTGGCTTGCGAAATCCCGCGATTCAGTCCGGGGTGAAAGAGCTTTTCGCAAGGGGACGAGAGGGAATCGAAGAGACAATCCAAACGGTGGCAGGAAAACCGCTGCCAAATGGGGCTGAGATGTCCGCCATTTTGTTCGCCTGTTTTGAAGGACTGGCCTTGCAGTCTTTCGTTGATTCGGAGTTTGACCTTGAAGGTGCTTACCGAATCCTTGGCCAAATGGTCAAACAATTCTTGCAAACGCAATCGGAACGTGAGCGGACATGACATGGGTCGTGCCGCTGCGAGGCTTGGAAGGTATGTGTGTGTTGTTAGGAGTGCAGGTTTCTTCTGTATTGGTTGGTCATACAACCAAAAAATAATGGAGGTGTTACCATGTTGAATCTGGTTCTGGCAGCAATGGAACGATTGGCACTGACTGTGATCGTCGGCGGAGGGGTTGTCATGGCCGCTGGTGTCCGTCCTCTCCTTCTGTCCATTTTGGCGAAGCCGGAACAACCGGTTTTGGTTGAAACCGTTGAGGGGCTCTCGATCAGCGTGTGGAACCGATACAACCGATTTGCCTTATGGGCGGCCATTGTCGTTGCGGTCGTTGATCTTGTGCGTATCTTTACGGGTCTGGCTTTTTCCTGGTGGCATGTGGGTCTGATCCTTACAATCTTAGTGGCTCTGCTTGGAAAGTTATCGATCGATCAGACACTGAAAACGCGGCTGCAAGATGCCGGCGCTGAAGCTGTCGGCAGTGCCGAGCAGCGTGCTGGACACCGGCGGGTTGAGTTTCTCTCGGTCGTCATTCTTGTTTTGGCTGTGTTGTTGGTCATCCTGCCGTTCTGACGGAGGCATCCAGATGAATGTGTTGATTGTCTACGCACACCCGAATCCGAATAGTTTGAATGCTGCCATCTTGAAGGAAGTGGAGCGCGGCCTGCAAGAGGCCGGCCACGTGTATACGGTCATCGATCTATACCAGGACAACTTTCAGCCGGTACTGGTGTACAATGACAGCATCCGGCGCAGCGACCTCAAGAACGATCCGGAAACGGCGCGTTATCGTGAGCTGGTGCGGCAGGCCGATCATCTCATCTTCATTTATCCCGTTTGGTGGTATGGTGTCCCGGCGATTCTGAAGGGGTTCTTCGATCGCGTGTTTGTCTCGGGATTCGCCTATCACTACGAGGGGATGGTGCCAAAGGGATTGCTCAACGGAAAATCGGCATGGGTGTTCTATACGATTGACTCTCCCGGATGGTATGTCAGACTAGTTCGCCGCAGCGTCGAATGGAGGGTCATGAGAGATGCGATCCTCGCGTTTTGCGGAATACGAAAGGTCAAGAGATTCATGTTTGCCGGCGTCAAAAGGAGCAGCCAAAAGCGACGTCAAAAATGGCTGGCATCCGTCTATCATCAGGTGCGTTTTGGACTCAGGGAATCATGATGAAGAATCGGTTATCCCGGGGGTCGATCCCCGGCAAATGGCAAAGGGAACAGGGGGCGACAACGTGAGTAAAGCGGTATTTGAACGTGTGAAGCGGCTGGAACGGGACGGGGTTATGCTGGAGTACGGCGTGGCCGGCCCGGCGGACGGGCCCGTCCTGCTCCTGCTCCATGCGATTCGGAACACCCGGCTGCTGTTTGCCGGCATCGTGCCCCGTCTGGCCGAGGGTTATCGCGTCATCGCTCCCGATTTGCGCGGACACGGCAATTCCTCCCGGCAGGGGCCGTACACCTTTGAGCGGATCGCCAAAGACATCCGGCTGCTTCTCGATGCGGAAGGCGTCGAGCAGGCGGCGGTCGCGGCCGCCTCGTTTTCCGCGGTGCCGGCTCAGCTCTTTGCCGCCCGTTACCCGGCTTGCGTGTCGCGGCTGGTGCTCCTGGACGGGGGCTTTTACCGACTGGGGGAGTTGCCCGGTTTTGACCGGGCAGCCGTGGTGGACCGGCTGGCCCGCACCCGGTTCGCCTCGCTGACCGAGGCGGAGGAACAGTTTGCCCGACGGTACGGAGCGCACGCTGTTCCGGCCGGTCTGGCGGAGAGCGAACTGGAGCAAAAAGAAGACGGTCGATACGGGTACAAACTGCCGGCGGAAGCGTTTGACGCGTATTTTCGCGAGTACGCCTCGTTTGACCGGGCCGGGTTGTTCGGCGCGCTGGCTTGTCCCGTCCTCTTGCTGCTGGCCGACGAGGAGATGCTGCCGGACGAGGCGCAGCGGCAGTTTTTGCGGCATGCGGCTTCGGAGTACGTGCGGATGGTGCCGCAGGCGCGATGCGAAAAGATCGACGACTCGCTCCACCTGCTGATGGTGACCCATCCGCGGGAAACGGCGGAGCGTATGATACAGTTTCTCGACTGCGCCCGTTAGCATCACGATGCGTACGGTGGAAGCCGGGCGGCAGCGGCTGCATCGACAAACCTCCTGATTCATGTCAGGAGGTTTTTGTCGTGGAGCCGGAACGTCAGCAGGGGAGAAGTGCACCTTTCAATATGAAAATGAAGGTGAAATTCCCATATATTAGTGTATAATGTCTGTATAAAATTTGGAAAAGGGGGGAAACGATGAGATTTCGCGATCTTCACATCAACATCAAGGTGCGTCTGCTGACAAGATTTTTAAGCATCATCGTCGGTGCGACGATTTTTCCGTTTATGTCGATTTATTTCACGGAAAAGCTGGGGCAGGCGATCGCCGGGGTTCTCATGCTGTCGACGGTATTGACCACGGTGATCATCAGCTTTTACGGCGGATTTCTGGCCGACAAGATCGGGCGGCGGAAAGTGATGATCATGTCGCAATCGGTTCTGGTGGGGGCGTACACCGTCATGACCATCGCCAACTCCGACTGGCTCGATTCGGCCTGGCTCACCTATGCGATGCTGCTGGTGCAAAGCGTCGGCACCGGCATGCTGTTTCCTGCCGTGGACGCCATGATCATCGACGTGACGAATCAGGAGAACCGCCGGTATGTCTACAGCTTGAATTACTGGTCCATCAACCTGGCGATGTCGATTGGAGCCCTGGGGGGCGGCTTCCTGTTTCAATCGCACCGGTTTGAATTGTTTCTGGTGCTGACAGGCGTTCATTTGTTCACGCTGATCATGTTTGTCTGGTTCATGACCGAATCGCACCAAACGAAGCGGAATGAACAGGGAAGAAACGTGGCGGTCTGGAAGGAACTGCTGCAAAGCTATCGGCTCGTGGCAAAGGACCGAACCTTTCTCTTCTTTTGCCTCGCGGTCTTGTTGGGAAACGCCCTGCTCAATCAGAAAACCTATTACATTGCCGTCCGTCTTCAGCAGGAGTTCGGCAGCCAGCTCTTATCCGTGGCGAATTGGTTTTCGCTCGAGATCAACGGGATCAAAATGGTCGGCATCATGCAGACGGAAAACACCATCCTGGTCGCCATGGGCATGCTGCTCGTGACGAAGTGGATCAAACGGTTTTCCGACAGCCTTGTCCTGCGAACAGGGGCGTGCTTGTACATGATCGGCTTCGCCGCCATGGGAAGCAGCAACATGCTGTGGATTCTGCTCGTGGCGGTGTTTGTCGTGACATGCGGCGAACTGGTGATGACGCCGGTATACCAGTCCGTGATCGCTGATCTGGTGAACGATGAGGCGAGGGGGTCCTACATGGCGGTGTACGGACTGGTTGGCCATGGGGGAAGGCTTCTGGGCGCAGCCGGCATCCTGGTCGGGGTGCTTGTGCCGTCCTGGATGATGAGCGGCCTCTATGTCCTGCTCGGAATCACCATGCTCGGCTTGTTTCAGTACGTGTTAAAACAGCGTCAGCAAAAAAGCGAGACCGACACTTCTTCCCGCAATACGCCGATCCCTGTGTAGCGGTGGAATTGTCCGGCGGGGAAGGGAAACAGGGCGCCCTTGATCGTCCAGGGGTGCCCTTTCGCGTTCGATTGTTCCGATGGCCGGGCGGCAGACAGCACGCGTCGTTCGCCTTTTTTCTGCGGTTGTGGAGGAAAAGGAGGGCGGCCGGTTCGGGAAAGTTATCGCCGGACCCGTCTCTTTTTGATACAGTAGACAATGGAGAAGAAAAAGCAAGGTGTGAAGGACATGGCTATTTTGCGCAACGATTGGGCCGAACTGCTGGCGGACGAATTCGAGAAACCGTACTACCGGCAGTTGCGGCAGTTCCTGAAGGCGGAATACCAAAGCCGCACCGTGTATCCGGACATGTACGACATTTTCAACGCGCTCCATCTGACGCCGTACCGGGAAACCAAGGTGGTGATTCTCGGTCAGGACCCGTATCACGGACCGGGACAAGCCCACGGTCTCAGCTTTTCCGTCAAACCGGGGGTCACGCCGCCGCCGTCGCTGCAAAACATCTTCAAGGAACTAGAGAGCGATTTGGGCTGTGCCATCCCCGATCACGGCTATCTGGTGAGCTGGGCAAAACAGGGGGTCCTGCTGCTCAACACAGTGCTGACCGTGCGGGCGGGCAGCCCCAATTCGCACAAGGGGATGGGCTGGGAGCAGTTTACCGACAGGGTCATCGCCGTCCTGAACGAGCGGGAAACGCCGATGGTCTTTATTCTCTGGGGGCGTCACGCGCAGGAGAAAGCGTCGTTTATTGACACCCGGAAGCACTGTGTGATTCAATCCCCGCACCCCAGCCCGTTTTCGGCCAACCGGGGCTTTTTCGGCAGCCGGCCGTTTTCCCGGGCCAACCGCTTTTTGCGGGAGCAGGGCCTGGGCGAAATCGACTGGCAGCTTCCCCTGCAGGCGGAACTGACCGCCGCGAGGGCGCAGTAGGCGAGGCGCGTTTTCGTTAATCCCTGCTGCGAATGACGATCAGGCAGCCGCTTGCGACCGAGATCGTCCCGCTGTCCGCCGTCAGCACGTTGCTGATGCCCAGCGTGTCGCCGAGGCGCAGCGTCGCATTTTTCAACGGATACTGAAACCCGGACAGGGTAATGCCGGTCACTTCCGGGGTGAGCGGCAGCAGCGAGATGTGGGGAAAGCGGCTGGGGCCGAGGGTCAGCTCCCGGTCGGCGAGCATGATTTCGTTGGTGGCGTCGACGATCCGGCAGCGTGCGCCGGCGCGCAGCCCTTTCCACAACAGGTGGACGTTGGCCAGCGCGTGGTCGAAACGGGAACCCAGCGCCCCCGCCAGGACAATCTCCTGCGCGCCCTGCTCCAGCGCCCAGGCAAAGCCCATCTCCGTGTCGGTCAAATCTTTCATGACCGGGTCGCAGGAGCGCACCTCTTCGCTGTGCGCGCGGATTTCCGCCCACTCTTCGGGCGTGACCGAGTCAAAATCGCCGATGGACAGGCGGGGGCGAAGGCCGTGGCGGACGAGAAACAGCGCTCCCCGGTCGACGCCGACCAGACAGTCGCCTTCCCGCACTTCGGCGAGCGCCCAGTCGCCCAGGCTGCCTCCCGCAAACAGGATGATTCGCGTTGGTTTGCTCATGGTTTCTTCCTCATTCCGTGTCGATTGCGTTTGTCTTCCTCTGACAGTTTCCTTGGGAGCGGGCCCCGTCTTCCTTGATCAGCGAGTCCGGCCCCGTACCGCCGCCGATCCGTCCGGTGGCGGCGAGGCGCAGCGTGCCGGAGGCGTTGGAGCAGCCTTCCAACCGACCCGCGACCGCCACGTTTTTCTCCCTTTCACAATACCATGGACCCGCCCCGATTCGCCAATGAAGATGCCGCCGTCCGTTTCGCCTGCCGCATATCCGGCCGTCGATGCAGATCGTGCCGGCCGTCATCGCCCAAAATGCCGCCGATGAAAATGATTGAATGTTTTGGATTCGGTCGATTAAAATATTTTTACCAAATGCGGGAAGGTGAAACGATGATTGTCGTCAAGCGCATGAACCAATGCACGCTGGCCGAGGTCACGCTGGCGTGGAACCGGGGATTTGAGGGCTATTTTGTTCCGGTGACGATGACGGAGGAAAGTCTGCTGCAGCGGCTGGGACGGGAGGAATACGCGCCATCCCTGTCTGTGGTCGCGTTCGCGGACGGGGAACCGATCGGTCTGGTCGCCAGCGGCGTTCGCACCATCAACGGGAAAAAGGTGGCCTGGAACGGAGGCACCGGCGTCGCCACGGCGTACCGCCGGCAGGGCGTGGGACGCCGATTGATGGAAGAGACGCTTGCGCTGTACCGGGAAGCAGGCGTCGAGCTGGCCACGCTGGAAGCGCTCCGGCAAAACGAAAAGGCGATCGCCCTCTACCGGCAGCTCGGGTACGAGGTGACGGACCGGCTGCTGTTCTGGCAGCGTACCGACGCGCTGGCGGATCGGCCGTTTGGTGACGTCACATCGGCCCCGTACCGGCTGCGGCGCGGCATTCCCCAGGAGGCGGCTTCGCTCTCCTTTTACGAGGCGGACGTGCCGTGGCAAAACCAGTGGCCCAGCCTTCGCGACGGGGAGGCGGTCTTCGTGGAAGACGGGTACGGCGAGACGGTCGGCTACGCCTTCTACAAACGGACGCTGGACGAGTCGGGCAAACCGACCGCCATCGTGCTGCGGCAGTGCGCTGTCCTGCCCGGACGGGCTGACGCGGAGGCGATCGTTCGCTTTGCGCTGGCCCATGTGTGGGCGCCGCTGGAGCTGGCCTGCATGCGTTCCACCTTCAATCTGCCGGCCTCCCGCAAGCTGGTGGTGAGCGTGCTGGAGCAGGCCGGGTTTCAGCCGTCCGGCACCGAACAGGTGTACATGATCCGCCCGATGGAGCAGGGCTGCTGAGCGACTGGGCCTCCTGCCGGCATGCGAGGCGTCACCCGTCCCCGATTTGGGAGACGGGACTTTTGTTTGACGAACATTACCAACGCGTATGCCAAATCGGGTAATATAGTAGAGGGGTTTCACCCTGCCATTTCCGAACGACAGGAGATTGTATCATGCAAAAAGTGGAATTGATCGCCACGGCGACGTTTGGCCTGGAAGCCGTGGTAGCCCAGGAAGTAAGGGCGCTGGGCTACGAGGACGTCAAGGTGGACAACGGCAAGGTGACGTTTACGGCAGACATTTCCGCGATACCGCGGGCAAATTTGTGGTTACGAACGGCGGATCGCGTGCGTCTTAAAATGGGGGAGTTTCGGGCGACGACGTTTGACGAGCTGTTTGAAAAGACCAAGGCGCTGCCCTGGTCGGACTGGCTCCCGGAAAACGCAGCGTTTCCGGTGGAAGGCAAATCGGTGAAATCGACGCTGTTCAGCGTGCCCGACTGTCAGGCGATCGTGAAAAAAGCGGTGGTGGAAAGCCTGAAAAAAACGTACAAGCGGGACTGGTTCGAGGAGCAGGGACCGATGTACAAGATCGAGGTGGCCCTGTTGAAGGACGTCGCCACCTTGACCATCGACACGTCGGGACCGGGGCTGCACAAGCGGGGATACCGCGGCTTGATCGGCGCGGCTCCGTTGAAAGAGACGATGGCGGCGGCGATGATCCTCTTGTCCCGCTGGAAGCCGGACCGCATCTTGATGGATCCGTTCTGCGGTTCCGGCACGATTCCGATTGAGGCGGCCCTGATCGGGCAGAACATCGCCCCGGGGATGAACCGCGAATTCGTCTCCGAGAGCTGGCCGACCATCCCGAAGACCGTGTGGCGGGAAGCCCGGGCGGAGACACACGATCTGGCCCGCTACGACCAGAAGCTGGAGATCATCGGCACGGACATCGATGACGAGATTCTGCGGGTCGCACGGCGCAACGCGGCCGAAGCGGGCGTGGAGGATCAGATTCACTTCCAGCGCATGGACGTGCGCGACGTCCGTACCAAACGCAAATACGGCTATCTGATCTGCAACCCGCCGTACGGCGAACGTCTGGGCGACTGGAAGCAGATAAGCCGGTTGTACCGCGACATGGGTGAGGTCTTTTCCGCGCTGGACACGTGGTCGTTTTACGTGCTGACGTCGGACGAGCAGTTTGAGAAGCACTTCGGCCGGACGGCCAGCAAGAAGCGGAAATTGTACAACGGCAACATCAAGGTGGACTACTACCAGTTTTTCGGCCCGAAACCGCCTCGTCCGGCGGCGGTTGCGCCGGATGCGTAATACAGAGAAGCAGTACGTTGGAGGAGGAAACATGGTGTTGAAACGTATGGCAGCCAGGACGATGACCGTTTGTCTGACGCTGTCGATGCTGTTTACCCAGGCTGCGGCGGCCGCTGGTTCCGCGACGGCCCCGGCAGCGGAGAAACAGGGCGGGGTGCTGCCCAACGAGCAGAACGTGACCTTTTCCGATTTGCAAAACAGCTACGCCCGGGAGGCCGTCAACCGGCTGGCTGCGGTTCATCTGATCAGCGGCCAGGGCGGGGACCGCTTTTATCCGCAAAAGCCGATGTCCCGGCAGGACGTGGCGGTGCTGCTGGCCAAGGTGATGGGCGTCCAGCCGAAACAGCCGAACCAAGCGGTGTTTGCCGACGTGCCGGCGGACAGCCCGTACGCCCCGTACGTCTACGGACTGGCGGAGCTGGGGGTGCTTCACGGACGAAGCGACGGCACGCTGGGAGCGGCCGACCCGTTAACCCGGCAGGAGCTGGCCGTTCTGCTGACGCGGCTGTGGAAAGCGGGCGGCGGCCAGATGCAGAGCGCAGCCGTACCGGCGTATGCGGATGAGGAGGAGATTGCCGACTACGCCCGGGAAGCAGTGACCGCCGTTACCGCCCAGCGCTGGATGCAGGGGGCTGGCGGCAATTTCCGCCCGCAGGGGACGGTGACCCGGGGAGATGCCGCGATCATCGCCGAGCGCGTGCTGAACGCCCGCTACCAGCAGGCGGAACAGGCCGATTTTACGCTCAATGCGGCCAAGCTGTCGGTAATGGCCGGCACCAGCACACGGGTGGAAGTGACACCAACCGGCGGGACCCTGCCGTTTTCCCCCGTCTTTGCCTTTGACCGGCCGGAATTGGGAACGGTGCTGCCGGACGGCACGTTTGTCGCCGGCCCCACACCCGGCAAGGGCACGTTGACCGTGACGCTGGGGTATCGCACGAAGGACATTCCCGTGGAAATTACCGCTGCGCCGGAGCCGCAGCAGCCGCAGGATGCGGTTGAGCCGAATGAACAGCCGGAGGCGGCGGCTGCAACCGGAGGGGCATCGGAAGCGAAGGCGGCGGAAACGGCGGCTCCGGATGCGGAGAAGAAGGCGGAAAATGGCGCGAGCGAAGCCAACAAACCGGCCGAAACCGCCGATTCGGACAAGGGCGATCAGGCCGGCACGGACACCGCACCCGCAAAACCCAATCAGGCCGGGCATGAAACAGAGCCCGCCTCACAACCTGCCGAGGAGGAAGGCCTGGTCAACTTCGCGCCGGGCAGCTTTACCTCTGTCCAAACAATGGGCAAGGCCGATGCCTATTTCACCCAGTTGGAAAAACAGTACCCCGGCCCGGTAGGCGGACTGGTTACCCCGTCGGAGACCTGGACCGGCTACAACCGCCAATTTGGGCGCAAAGTGACCGTCGCCCTGCATGAGGTAAAGCGGCTGGAGCGGGTAACGCTGACGTTTAAGCAGCAAAAAGGCGCGGGCATCACCATGCCGGAATGGATGGACGTGGAGGTCTCCCGCGACGGCAGGGCCTGGTATTACGCCGGTAAAGCGAAGCATGACGTGTCGCCGGCGGAGGAAGCGGTGGTGGTGCGCACGCTGGCCGTGACGCTGCCGAAAGTGGAGGCGCGCTACGTCCGCGTGTCGTTCCCGGTAAAAGTGTTTGCCTTTGCGCGCCAGTTGGAAGTGTGGGGGACCGATCTGAGCAAGGGAGAGAGCCCGTCCGTCCTGCTGCCGCCGGAAAACCAAAAGCAGACCGTCGTCGAGGAAAAAACGGTCCGTCGCGTGGAAAACATGCTGCTGGCCTATTCCGGCGCATACGGCGAGCGGGGCGTCTGGCGGAAGGAAGACTTCCTGCCGATGGTCGGCTACCGGACCAAGGACGGGTACATGGTCGACCAGATGTTTGACACGGTGCTCTTTTTGCCGTATTCAATCCTGCCCGCCACCAAAGAGGGATGGAAGGAATACATGAATGACCTGTTCCGCTCCGGCCAGCAGTTGGAAGCGCTGAACGACGCGATGCGCGAGTTCAACCGCCTGCGGGGCACGTTGTACGGCACGCCGACGGTGGAAAACGTCGTGCTCGCCCTTCCTTACCCCAATCCGGCCCAGACGGACTTCGGCAGTCTGGACGACAAGCAGCCGTCCCTCTCCTTCAACGCCGGTCAGGTGGGCGAGGAGCAGGCGTACCAAAACCGCAAGCAGGCGCTGGAGTGGTACTACCGGGAGCTGAAAAAGCGTTGGGACAAAGCCGGTTTTGCCTATCTGAAGCTGGAGGGCATCTACTGGTTCCACGAGCTGATCGATGACAGCGCGCCCAAGGAGCGGGAGCTGATTCGTCACATGGCCGGCATCGTGCACGACGACGCGCTGCGCTTCTACTGGATCCCGTACTACGGAGCGCCGGGGCTGGCCGAGTGGAAATCGCTCTACTTCGACTACGCGTTCCTCCAGCCCAACTACTACAACGACAAGCCGGTGCAGCTCGACCGCTTCGAAGGCACCCTGGACGTGGTGAGCAAGTACGACATGGGCGTGGAAATCGAAGGGGACGAGCGGATGTACCGCGATCCGAAGTTTTACCAGATCTACTACAACCAACTGGTGGCGGCCCACAAGCTGGGCATGGACAAAAACCGGATCCACGCCTACTACTTCGGCTCCAAAACGCTGCTGGAAGCGGCCAACAGCGACGACCCGGTGATCCGGGGCATCTACGACGACACCTACAAGTGGATGCGCGGCCGTTTTGACCGGGAGGAGTATTACCTGCCGGAGGAGATGCCGTAGGGCCTGTCCGCGCTGGAAACGGGAAACAACAAACCTCCGTGGTGATGACAGCCGCGGAGGTTTGTCGTGGTGGACTCGCATTGACTGTACGGCAGTTGGGGCTCAAGTGGTGCATCGATCCAACAAACAAGGCGACGACGAATTCTACACTGTTCACTAATACTAAAAACGAATCTTCCAATACGAAATGAAATGCATCATGATTCGAAAAGGTTACTGCATGATGCCTTCATCAAATCGTTTCACAGTTCACCAGAAATTCATGAAGACCTTAACACTTCAACGATTATAACCAATTGGTGTAATTTAGGTGTTTTGGCAGCGGACTTACGTGAGCGCATAGAGCTCACGTTTCAGACTGAAGACAAACCGATTGCATCGAAGGAGAAGCATGTTTCCAGGCGGAGTGACTTGTGAGCCCTACCGAGCGGAGCAGCGTTTTGCGGGAAAAAAAGGAGCGCCACCTTTGAATGAGCTGCGTAGCGATGCGGCTTTGGCGATCCCCCGCAAATCGGTGCGGAGCGTGCAGTCTGTGCTTCCCTGCAGGGCGAGCACGGAACGGAAGCCGGAAACGTGCTTCTCCCCCCAGCAGTACTTTGTCTGCACACTGATACGTGAGCGCATAGAGCTCACGTTTTCTTTTGGTTGTACCGACTGAAGCGGTTTTTCCACAAGAGCTGTCCTATGTATAAGACAAGTTACCAAACGAAATTGAAACCAGGGAAAAGCAACTGTTGACTTTTTAGGAAAATATTTGTAATATCGCAATTGTATTCAATATTCAAGGGTGGGGGAAAGGTTAATATGAAAAAAGTTCTTTTTGTTGCTTTGTCCTTTTCTGTAATGACCGCTTCATTGTACGGAGTAAACGCTACGTCGGCACAAGCAAGTACACAGGCGCGTACACAGACGAGTGTACATAATCAGATAAAATTACTAGAGGACCTAAACCTTCCACCAGAAACAACGCAAAAGATAAAGAAAATTATGGAATCAAAAGAAGCAAAGTTACTTTTTAAAGGTTTAGATGAATATAAACAGTATTATACTGTTGACGAAAATGGTTACTCTTTTACGAAAGATGCCGAAAAACACATTCCAAAAGAGATCTATGTATTGTTGGAAGATACGTTTAACCAAGCAAACGAATTTGGTAAAAAGAGCAAAAAAATAACCTCAGCAGAAAAAATAAATTCTCCTGGTCCAATCGTCAATGCACCGGATCCTGGTACTGGTGGAACCACATATACAGGAAAGGATAAAAAAACTTATTATTATCAAGGGCCTAACTGGGATGTGGGTGACTGGCTTTACTTAAGTGATAATGATACTAGAAAGGTTATTGACGTATTAATCTACACATCTGCCATTACCACTATTACTGCTGTAGTTTTGGGGCTTTTCGGTCAATCACTTCCTGCCGCTTCCGCTACAATATGCTCTGTTATTGCTGGTACCGCAGCTTCTGTGTTAAGTAACCGAAATAAAGGTAATGGTGTTATTATTCGAGTGTATAGTGGTGGATCTGCAATTTACTCTAGATAACAGAGGAAGTGGTCATGATTGCAAAAAATTTTGTGTCTATCCTTTTTGTACTGATCCTTGTCACTTCCCTGTATGACATTTTTAAAAGGAAGTGGATTTTCCGGCCGATCAATGGAGGGGCGATTTGTGTTATATTCTATCACATTAGCCCTGATCATTGGTGGACAAGCCTGGTCTTGCTGGTTTTCTTCTATGTGTTTGAATGGTGGAGACACCATCGAACCTGATACCTTCAATGCCCCACAAGGGAAAACGTACACCCCTTCACGCAGTCATGGGAAGCCCCTCAGGGAAACCGATGATGACGTGAAGGGGTATGTGGCGTGCAAGACACCCTTGTATCATGAGCAGAGGAAACATGTCTTGCCCGGGCGGGTGGCTGGCGAAGCATCTGCCTATGGCTGTCGAACACTCGCTTCCTTTTTTCGCTCTTCCGGAATCAGCCGGAACATGTACACGTAGAGCAGCGCGCTCACCAGCGTGATCCCGAAAATGACGGAGAAGACGCCGAGAGGGGAGAGCCGCTCTGATAAGCCGATGGTCAGCGGCGCGAGGAACCGGCCGATGGAAAACTGCAGCGAGGACGCCCCCATGTACTGGCCGCGCGCGTCGTCCGGCGCGTATTTGCTGATGAAACTTTGAGCCACGGGCGTGCGAATCAGCTCGCCCAGCGTCAGGATGACCATGCAGCCGAACAAGAGCCAGATGTTGACCGTAAAGCCCATCAGGAACAGGCCGAAACCGTACAGGACGGACGACAGCACGAGACTGTTGCGGTCGCTCCAGTTTTCAAACCGGCGCGTGACCGGCAGCGTGAACAGCACCACCAAAAAGCCGTTCAGTCCCATCAGCCAGCCGAACGCGGATGTGCCGCCGATCGAAAACGACCAGTCGCCCCACCAGACAAGAGGCTGGCTGGGCACGTGTTCCTTGACGTACAGCGCCATGTACAAATCGAGCTGCATGAAGGCGATCGCGACCAGGACACCCGCTCCGATGTAGACGGCAAACGGCTTGTCGCGAAAGATCACGGCATAGCTTTGAAACTGCTCCTTCAGCGAGAACGCCTGGGGAGCTGATCCTGCCTGGCGCGGCGGCAGCGTCTCCTTGACCCAGGCGTATATCGCGAGGCCAAACAACAGCTCGACGATCATACAGGTGACCAGCAGTTCAAACCGGTGGTGCACGAAAAAGAAGGAGCCAAGAACGGGCCCGGCGACGACGCCGATGTTCATCGCGGTGTAAAAGGTGGCAAATACCAGGCGCCGATCCTCTTCCGTCGTCAGGTCGGCCACCATCGCCGAGCTGGCCGGCCAGTACAGGGAGCCGGCAATCCCGATGCCGATAAAGGCGACATAATCAACCCAGGGCGAGGGAGAAAAGGCAAACAGCCCGAACATCGTCGAGGACAGCGCGATGGACAGCAGCATCGTCGTCCGTCGACCGATCCGGTCGGCCAGGTATCCTCCGGCCAGGTTGGCGAACATCCCCAGCAGCGGAGGAATGGTCAGCAGCAGTCCGGCCGCCTCTTTGCCGAACGCGTCGCTGAAATGAAGCGCCATAAAGGGAAAGTACATCCAGAAAAACGTATGTGTAATCAGTTCGCCGAAAAGCCTGACTTTCAAGTTCACGTCCCATGAACGCCAATGCATGACAAGCATCCCTCCGATTTCTCGATGGTTCGCTGCCTGCAGGCGCCTTGCCCGCTGCGCCTCCCACCCGCGCGCAAACGCGAAAAGACGGGACCAAAAAAGCGCAAACGGGAGAGAAGCGAAACCTCTTCCGCATGCGCTTGATCGACAAGGCCGGGTACGGATACGGGGAATCGGGCGGGTGCGAAAACGGCGCGTTTTCCGCTGCCCGTGCCGGGACAGCCGATGGTTTCGGCAGTCCGGGCCGGCCCCCTATCGAAACGGACGGAAGTGGTTCAGGCGTCCTGCAGCTTCTTGCAAGACAGGGATGTGAAAGGGGCGGAGACCCCTCGCACAAGGTCCCCGTCCTATGCCAGAAAAACTGCAGCATTCGCCATGAACCAACACTCCCATCCTTTGCGTGTTCATTCAAAACGTTCGTACAGATCAACTCTTGATGACTAGAATACTCCAAGGCTGTGAAAACATGCAAGAAATTTTTTTGATTGACCGCGGTCACGGCCGTGCGCTGATCGTGGCCGGATGGCGCTCCGTGACATCGGATGAAACAATGAGTGGTTCCATAATTGAAAAATATCTGTCCATTCGATAAGATATTTTTTATTTAAGGCACCTTGGGGAGGAGTTAGGATGCTGGATCCACGCATCGTCAAGCTGGCGGAAACCCTGTTGAACCACTCCGTTCGTTTGCAGGAAAAGGAATGTTTGTTGATTGAAGTGCGCGGGGAAGGACATGCGCTGGCGAAGGAACTGATCAGGCAGGCGTACGCCAAGGGAGCGTATCCGTTTGTGCGGTTCATCGACCCGGCCATTCAGCGCGAATTGATGATGGGGGCTGACGAAAAACGGGCCGGGTATCTGGTCAAGTGGGAAGAGCCGATGTTCAAAGACATCCAGGCGTTTATCGTGATCAACGGCCCCACCAACGACAGCGAGGCAGCCGACGTGCCGATCGAGCGCCGCCGGGCCCATCAGACGGTGATGCAGCCGTTCCACGACTACATCACCTCCCATGTGCGCTGGACGCTGCTGAACTACCCGACGCCGGCGATGGCCCAAAGCGCCAACATGTCCACCGAGGCGTTCGAAGACTTTTACTTCGACGTCTGCTCGCTGGACTACCAAAAGATGCACGAGGCGTTTTTGCCGCTGAAAGCGCTGATGGAGCGGACGGACAACGTGCGCCTGATCGGGCCGGGAACCGACCTGACCTTCTCCATCAAAGGCATTCCCAGCGTCATCTGTTCCGGCGAGGCGAATATCCCGGACGGGGAGATTTACACCGCGCCGGTGCGCGACTCCGTCAACGGCACGATTACGTTCAACACGGCCACCACGTATCTGGGTACCCGGTTTGAAAACGTGCGGCTCACGTTTGAGAACGGCAGGATTGTGGAGGCGACGGCCAACCACACCAAGAAGCTGAACGAGATTCTCGACAGCGACGAAGGAGCCCGATACATCGGCGAGTTTGCCATCGGCGTCAACCCGTACATCCTGCACCCGATGAACGACATCCTGTTTGACGAAAAGATCGCCGGCAGCTTTCACTTCACGCCCGGGCGCGCCTACGAAAACGCGGACAACGGCAACCGCAGCCAGGTGCACTGGGACATGGTCAACATCCAGCGTCCGGAGTACGGCGGCGGCGAAATCTGGTTTGACGACGTGCTGATCCGCAAAGACGGCCTGTTCGTCCTGCCGGAGCTGGAGGCGCTCAATCCGGACAAGTTGAAAGGCTGAACAACGCGAACCATGGACGGTCTGGCCCGCTTATCCAAGCGGGTCTTTTTTTGTTGGGGCGGACAATACCGGGAAAGGCAGTAAAATATTTACAGTTAATCAAATCTTGTGATAATCTATTAAAAAAGTTAAAAAGGATAAAGATTTTTGTAGGGGGCTTCTGCTATGGTAGAGGACGTTCGAGAGATGCTTCTGAGGTATCGGCGCCAGGAGAACATCACGATCAGCGAATTGGCGGAGCGGACAGGTGTCAGCAAAAGCGTCCTGTCACGGATCGAATCCGGGGAAACGAAACGGCCCGGATTTACCACCTGCAAAAAAATAACGCGCGCACTGCAAATTCCCTACGCATCGCTTGTCAGCTCGTACCTAGACGTGACCGAGCGGGCGGAAATGCTGAAATTTCTCCTGGAAGAAGCTGTCTCCCTGAATAACAGGTCGCTGGTTCGGAAAGCGGCTCAAAAGTTGCTGGAGACCCCTAAAATGGACACCTTTCTTGCCCTGGATACGCTGCTGCAGGTCGCAAAAGAGAAAGAAGAGGCGGAAATCAAACTGGCCTTGTATGACGTTTTGATCGACTATACCAGGAGACGCGGCATTCCCTACTACCTGGCAAAAGGGCTTCTGGAACGGTATGAAATCGAACGCGACCACTTCACCCAATTCGAGGAGACCTACCGCAGAGGAAAGGAACTGCTGCACTACATCGAATACCTGCACCCGTTTGAGCGAATCTCCGCGTATTATCGTTTGGGCGTACACGCCTACATCCTGGATTATTATCAGGAATGCATTGACCTGTGCAGCAAGGGAATTCGTGAAGACCAAACCGACAGCAAACAGAAAGCTTCCGCTCTGATTGCCATCGTAAACGCGTACCTGCGCCTGAACGATCTCATTCTGGCCGAGCTTTACCTGAAAAAGTATGAAAAAAGCGAATATGCGGACTTTCGCAAAAACCACCTCCGGGCGCTGCTGCATGCGAAAAAAGGGGAGTATGACCAAGCGATTCGTCTCTATAAAGAATGTCTTCATGAAGCAAAGCAAGATGCTCGAATGACAATCGTTAGCGATCTTTTGGATGTGTACCTGGAGACTGGAAGAAATGACTCGATCAACGAGCTGATCGATTCTGAAGATAGGTTTTTACCTGTTGACTGTCATCCAAACAGAATCAAAAATGCAGCTAGGTATTATCAGCGAAAAAGTATGTGCCAGCTCTCGATGGGACGTATTGACGAGGGGATCGACAGTCTTCTGAAAAGTATTGGATACTATCGGCAGCTTGGCGCTTCTGAAAAGGTAATCGAGTGTTTCGGCCTGCTCGTGAAGCACCATCGGCTAAGCGGCAAGAACTTGTCCTACGACCATATGGAAATTATTGAGAAAATATGTAATAATGATGCAATAAAGGGATAAGGAGGTGTATCCTATGAAAACATTGTTTTCCATGCTCGTTTTTGCTTTCCTTTTCACCGCAACCACCATCCCCGCAGCACTGCCAAATCAGAATGGACAAGCGGCTATTATCGTAACGAATGCAGACCCTGACTGGTAAACTGTTGCGTTGTTAACAGTAACTTCCCCCTTATTGAGATGCACGCTCTCAATAAGGGGGTATTTTTTTGCGGGAAAGATCGGCGCGTGCCTGAAATGGGACACCCTCTCCTGAAAGGCAGGGTTTTTAATTTTTTAAACAAAAATGTTTACAAACACCCCTGTCCGATACTATACTTAACATACAATAAAGTATGGTAAGTGAGGGGGATGTTGCCATGATCCATTTGGGGTGGAAACGTCGGCTGCATGTGATGTTTGCCGGGAAGCTGCTGGGACGGGAATTGTACGCGGATGAGGGGTATGTGACACAACTGCTGGAGATGGGCCAGCAGGAAGCGATTGCGGATTTTGACCGCGATTTGCAGGCGATGATCGTCCGCTCCTGATACGGGACGCGGACGCTTTCCCCTTTTCGCGGCGGGGGGAGCGCTGGCATACCGGCCCGCTTTTTCAGTACAATGGGGAGAAAAGCGTGAAACAGAGGGATAAACGTGAGTCGCAAGGGATGGTTGGAGTACGTCGTGAAACAGGAAGATGCGGGGCTTACCGTCGAGCAGATCGCCCGGCAAAAACTGAGTGTATCGGGCCGGATGCTGCAGCGGCTGACGCGGAGCAAAGGGATTTTGCTGAACCGCAAGTCTCCGTATTTGCAAAGGCAGGTAAAGGCGGGCGACCGGGTAGTTGTCCGGGTGGCGGAACGGCAGCAGCAGAGGGAAGGGACGTCGGAAGCAGACGGAGCCCGGGAAGCTGCCCGCATACCGGTCAGCATTCTCTACGAAGACGAGCACCTGCTGGTGGCCGACAAGCCGGCGGGCATGCTGGTGCACCCCGTTCGGGAAGGGCAGGACGGCACTCTGGTCCACGCCCTTGCCGCCTATTTGCGGGATAAGGGAGAACAGGCCGGCGTACATCCGGTGCACAGGCTGGACAAGGAGACCTCGGGCGCGATCCTGTTGGCCAAAAGCGGGTACGGCCACCAATTGGCTGACCGGCTGCTGCGCGAAGGGGGCATCAAGCGGGAGTATCTGGCCGTCGCTTCGGGTGTGGTGGAGAAAGAGGCGGACACCATTACGGCCCCGATCGGCCGCGACCCGCGACACCCGACCAGACGGCGCGTGATCGATGGCGGCGATCCTGCCGTCACCCACTATGAAGTAATCGCGCGGGCCGAGGAGGCAACGCTGGTGCGTGTCTGGCTGGAGACGGGACG
Source organism: Brevibacillus sp. LEMMJ03 (assembly GCF_007197875.1). Classification (NCBI taxonomy): domain Bacteria; kingdom Bacillati; phylum Bacillota; class Bacilli; order Caryophanales; family Paenibacillaceae; genus Brevibacillus; species Brevibacillus sp. LEMMJ03. The sequence goes on along the minus strand of NZ_VKJN01000007.1, from coordinate 127,886 downwards.
CACCCACCAGATACGCGTCCATTTTCAGCACATCGGACATCCCCTGGTGGGCGATGCCATGTACGGCGGAAACGGCAGGCTGCTGCGGCGACAGGCCTTGCACGCCTGGAGGCTTTCGTTTGCGCATCCGGTGAGCGGGGACGAGATTGTGTGCACCGCCCGCATGCCTGAGGACATGACGAGCCTCGTGACCCGGCTTCGTTTGTAGGGGGGAATCCGGAGGGAAAGCTGCGGGTATTCGGTCGGGCAGCTTTCCCGTTTATGTTACGAACAACAGGCAGCATCTGCATGTGGAAAACGAGGAGCCTGTTCCAAAACGCCGCGGAAAATTTTGCTGGGCGGAAAGTCCAATATGTGAAATTTGACCGATTTCTGTTCCGTATGTAACAGATGGATCAATCTTCTGAAATGAAAGGAAATGGAGCGGAGGGTGACATGAACAGCAAATGGTTGGTTTCTGCACTCATGGCCGGCCTCTTGACCACGACCGCCTGCAGCGGACAGGAGCAGGCAGAGGCTCCGGCCGTGTCGGCTGCCGAGGTCAAGAAAGTGGAAATCACCGCGGTCAAGAAGGAACAGGCGACCCAGGTGTCAGAATTGTCCGGCACGCTGCAGCCGTTGGAAGAGGCGCTTGTTTCGTTTGAAGTGGGCGGCCGGGTGGTCGAACTGGCCAAGGAAGAAGGGGACAACGTCAAGGCAGGCGAACTGCTCGCCCGGTTGGACGGCAGTGACTACTCGCTGCAGGTGGCGTCGGCCAACGCGTCCGTCCAGCAGACCGCCGCCAATTTGGAAAAGGTAAACAACGGGGCGCGCGATCAGGAGGTCACGCAGGCGCGGCTGCAGGTGGAAAAAGCGACGATTGCCTACCGGAAGGCGCAAGACGACTTCAAACGGATTGAGCGGCTGTACCAGGAAAAAGCGATTTCCCAAAGCGAGTACGAAAATGCCCAAAACTATCTGGCCGTCGCCCAGAAAGACCTGCAGAACGCGCAGCAGGCGTACTCGCTGGTCACGCAGGGGGCGCGGGCGGAGGACAGGGAGCTGACCCGGGCCAGCTACAACCAGGCGATGATTTCCAAGGAGCTCGCCGCCAGCACGCTGGCCAAAACGCAGCTCCGCGCGCCCATCAGCGGGACCATCATCGCCAAGCTGTCCTCCACCGGTTCGCTGGTTGGCGTGGGAACGCCGGTCTACCGCGTGGGCAACATCGACACGTTGAAAGTGGTGCTGCCTGTCCCCGACCGGGAGATTTTTGCCTGGAAGGAGGGAGAGACCGTCGCCATGGATCTCTACGGCCAAAAGCGCGACGGCAAGGTGGTGAAAATCTATCCGGCGACCAACCAGGGAACGGGGACGATCGGGGTGGAGGTTCACGTCGCTAATCCCAGGCATGACTGGTTTGCCGGCCAGGTGGTGAAAGCGAGAAAAACGATCCAGGGCAAGGAAGGCATCTTCGTGCCGGTCGAGGCCGTCATCAGCCGCGGGCAGGGAGACGCGCACGTCTTTGTCAACGTCGGCGGAAAGGCGGTCAAAACAGCCGTGTCCATCGGAGCGATCAACGGCAACCGACTGGAGATCCTGAGCGGTCTGAAAGAGGGCGACCAACTGATCGTCAAAGGCGTGGACCGGTTGTTTGACGGCGACCCAATCGAAGCGGCAGGGGGTCAGCCACAGTGATCGAATACATCGTCCGCAAACGGAAAATCACGCTGATGTTTTTCGTGATGGTCGTGCTGGTTGGATTTCTCAGCTTTTTCCAGCTTCCCAAGCAGGAGTCACCGGACATCATTATCAATATTGCAACCGTCACGACCATCTACCCGGGGGCTTCACCGGAAAAGGTAGAGCAGACCGTCACGAAAAAGCTGGAAGAGAAAATCAACGAGCTGCAGGGGCTTAGCTACATTTCGTCCCGTTCCAGCCTGGGCGTGTCGACGATCGTCGTGGAGACGAAGAGCGGTATCGACCCCAAGCAAAAATGGGATGAACTGCGCAAGAAAGTGAAAGACGCGGAAGCGGACCTGCCCGCCGACGCGAAACAGCCCATCATCAACGACGATCTGAACCGCACGTTTGTGCAGACGCTGGCGATTACCGCCGACACGCGGGAGCAGCTCTACAGTCTGCGCTCGCTGTTGAAGTCGTGGAAGGATCAACTGCGTACCATTCCCAATGTGGCGGACGTTTCCATCGAGGGCCTGCCCGAAGAGGAAGTACATATCGAGGTGGATACGCAGAAGCTGAGCCAGTACGGCCTCACCTGGGGCCAGGTCATGATGGCGGTGAAAAAGGAGAACGAACGCGTCCCGCTGGGGGATTTGACCGCCGACAGCCGGACCTACCAGCTCAAACTGGCAGAGAACTACGATGTGAATGCGCTGAACCAGGTGATCATCTCGCGCACTGCGGAAGGCTACCCCATTTATCTGAAAGATATCGGCACCGTGAAGCTGACCACGGAGACGGTCAAATCGTATTCGTACTACAACGGGAAACCGTCCGTCTCCCTGAGCATCAACGCCGAGACGGGCAGCGACGTCCCCTCGCTGCAGCGGCGGGTGGACGAGATGATGGCGACGCTGGAAAAATCGCTGCCGGCGTGGGCCGAGAAGCACTCCATTTACACGCAGAACGAGCGCGTGGATGAGCTGTTTGACGATCTGTCGCGGGAGATGTGGATTGCCATCGCCGCCGTTTTGCTCGTGTGTACGCTGGGGCTGAACCTGATCACCTCGTTTGTCGTCGCCCTGGCCATCCCCATCTCGCTGGCCGTGGGCTTGTTGTTCCTGCCCCCGCTGGGCATCACCTTGAACATGATCTCCATCGTCTCGCTGATCATCGTGTTGGGGATTTTGGTGGACGACGCCGTGGTCGTCAACGACAACATCGAACGGCGCCTCTCGGTTCTGGGCGAAAAGCCGCTGCAGGCGGCCATCAACGGCGCCAATGAAGTGTCCATCTCCATCGTGACGGCCACGCTGGCGACGATTGCCTCATTTGGTCCGCTCATGTTTTTGAACGGCAATGCGGGCCAATTCATCCGTCCCGTGCCGGTCATCATCTCACTGACCATGCTGGCGTCGATGATCATGTCGCTGACGATCATTCCGATTTTCCGCCAATGGTATGAGCAGCGCCGCCGCTCCGGAGTGGAAGGCTACCGCAAACCGGCGGGACTGTTGGGCAAGCAGCTGCAGCAGTTGACCAAATGGTACGCCAACCGGCTGATGCCGAGGATTTTGAAGCGCCCGCTGTTGGCCGGGATGGTCGGCGTGCTGATCGGCACGCTCGCCTACGGATTGATTCCGTTCACCCCGGTTCAACTGTTTCCCAACGATGATCGCCCGCAGTTTTTGGTGGACATCCGCCTGCCGGTCGGCAGCAGCATCGACGAGACGGATCGCGTGGTCAGAGGGGTTTCCGACTGGATCATGAAGCAGCCGGGCATCGAATCGGTCGCTTCGTACGCCGGCGGCAGCGCGCCGAAAATGTTCAGCGGCGACACCGGTGCCGGCGAAGGCATCACCGTCGGCCAGTTGGTCGTCCGTTTTGACGAGGAGAAAGTAAAAATCGACGACATGATGGAACCGTGGCGGGAGGAGTTCAAGAAGCTGTACCCGGAAGCAAGCATCCTTCCCAAGCAGTTGGAAGCGGGTCCGCCCGTCGGCAAGCCGGTGGTGATCCGGCTGTACGGGGAGGATGTGGCGACGCTGCGCACCCTGTCAGAGCAGGTCAAGAGCAGGGTGGCGAAAATTCCGGGAACGTACGATGTGCAGGACGACTTCGGAATCGAGCGCTACACGCTGGAATTTGTCGTCAACAAGGAAATCATGGAACAAAAGCTGGTCAACTACAATGATCTTTCTCAGACGCTGCGCCTCGTCAGCGAAGGGATTACGGTCAGCCAGTTTGACAACGGGACCGATCTGCTCGACATCAAGCTGTTCCTGCAAAAAGGGGAGGAGGACCCGTCCCTGCTCTTTCAACGGCTGACCGTGGCCAACGCCCGGGGCGAACAGATTCCGCTGTCCCAGTTGGCGGAAGTAAAGCCGTCTTTCAGCACGCAGGCGATTCCGCACCGCGACTTGTCCCGCTGCGTCACCATCTCCAGCGACGTCAGAGGGCGCACGGCGACCGAGGTCATGCAGGAGATAAAGCCGATGCTGCAGGCATTCCCCCTGCCGGACGGCTATCGCTGGGAGATCGGCGGGGAGACGTCGGAGCAGACGGACATTTTCATCGACATGGGCAAACTGTCCGTCGTGGTGGTGTTCCTCATCCTGATCCTGATCGCCATGCAGTTCTATTCGCTCAGCATTCCGGTGCTGGTGTTAAGCACGGTCTACCTCGCGTTTGCGGGCAGCCTGATCGGGCTGTTTGTCACCCAGACCCCGCTCGGCTTCATGACGATGATGGGCGTGATTTCGCTCTCCGGGATCGTCGTCCGCAACGGGATCGTCCTGATCGAATTTATCGAGGAAGCGCGGCGTGACGGCGCGGAACTGAAGCAGGCGGTGATCCAGGCGGGAGAAGCGCGGCTGAGGCCGATTCTGCTGACCTCGCTGACGGCCGTGGCCGGCTTGATGCCGCTCGCCATCTCCGGTGACGTGCTGTTCCAGCCGTTGGCGGTCACGATTATTTTCGGGCTGCTCTTTTCCACCATGCTGACGCTGATCGTCGTGCCGTCCTTCTACACGGTGCTGGCGGAGCGCAAAAGGAAGCGGCTGGCGAAAAAGGCTGCCAAGCGCCCCGACCTGTTTGGGCCGGAGGCGGAGATGAACGCGTAACGCGCTGGACATAAAGCAAACGCTGCAACGATAGGTGGGGATCCCCCTCCGTGCCGAACCGGAAAGCCGGGTGTTTTCCGCACGCGCGGAGGGGGTTCTTTGTGAAGATCAACCGGTTAACCCGCCCGGGGAAGAAGGGCTGAGCCCAAACATGCTGTCCACGTCTTGCGGCGTCGTGGCGGGTAGTCCTCTGAACACGTACGAGATCTGTTCATCATCCAACCGTTCGTGGACAACCGTACCGCGGGCGGGATGCCGGTAGAACTCGCGGCGGCCGATCACGACAGGCGGCGAGTAATTGCGGGTCCAGGAGGCGGCGGGATAATAGCCGCCCGCTTTGGTGCGGATGGCCCATAGGGCATACGTCTTTGAATGTTCATCCCAATACACGTATTGGGTCTCGTCGTCAGCCGCCCCTACCGATTCCAGGATCCACGTGCCTGGCAGCGTGACGGGGAGTGGGTGGAAGCCGGCAGCATTCGGAGACGTCCAGCGGCGGCAGCGGCTGATTTCTCCCTGTCCCTTCCCGGTTCGGGTGTGAAAACTGAGCGCATGGAACGGATTGTTCACAATCTCCTCCGCCCGCAGCGGATCCTCCGGCTGCAGCCCGGCAATGAAGCGGCCCATTTCCTCCAGATCTATCCGGCCGGAGTCGATCGAGATTTCGATTTGCGTTTTCCACAAGGAGAGGACGTAGCTGTCGCGTTGTTTGTAGTTGGTTCCGCGCCAAAACACAATCCCGTCCACCGCATGGCATTCCCCTTTGGCCTGGAAGATGCAGGTGTCGGGGTAGGAGGGTTCCATAAGGTCGAGAAAAAATTGTTTGACGCGAAAAGCACCGGTTTTCGCCTGGACGCGATACCACAGTGTGGCCCACTTCTCTCCTTCCGGACGGATACGGATCTCGGCAATGTCCCAGTTGTCGATCATGTCGCGGGGAACCAGGCAGACGAACGGCAGGAAACGGGAGGCTTCGGCAAAGGAACGGCAAGTGCGGATCACTGGGCAAACCCTCCTTCGTGTTGAGATATAGGGCAGAAAGACAGAGCGGAGCGTTGGCATGAAGGTAAACGACTGTGTAAACGGGATATTTCCCAATCTGAGACGAATCCTTCCTCTTTTTAACAAGTGGAACGTAGGATTTCATTCGGCATTTCGAGGTCAACTCCTCCGTCTTGGGCGGCAGCTCTCTCCGCTGGCAGACATGCCGTCGTTTTCCAGCCGGCTGACGTTATGGTATGATGGACCCAAAAGCCCGATCGGGACATGACGACGAGACGTAAACCAGGAAAGGAGTGTCCAGGATGCAACAGCCCCAGCTTCTTCATGAAGAAAAGGTGTTCAAGGACCCGGTGCACCGGTACATTCACGTCCGGGAGAAACTGATCTGGGACTTGATCAACTCGCCGGAGTTTCAGCGGCTGCGCCGGATCAGGCAACTGGGCACCAGCTTTTTTACCTTCCACGGCGGGGAACACAGCCGGTTCAACCACTCGCTCGGCGTGTATGAGATCATGCGGCGCATTCTTGAGACGTTTGAAGGGCGGATTCACCTGTCGTACGAGGAAAAACTGCTCTGCCTGTGTGCCGCGCTGCTGCACGACGTGGGCCACGGGCCGTTTTCCCATTCGTTTGAAAAGGTGTTCCGCTACCATCACGAGGATTGGACCCGAGCGATTTTGCTCGGCGACACGCAGATCAACCGCATTTTGCGCCGGATGGGCGACGATTTCCCCAAACGGGTGGAAGAGGTAATCGCCAAAACGTACGATAACAAACTGATTGTCAGCCTCATCTCCAGCCAGATCGACGCCGACCGGATGGATTATTTGCTGCGCGACGCCTACTATACCGGCGTCAACTACGGCAACTTTGAAATCGAACGGATTCTGCGGGTGATGCGCCCCCACGAGGATGGCATCGTGTTTAAATTCAGCGGGATGCACGCCGTCGAGGACTACATCATGTCCCGCTACCAGATGTACTGGCAGGTGTATTTCCACCCGGTCACGCGCAGCGCGGAAGTGGTGCTCCGCAAGATTTTCCAGCGGGCCAAGGAACTGTTTGCCCAAGGCTACTCGTTCGCGCAGGAGCCGGTGCTGCTGCTGCCGTTCTTGACGGACAAGGTGAGCCTGTCGGATTACCTGTCCCTTGACGAGTCTGTGATTCTCTTTTACATGCAGATGTGGCGCAAGGAGAGCGATCCCATTTTGAAAGATTTGTGCGCCCGTTTTCTGGACAGGAATCTCTTTAAATACGTCGAATACAATCCGAGGGATTACCGCTTGCTGGCAGAGCTGAAAGAAGAGTTCCAAGCGGCGGGCATCGACCCGATGTATTATTTGGAAGTAGACACCACCTCCGATCTTCCGTATGATTTTTATCGTGCCGGCGAGGAAGAGGAGCGTATTCCCATCATGCTCCTGATGCCGTCCGGAGAACTGGTAGAGCTGTCGCAGAGATCGGAGATTGTGGAGGCGATCAGCGGCAAGCGCCGGTTTGACTACAAGCTGTACTTTCCAATGGATAAGGTGCTGGCTTTGCCGGAGGACGTCTCCGGAAAGATACGAGAACGTCTGGGAGTGATGGAAGATGCTTAGTCGTCACGCCAAAATCATACGCTTGATCGAGATTGCCGGCGAAGTGAGCGGACGAAAAAAGTTGCAAAAGATGGTATACATAGCGAAACAACTGAACATGGACTTCGACGAGCGGTTTGAATTTCACATGTACGGCCCCTATTCCGAGGAACTGACGCTGCGTGTGGACGAGCTGTGCAACATGGGCTTGTTGGACGAGCAGATGGAGAGCAAGGGGGCCATTCAATTGTATCGGTACACCCTGAACGAAGCGGGCCGCGATTTTCTCCGTTTCCACGAGGTGGATTTCGGCTTTGGAGAGCGGCTGATCCGACGGATGAACGAGGAAAACTCCCGCTTTCTCGAATTGGTCTCCACCATCCTGTATTTCAGCAATCTTCCCTATGATGAAATGAAGGCCAAAATTTTTACCTTTAAAAGCAAACAGCGTTATACCGAAGAGGAGATTCTCAAAGGCATGTCGTTTATCGAGGAGCTGCGTGCGCTGATGAATGCCGACAGCGACGCGCCCGCGCACTGATTCGTGATGGTATTGTTATGATAGAAAATGATAGAGTGGGGATGCAAGAAAAAGACCGGCCGTGATGCCGGTCCTTTTTTTGTCTCAACAGGGAGCGGCATAATGAAGGCACCGTTCCTTGACAATTCCATATGGACACGCCTGATCTGCCAAATTACGCATTGGGAAGCGCATGAGGAGGTACGGAAATGAAGGGTGGCATCAAACGCCGCTGGATGTGGGTGGCGTCGCTGTTTGGCTGCGCGGTCGCGGCGATGGTGTTGTGTGCCGGTGCCAGTGCCAATCAGACGAAAGTGGTGTACGTGTTCAGCGAGAGCTGCGGGTACTGCACCACGTTTACCCCTACGTTCGAGCAGGTGATCAAGGAGTTTCCGCGATGGCAGGTGGAGCGGCTGGACGTTCACGACAAACGGGATCTGGCCGAAGCCGAACGGCTGGGAGCGGAAGCGACGCCCACCGTCTTCGTCGTGCAAGACGGGGCGGTGGCGGGCAAGCTGGAAGGAGATGTGCCGGCACCGGCTTTGCGAAGATTTTTGCAGAAACATCTAACAAAACCTCTTTCTGGAAAAGATGAGGGTGGGTAAAATGGTCGTAGGAGAAAAGGGGGGGACGGGGCGGAGAAGCATCAAATGGACGACCTGGCAAACGTGATTGTGTCGATGCGAGTGGTATCAATTCCATATAATTTCAATATTCCGAATAGAGGAAATATTGATTTTGGAGGAGGTAGGCACTTGAAACGAATGTATTTTTTTCTCTCCAGTGTGTTGGGAACCGTTCTTTCATTAAGCGGTCTTTTCGCGGCGGCCCATCCCTCTACTGCGCAAGCGCAAACGGTGCAGAAAGACTATGAAAACCATCCGAACCGTGCAGCGATCGAATATGTGGTCAAAAATAAACTGATGTGGCTTTACCCTGATGGGAATTTCCGTCCCGAGCAGCCGGTTACTCAGGCGGATCTTGTTGCTGGGTTGGTGAATGTTAAGGGATTGACTGTAGGCAGTCCGGTTCCCGGTTTTCCGGCGAATCATTGGGCCAAGGTGTACTATGAGAGGGCGAAGAAAGACGGGATTTTGGATAATGTTTCGATTAATCCCAATAAGGTTTTGAATCGGGAAGAGGCTGGATTGCTGATGAATAATGCGTGGAAGAATTTGCGGCAAAGCTATAACAAAACGCGGCAGTCTTATGCCGAGGTCGCTGTAAGTAGCGGATGGCTTCCTCCAAAATCAGGGAAATTTTCCAATGGAGTTCAAACAACCCTTTACGATGCTTTATCGAATGTCTCAAGAGCAGAAGAATCGGTGGCTTTGACAGTTCTTCATAGAGATATTTTAGGAATCCGTGAAGGAGAAAAAATTGCTTCTCAAATTCATCAGTCTTTTAGGATTTCTGGAGGATATTTATCGGGGGTAATTCCAACTGTTAAAGGCTACTCTGTTCACCTCTTAGCAAGATTTAAAAATGGAAAAGGGCTGTCTTTAAAATCTGGGGAAGTTATGCTCAACGTTAGTCAAATTAGCTACCTTGAATTGAGTGTGCAGAGAACGGGAGAAGCCGTCCCGTTAGCACTCTATAACTATCTTAAACTCCCTTCCCTTGAAAGGGTAAATATTCGGTGACAGGCTATGATGTTAAAAACAATTAGGTTTTTTTCCCGCATAATAGTTTTATGTACCATCCTTTTAAACTCTGCAATGTACCCGCTGACGCCTGTCGAGGCAAGTCCCAGTAGTCCGAAAATGTATGGGCGGGCTGCCGGATGGCTTAATGATGCTAAAGGTGTTGAAGGTAGTGATGCACACTCTATTGATGGTTTTGGTATAAATAAAAACGAAACCATGCGCCTCACGATCGCTGACGTACAGTATACTGGGGCTACAAGCGGAAGCGGTAGGGTCTTAAACTATAATAAAGCTACACAGACCGCCGATAACGGCTACCCCGTTGTAGATTATTCTGAGGCTCTAGCATGGGCTTCTCTTTTTAATGGGAACCCGGCGTTTATGACTAACGCAAATGGTCTTTACGGTGCTGAAATAACCAAGGGTGGACCTAACGCTGAGCCGTACACCGGGTATCTTCTTGCAAAAGTCGCCGAAATGTCCGGAGGAAAAGGCCTGCCTTTCTCTTTCAGACCTGCAAAAAGTGGCGAACAAGGCTCGTGGGTTGGTGTTGTTAAATTTGTAACGACCCAGCGACCGGATGGTTCGATTCGCACCGATAAGAGCCAGTATCATGTTGGGGACACCGTCAAGATTGATGCTTCTGGCAAGGACTACAGTATTTACAATCGCGGGTTAAAAGTCTTCAACTATTACATCTACAATGTCGATACCGGAAAGACAGAGTATACGTTTTCCTCGTTGATCAAAGAATACCCGATCAGTGGCGAGGGGGACGGGAGCGGTGCAGCGATAAATTTCCCACAACAAACGTGGGTCCCCTCGAAAGCCGGAAACTACGAAGCAAGAATCCTCTTCACAGATTTACATGCCCGAAATACCAAAAATGCCCCTGCAGTGGGAGGTCAAGGTGTTGCGTATGCAGCACCTTTCGTTGTTGGCAGCCCTCCTTCGCCTCCTCCGGATGGAGGTGGGGGAAATGAACCGCCACCGCCCGCGACGTGCAGCATCTCTTCCACCCAAACCAAGCTGGATATTCGAATCGAGGAAGAGAAAAGCGATCGGGAATTACAGAGCGTTCCCAGCGGCGGGGAAACCATCTATGTCGAACCGGGCAGCCGGATCATCATTACGGCAGCCAAGTCGGGAAGATTCACGGCCAACGGCGTGCCAATGGAGAAAGGGCCCGGGAACAACGCCAAGGTTGGTGTGCTGGACGCCCCATTCGACGAAGGACCAATACAGATAAAGTACGAAAGCGATGACGGGGCTGACTGTTGGGTAAAAACGATGTTTGTGCTAAAGAAAGGAGACCGCCTCGACAAGTGCCCCATCGTAAAACTGTCGGGAAGTACGGTGAGAAACGGGGAAACCATCGAGGTATCACCAGGGGAAGAGCTGAACTTTCGTGTGCAGTACACGGATCGATATGGTGACGTGCAGCCCCTGAATGTCTATTGGGAAGTGACGCTGCCGGATGGGAAACTGGTGACCGTGCCGCTGGCAGAGAACGATAAGGGAAAGGTCGGACCGTACGAGTCGGACAAGCTCACATTGCCCTACGAATACGCTAGGAAAGACATAGTTCCTCTGGAACGGGGAAAGACGTACCAACTGAGACTCAACCTGGAGCATACGAACTTTGATGCTGCCAGCCGGCCGGAATGCGCCTGGTCCATCACCATCAAAGTCCGGGATACGAGCTGCACAATAGACGAGCAGGATCGGATCAAGTTTTACGCGTACGGGGAACCGCCTGTCGGTTATTCGCCCGGCGGCGAGCTGCTGGACGACACGCTGCTTGACGAAGGGCTGTACTTCAGCCACTTCACGGATACCGGAAACGACTACGACACCCACTTGGGAGTGGCCGCAGACGTGCCGGGCACTTGGTACTTGAAATTCAACGGCAGCCAGACACCCTTGACAGGAAAATTGGCAGCGAAAGAAAAGTTCCACCTGTTCTTGCCATACGATGTGGAGGCAGGGGACACCGTCACGCTGGTCTTTATTTCCGAGACGGGCTGCATTCGGGAGCTGGAACTGCCAATCTGGTCCGATCGCAAGTGTTACACACTAACCGCCTCTATTGAACACACGACAGGACAGGTCGTTTGGGAGAAGGACGTCGAACGCGGTGAAATCCTTGAGTTGAAGCCGGAAGACTGGATCGACGGGTATCACGGCTTCCGTCTCTTTACCAGCACGGACACGCATTTTTCGCTCACATGGCTCAATCCCGCAACGAACACCTGGGAAAAACAGCGTGACGGAAAATGGCTGAGCGCATCGTCACGAGCGCAGAACCATCACAGCATTTCGTTCCCCCGTGATAGCAGTGGACCAACGGGGTTGCCGTTACCCGGATTCTACAGAATCGAGTTCTATGATGAAAACAGTGATTCTGACCAATGTGACGGTTACTTCTTTGTTCGCATTGGAGACGGCGAAAATCCCAACCCGAATCCGGATGGGGAAAACCTGCTGATCATCAAAAGCAGCTTCAAGATTACACCAAACGATCCGCAGGCTCCAGGGACGACCGCAACCATCACGTTTGACGTGAAAAACGCCGGAAAACTGGAACACGATACAAAACTGGCGGTTCGCTGGGAAAGCTCCCCGACGGCCACCATGCTGGACGTAAACAACTTCAAGCCGGGGGAAGTCCGCAAAATTACCGTGCCGACCCAATACCCGCAGCAGTCGGAGGATTTCATCGCCAACATCAACCCGAACAAAGACAGGCCGGCTGACGAAACCATTTGGCCGGACAACCGCGCTCAATGGCCGGTCGAGGTGACCGGAGGCGGAGGAGGAACCATTCCCGCCCCGCCGGGAGGAGGAGGCAGCTTTGAAGGCGGCGAGATCGGCCTCAAGATTTTCGACAGCGACGGCCGCGAGCTGCAGAAGCTGCAGGTGAATGCCGACGGTGTATGGGAACGCGAACCGGCCAGGATCCGCGTCGAGATCGACCAGACCAAAATCAATCAGGGCTTTGATCGCGTGAAGCAGGAGATCAACCAAAACATCACCTTGTACAAGTCACAGCTTGAGCAGTCGATCAGCGGTGACGGAATCAAAGGCGTAACCGTGACGGCGACGCCCGGATGGATCGCGGACGCGAAAAGCCTCGCCGTGTACAACTCGGCCATGCTGGACCTGAAGGTGACCGGTCCCGGCACACCCCAACAGTGGCAGGTGAGCAGCGCGGGAACCGGCGGAGACTATCTCTACACCGGAACCGTTGTCCCGACGCAAACGACGTGGCGGCAGGTGCTAAACGCGCAAAAATACAAAGTCGAGATAAACGGGTTTGTCATCACGATGGATTACCACATCCGGTTTGACGTGTCGTATGAGAGCTGCACGGAGGACGACGACGGGAACGAAACGTGCGAGCCGCACAGCTTGACCCAAAACATGACGGGACGTTACACGATCACGGTAAAAGGAGGGGAGCGCGAGTTTGAGGTGTTCGAACCCAACGCCAAAGGGCTGCTGCGCCACACCGCCGAATGGGCGGAGTACCACGGGCGGGACCGATATCCGGAAAGTCGTCCCGATGATTTTTACGCCGGCGAGCGCATCTTGACCAGTCTCGTCCTGGAAACGCGTCACCGCCATCCGGTCAGCGGCAACTATCCGGAGATTACCGCGGCGCAAGCATGGATTTCGGAAACGGGGAGGCGAAGCACGCCGCTTCAGTCCACCCTGGGACTGCAGCAGTCGTCGCCGACGGCATGGCAGGGGGCGTCCTACATGGTGCCCAAACTGGGCATGAGGGAAACCGGCGTCGATACGCCCCTGATGGGAGACAAACAGCGCGGCTTTCAGAAGGATGCCAGCTACGCCGTTTACTTTCACGTTCATTTTCGGTTCGGAGCGGTGAAGGGCTTTGCCTTCCCGAACAAACAGACGCTCGCCGGGCATGATCAGGCGGACTATCGGACACCGTTCCGCATTATCGCCAACGCCTGGGAACGCCAGGGCATTCGCAACCATACCACGCGGTAAATTTACTTGCTCCCCCTCGCTGTCTTTTCCTACCGTATAGGAAGAAACAGGCAAGGGGGTATTTTTATGGGGGAGACGTTGCGCCGGATGGCACATGTGCTGCTGCTGGCTGTCCTGCTGTTGAGCAGCGTGGTTCCGGCCGGTTTGGCCAAACAGAGCGCTGCGCTTGCGGATGAGGCGGGGGACAAGCCCCGCGAGAGCGAATGGATCGCGCTGCAAGAACAGGAGGACGACGGTGGGGAAGACCCGCATGCGGGGGAAGGAATGGAAGTGGAAAACTCCGATCCAGTGACGGGAGAGGAGGAGTTGGACGCAGGGAATGAGGGCGAAGAGGTCGAAGATGGTAATAACGAGCCGGACGAGCAGGCGGACAGCGACCTGCAGGAGCAGGAAGAGACGTTTTACCGGCGCTTTTCCGGCAGGACGAAGCCGCCGGAAGCGGCGCTGCGGGGGCTGCCCGCGACGTATGAACTGGAGCCCAATGACACCTTTTCCAAAGCGGACTGGATGTTTACCGGAAAGGACGCGTATGGCCGGATTGGAAAAAGCGGTGACGTGGATGTGTGGAAAATCAAAGCTCCCGCAAACGGGGCGATCGCGTTCTCGCTCTTCGACATCCCCTACCAGACAGATTATTACCTGTACGTGTTCGACGGCGAAGAGCGCGAGCTGGGTCGTTCCGACCATCCGGGAAGTGACGAGCAGCGGGTGGAAGACGTCGCCGTCGAAAAAAACAAGTGGTACTACGTGAAAGTGGAGGGAAGCCGGGGGACATTCAACAAGACCTTTCAGTATCGCCTGAGGGCGGATTTCGTTGCCGGATCGGAAGGCAAGCCGGACGAGTACGAACCGAACGACACGCCGAAAGACGCCCGCGAACCGATGGTGCAAGGAAGCATCGTGGCCAATTTGCATCAGCTTGACGATGTCGATTTCTACCGCGTAACGATAAAGCGGTCTTCCACCATCCGGGCAGCGCTCAGCGATATTCCCGAGGGGATGGACCTGGATTTGTACCTGTACAACCAAGAGAACAAGCTGGTGGCCAAATCGGACAAGGCCAGGAATGCGGACGAGCTGATCGTGTACAACGGCGACCCCGGCACCTACTTCGTAAAAGTCTCGGCCAGCCGCCGTTCCGCCCTAAAGCCGCACGCCTACAAGCTGTCGATCTCGACCTCTACGATTCCGGTCATCCTGATTCCTGGTATCGGCGGTTCCCGGCTGGAGGTGGAGGAGGACGGGAAGACTTCGGAAATATGGTTGGGCTTGTGGGATATGGGCGTGGGCATCAGAGACCCGCGGCATCGCAGGATTTTGTCGCTGGAACCCGTCAAGAACGGCAGCGTAAACGTACAGCCCCGCCAACCGGGTATCAAAGTGTTTCCGGAACGGGCGGATGGCGGGTTTCGCGCCATTGAATATCTTTCGTACACCAAATTGGACCTGGATGTCATCAAGAAACAAGTGGAGCAGTATGCAAGCATGGCGAAGCATCTGGAGAAAATGGGGTACAGGAAAAACCGGACGCTTTTTGCCATGCCCTACGATTGGCGGTACAGCAACGCGGATAACGCCAAATTTTTAAAGCAGAAAATAGACGAGGCCCTAAAGGAGTCTGGAGCCAGCCAGGTACAGTTGGTCGCCCACAGCATGGGCGGATTGCTGGTCCGGGAGACGCTCCTGTCCAACGTATCCTATCAGCCAAAAGTAAAGCGTATCATTTACATGGGCACCCCGTTTTTGGGATCGCCCCGCGCATATCAGGCGATCAAATACGGCTACAACTTCGGCATCCCCTTCCTGCACGAAGAAACAGGGAAAGTCATCTCCGCATACGCTCCCGCTGTATACGAACTGCTTCCTTCCCGAAAGTACTTCGACACGGTTGCGTTTCTCAAAAAGGACGTGGTTCACCCGTACTCCTATGAAGAATTTTTGCAAGACCAGGAGATCCGCCTTGACTATGACCCGCTGGTCAAAAACGCGGGGCAATTGCATGAAAAGTGGGACAACAAGACAATCAATGTCCCTCAGTATTCCATCGTCGGACATGGACAAACGACCCTGCTGGGATATGTCATGAATCCCGTTTCCCGTCAGTTGGTACCGTATTTTGACCTCGGGGTGGGGGATGGAACGGTTCCCTACCTGAGCGCCAACTACGCCCAAAAAGACATCAAGAAACAGTATTACGTCAAGGAGGAACATGCCAAGCTGCCGCTTAATCCGTACGTTATTCAGCAGGTGGGCCATCTGCTGATCGGCATTGAGGATGTGCAGAACGGGATGCGGCGGACTCCGCAGAAAACCTCTTCCTACCTCTATTACATCCTGTCTCGCGAAGACGGTGAATTTCCCGAAGTGATCGTCTCCAAGTCCGGCAGGTCCATGCGGATTACCCCCGAGAAAAAAGAGGTGTGGGACGACTTGCGCGTCGAGTACCACGGCAACATCGTGGTGGTTCATGTGCTGGACGGAGAGAAGCCGCTCTTTCAGGAACTGCCGCGTTCCCGGAGCAGTTCCTCGGCCAAGCTGCTGATCCAGCGGTTTTCATCGGACGATCGGCAGGAAACGGGCCGACTGTTCCGGCTTGTTGAAGACCGCCTGGAAGATGTGGAAGGAGTAGAAAATGATGAGCGTTGACGGCATATTCATCCTGATTATGTTGATCATTCCCGCCTGGGAATTCGGGGGACCCTTGATCGGTCTGCTGATTTCCGGATACCTGAGCTTTCTTTTCGGCATCCGCATCTGGCTGATCATGGCGGTTACCTTTCTTGTGACCTTTTGTTATTTCCAACTGCGCTTCTCCGAGTACACCATGTTTAATTCCTGGCCGATCATCGCCTGCATGGCGTTTCACAGCGCCTGGAGCACGGCTCTGC
Organism: Brevibacillus sp. LEMMJ03; assembly: GCF_007197875.1. Classification (NCBI taxonomy): domain Bacteria; kingdom Bacillati; phylum Bacillota; class Bacilli; order Caryophanales; family Paenibacillaceae; genus Brevibacillus; species Brevibacillus sp. LEMMJ03. Next base: position 111,449 of record NZ_VKJN01000007.1, on the reverse strand, counting down.
TGATCTGGCTGATCGGCAGGGCGGTGCGAGCGCTGAAAGGAAAGAGACGGAAGGACTCATGAAAGACTCATGAAGGGCCGGTCGTCGGCTACACCGTCCACAGATTCCCTTTGAGCTTTGAGACAGGGCTACAAACGGCCGGGCGACTTTTTCACTTCAAAAGCGGTCAGGCTCGCGGGCTCGCCGCCCAAACTGGCTTCGTAATTGCTGGGAACGCCGGTCTTCAGTCCGTCCACGCCGCCGGCAGCTTCCTCCGGAACAGGAGGGGCCGGAGACTCCGCCGCCTTCGCGCGCACGACCTGATCCACCACCCGTGCGGCAGCGGGATACGGTTCCTGCAATTGACGCTCTCTGTTGAGCTGAATGTCCCGATCTCTCGGACGATCGTTCATCCGTACGGTCACTCCTTTTCGCTTCGGAATTCGCTTCAGAAAAATCCGGATGGCTGCAAGCGGCGTTTACCGAGAGAAGCCTCGAGAGAAGCTCCGTTTGTAGTGTCTCCCGTTTGCGTCCGTTCCATGTGAAGGACAGTGGAGAGGGGCCCAAACAGAGAGGGGCCCAAACGGCCGGGCGCGTCGTAAAATTGCGCCTCACACCGTTTCCGGGTAGAATATGCTGTAAGAAGATTCGGGTCAGAAGAGGTGGATCACGTGGACATTTTTGACAGCAAATCAGGCGGTTTTACGATCATGAGCGGGAAAACGGACGTGCACGGCGGTTTTGGGCAGGGGGTGCTTGACCTGAGCGCCGTCTCCTCCGTCATCATTGACGGGGACAAGGCCTACATCGACATGGGCGCACTGCATGCGAAAAGCGCCGTGGAAAAAGGCATCAAGTGGACGACGAACAAGGAGGAGGTCCCCAACGGCAAGCCGTATTGGGTGGTTTGGGTGACGGTCGACCGCAACGATTCGGGACCGTATTACGCAGGGGTAACCGCCTGCTACATGGAGATTGACCGGGAGGCTCGGCGCGGATACAAGATTTTGGCCGACCATGTCAACCGGATGGACTACTCAATGAAACGGCGCATCATGGTGTCGGAGCTGAACGACACGGAAAAAGCGGCGCTGAAAAAGCTGTTGATGGAACACAACCCGGCGATGTGGGAGAATTCCAGCGAGGAACTGAAGCAGGCGTTGGCCTAAAAAGTACGCCGTGCAAGCGCATGGTTGAGCCAAATGGTTCCGCCCATCCTGCCGTTTGTTTGGGCGAAGCTGGAAATCTTGAACGGATTGTGAACAAATTGTGAAATCAATTGTTAGCCGTATTGAAGTCAGGTAAACTTATTTCCATAGCTGTGTACATGTACACTAGGTCAGCAAACAGGGAAAGAGCCCGTCACTCTTTTCCTGTTTGTCTTTTTTTACGAAAACGCTTGCTGGGTTGTGTTCGCTGCTGATCCATGACGTTGTTGGGGCATTTTTCAGCGCATTCCCTGTCCGCGGACGCGGGAGACTAGGAAGGTACGGCCAAACTGTTGACGGAAGGGGCGTTGAAGATGACCGACCGCATACAGGGGGGAGACCTGCCGGAGAACGACGCTCAGGCAGACGACAACCATTACGTGCGGCACGGCGGCGTCCATTTTCGCACGCACGTGTCTCCCCAGGAAATCAACGACTTTGTCCGCAAGCTGCCGGCCGGAAAACGGGAGAGTCTGTTTGAAGTGCTGGAGCAGCTTGACAGCGCCGGGTTGATCACCATTTGCAACGACCACGTGTTCGCCGACGGCAACGGCGTCGTGGGCGGCGGCGACGAATCGGCCCGCTGACGGCAAAAAGGGGCTGTCCCCGGCAGAATCGATCTGCCTGCTGGGACAGCCCTTTTCCGTGCCTACTCCGACGGTTTCCACCAACTGCCCATGCGCTGCCAGAACGACGGAGTGTCCGGCGGCGGGAGCGGCGTGGGCGTTTCATGGTTGGGGAGGTGATCGGTGCAGTACTCCTGCGGCTCGGTTCCTTTGGCAAAGTAGAACAACTGCGGGTTGGGGCAGTGCTCCGTCGCCAGCTTGCCCGATGCCGGATCGATGTACACCGACACCACCCCCGCCGGCATGTCAAACAAGGCGGGAGGCTGGTCTTTCAGCGCGCTTTCCATGAACTGCGCCCAAATTTTTTTGGAGAGATAGCCTTCTGTCACATCGTCCACTTTTTGATTCTTGTCGTACCCCAGCCAGACGGTGGTGACCAACTGCGGCGTGAATCCGCTGAGCCAGGCGTCGTAATCGGTGGAGCCGGTTTTGCCCGCGACGGGCCTGTTCAGTTCGCCTGCCACCCGGTAGCCGGTTCCGCCCGGTTCAAACACGCTCTGCATCAAGTTGATCAGCAGTGCCGACGCCACCGGATCGGCGGCTCTGGTTTTCTCCGTTTTTTCCTCGACGAGCACGTTGCCCTGGCTGTCTTCGATCCGGGTGATGGCAATGGGCTTGACCCGTTCCCCTTTGTTGGCGATGGCGGCGTAGGCGGTGTTCAATTCGAGCGGGGAGACGAGCGACGTGCCCAGCGCCAGCGAGGGAACGGCCTGCAGCTTGCTGGTAATCCCCAGGTTGCGGGCCTGTTCCACCACTTTTTGCGGGGTGAGGTGGTCGATCGTCTTGACCGCGTAGATGTTGTCCGAGGTCTTGATCGCCTCCCGCATGTTGATATAGGCGTGGGCGTAGCGCTCCCCAAAGTTTTTCGGGATGTAGGTCTTGCCGTTGTCGTAGGTGAACACGGTCGGTTCGCTTTTCATCAGCGTCAGCGGCGTATAGCCGTTTTGCAGGGCGGTCAGGTACAGGATCGGCTTGAACGAGGAGCCCGGCTGCCGCATGCCCAATGCCCGGTTGAACTGGCTCTTGCGGTAGTCCCGTCCTCCCACCATCGCCTTGATCTGGCCGGTGGCCGGGTCCATGGCGACCAGTGCCACCTGCAGGTCGGGCTTGTCTTTCGGCAGCACCTTGGCGATGATGTCCTCCGCTTTTTTCTGCATCACCGGGTCCAGGGTCGTGTGGATTTTCAGCCCCCCGTGGATAAAGGTCTCTTCGTCGATGCCGTATTTGTTCTTCACCAGGTTGGCGATGTAATCGCGAAAATAGGGGGCCTGTTCGGTGGCGGTTTCGGTGCCGCGCTCTTTCAGCTTGATGGGCGCGGCATACGCCTGCTCCGCCTGTTCCGGCGTGATGTAGCCGGAGCGCACCATGGCCTGGAGGATCACCTGCTGCCGCGATTTGGCCTTGTCAAAGTCCACGAAGGGAGAGTAGTACGACGGGCCTTTGGGGATGCCGGCCAACAAGGCGCTTTCCGCCAGCGTCAGATCCTTGGCGTCCTTGCCGAAGTACGTCTGCGCCGCGGCCTGGGCGCCGTAAGCGGAATGGCCGTAGTAGATCTGGTTCATGTACATCTCCAGAATCTCGTCTTTGCTGTAATTCAGCTCCAACTGGATGGCCAACAGCGCCTCCTTGATCTTGCGCTCCCAGGTCTTGTCCAGCGTGAGATACAGGTTTCGCGCCAATTGCTGCGTGATCGTGCTGGCTCCCTGCAGCTTTTCCATGTGGATCACGTCCACGTAGGCGGCCCGGGCCAGACGCAGCCAGTCGATGCCGTAGTGCTCGCGGAAGGAACGGTCCTCGATGGCGATCGTCGCCTGCACCAGGGAGGGGGCGATGTCCTTCAGCGGGACCACAAACCGGTTCTGGCCGCGGTGCAGCGTATCCAGCACCTCGCCGTTTCCGGCGTAAATGGTCGTCGTCTGATTGATCGAGACCGCCGGCAGCGGCTGCGAACGGAGGTAGAGAATCAGCAGCAGGATGGCAAAGGAACAGCACAATAGGCTGAGTATGAGCAATTTTACGAATTTCTTCGCCCAACGCAAATAGCGGAGCAGCGGGGCTTCCCGGATCACTTCCATGTCCTCTCTAGTCCTTTCCCCTCATTTTTTTCCGAATTGGGACATACTAACCAAACGATAGGGTTACTGTCTAGTATGGGACAAAGTCGCGCTGGATAAACTTGACGTCCGCGCCGGGCAGCGAGTCTCGCAAAAATTGCTTGCATTTTGAGAGGCAGCCACTATAATTTTCTTGGCAGATACGAATGGCAGCGGTCTGGACCATTTCGGCAGGGACTGCCCGCTATCTCCTGCCAAACCGGCGTCGGCCGGGTTCTTCCAACCAATGCGGTTAGTTAAGGAGGGTACATAATCATGAACATGGAACTGTGGTACACCGAAAAACAAACGGAAAATCACGGTATTACGACAAAGATCACCGAGACGTTGTACAGCGAGAAAACCGAATTCCAACAATTGGACATCATCAACACCAAACAGTTCGGCCGCATGCTCGTTCTCGACGGCATGGTCATGACCACTGATGTGGACGAGTTTGTCTATCACGAAATGATCGCCCACGTTGCCCTCAACACCCACCCGAACCCGAAAAAGGTGCTCGTCGTGGGCGGTGGCGACGGCGGTGCCATTCGCGAAATCGTCAAACACCCCTCCGTGGAAAAAGCCGTATTGGCGGAAATTGACGGTGGCGTGATCGAGGCCTGCAAAAAGTTTTTCCCGGCCATCGCCAGCGAACTGTCCGGCAACCCGAAAGTGGACGTGCAGGTGATTGACGGAATCAAGCACATTCACGACCACAAAGGCGAGTACGACGTGATTATGGTCGACTCCACCGAGCCGGTCGGACCGGCCGTGGGCCTGTTTGAAAAAGGATTTTACCAAGGCATTTACGACGCGTTGAAACCGGACGGGATCATGGTGGCTCAGACCGAGTCCCCGTGGTTCAACCGCGACTTGATCAAACGCGTGTTCAAGGATATCAAATCGATTTTCCCGGTAACCCGTCTGTATACATGCAGCATCCCGACGTACCCGTCCGGTCTGTGGAGCTTTACGATCGGCTCCAAACAGTACGATCCGCTGGAAGTGGATGCGAGCAAGATCAAGGATCTGAACACCAAGTACTACAATGCGGAGGTTCACTACGCCGCGTTCAAGCTGCCCAACTTCGTGGCTGAGCTGACCCGCGACTAAGGACTGGGAGGAAGGAACACCATGCGTTTTGACGAAGCGTATTCCGGCAACGTCTTTATCCGCAGCCACGGCAACTACGAGGAGAGCCAGGCGGTCATCTACGGCATGCCGATGGACTGGACGGTCAGCTTCCGTCCCGGTTCCCGTTTCGGCCCGGCCCGCATCCGCGAGGTCTCGATCGGCCTGGAAGAGTACAGCCCGTACCTGGACAGGCTGCTGGAAGAAGTGAAGTACTTCGACGCGGGGGATATTCCCCTGCCGTTCGGCAACGTGGAGGGCAGCCTGGATGCCATCCGCTCGTTCGTCAGCAAAATTTTGGCGGACGGCAAGTTCCCGATCGGTCTGGGCGGCGAGCACCTGGTGACCTGGCCGGTGATCCAGGCCGTCTATGAAAAGTACAAGAGCGACCTGGTCATCTTCCACTTTGACGCGCACACCGACCTGCGCGACCACTACGAGGGGTATGCGTACTCCCATTCCACGCCGATCAAAAAGGCGTGCGATCTGATCGGCGGCAAAAACGTCTACTCGTTTGGCATCCGCAGCGGGATGAAGGAAGAGTTTGAGTGGGCGAAGGAAAACATGCACCTGTACAAGTACGACGTGCTGGAGCCGGTCAAACAGGTGCTGCCGACGATCGGCAACCGTCCGATCTACCTGACGATCGACATCGACGTGCTCGACCCTGCGCACGCGCCGGGAACCGGCACGACCGAAGCGGGCGGCATCACCTCCCGCGAACTGCTGGAGACCATCCACTACATGGCGAAAAACGGCGCCAACGTGATCGGCTGCGACCTGGTGGAAGTGGCGCCGGTCTACGATCACAGCGAGATGACCCAGATTGTGGCGTCCAAGATCGTGCGCGAGCTGATTTTGGGCTTTGTAAAATAACAGACGGTACCACAAGCGTCCCCGGTTTCGCGCCGGGGGCGTTTTTTTGTCCGGTTGGGCGGAAGCACACCCGACGACACGCGGCTTCTGGGACTATTATGAAACATTTTTATTTACAAAATTTAAAATATTCCGTATGATAATACCGAATCCTTGCGACATACATTCCAAGGGGGCCGCGTCCCATGAGAGAAGTGTTTGCCAACCGTCAGTTTCGCAAGCTGTTTTTCTCCAACCTGTTTTCCGGCTTTGGCCAGGGGATGACCATGATCGGCATCGCCTGGTATTTGGTGGAAACGACCGGGTCGGCGGAGCTGCTCGGCTCCACCATGTTCGTCTCGGCCGTGCTGATGTTTGTGGTCGGCCCGTATATCGGGACGCTGATCGACCGTTTTTCCCGCAAGCGGATGCTGCTGGCGGAGCACGCGATCGGCTTTGCCGTGCTTGCCGCCCTCGCGGTGTGGGGCTTTTTCGGGCCGTACGCCGAGTGGATGCTGATCGCCGTCTACCTGGTGACGACCCTGATGTTCCAGATTCACTACCCGGCGCAGTCGGCGCTTGTCCAGGAAGGGTTTGAGCCGAGGCACTACAACGACATCAACAGCCTGCTGGAGATTGAAGGACAGACGGCGTCCGTGCTGGCCGGAGGGATAGCGGGATTTTTGCTGGAGGCATACGGGCTGCATGTCGTTTTGCTGATCAACGCCTGCACGTATCTGGCTGCCTGCGGTCTCCTGTCCACCATGGCCTACACCTTTACCCTGGAGCGGGAAGCCCGGAACAACAGGGGGGTCAACTGGGTGGGCCAACTGCTCCAAAGCTGGCGTTACATTCGGGAAAAACGAGGCTTTCTCCTCTTTGGCATCGCGGCGCTGATGCCGTTTATCGCGGTGATGGCCGGCAACTTGTTGAAGCCTGTCTACGTGAATCAGACCTTGAAAGCGGACGTGACGGTGTTTTCGCTCGGGGAAACGGCATACGCCATCGGCGCGGTGGCGGCCGGGCTGCTGGTCTCCGCCGTGGCAAGGAAGTTCGGCCAACTGCCTGCGATGGTTGGCAGCACGCTGCTGTTTGCCTTCGTCATGGCGGTCATGGTGGCGCTGCCCTACGGATGGGCCCTGGTTGGCGCATACATGATATTCGGCTGGTGCAATGCTTCCGTCCGGCTGATCCGGCAGTCGCTGTACATGACGGTCGTGCCGAAGCCATTCATGGGGCGGGTCATGAGTTTTTTCAATTCCATCGGGATGATGATGCGCTTGCTGTTGATCGGAGTGTTTACGTGGATGATTGACCGGACCGGGGCCGGGATGGGGTACCTCGTGCTCGCCGGGCTGCTGCTGCTCGCCGCCGCGGGGATTGTGGGAACCATGCGCTATCTGCTGCACGACGCGGCCGGTCAGACGGCGGTTGCAACCGAAGAGCGATGAGGCGTACAATGGACGGGTACAAGCAGAACGGGAAGTGAGGACGATCCATGCAAGACGTGCACATCACCCTGACAGCCAGACAGCGCACGGGAGGAGATTGGGAGGAAACCGTCTACCGCTATGCGGGCCGATGCGTGGAAAAGACAGGCGGCTGGTATCTGACCTACAAGGAGCAGATGGAAGGGGCCGGCGAGGTGAGCACGACGCTGAAGCTGGGCGACGGAACGGTCACGCTGCTGAGGCAAGGCGACGTGCAGACGAAACAGCAGTTTCAGCAGGGCACGAGCCACCAGACGACCTACCGGAGTCCCTACGGGCTGTTTTCGATGGAGACCCACACGCGCAAACTGCGCATCCGGCACGAACAGGGAAGGCCGGCGCAGGTCTGGGTGGCCTACCAGTTGTGGCTGAACGGCCAGTACGTCGGCGAGCACGAACTGACGCTGAACGTGGAGTGGCCCTCCGCGAGCGGATGACAATCGGCGGAACCGCCCTGATGTCAGGGCGGTTTTTGTGTTGGGGTGCGGCCGCGTTCGGTGGCTGTCCGGCGGTTCTGGCCGAAACGGACGGGCGTTGGCGCGGACAGCGGCGGGGTGTCCCCGGCGATGCGTTGACTGTAGCCGGTCGGGGTGGTTTTTTCGTACAATAAGGGTAATTCACGGCAGGAAAGGGGAGGGGCATCGTGAGGTTTGCGCTCGCAACCGGAGGCATGGCCGGCCTCGTTCTGGCCGCGTTTCTGGCTTTGGGAGACGGCCTGTTTCAAACGTCGACGCTTGCCGTCCTGATCGACGTCAGCTATGTCCCCGGCCTGGAGGGACTGCCGTCCGTTGTCGAGCTGTTGATCCACCTGTTGGTCAGCGCGATCGTCGCGCTTTTCATGATGTACTTCTATCCCCGAATCCGCGGCGAGCGGAGGATCAAATACCTGCTGTACTGGTTGCTCGCCTTTGCCGCGGCCTATCTGCCGTTCAGTCTGCTCAGCGGTGCCGCCATGTCGTGGGCTGCTTTTTTCCTCTGGCTGCTGGGCCATCTGCTCTACACGCTGATGATCGCGGTGCAGGTGGAACGGCAGCGGTAACTGCCGAAAATTCGGCACAGTGATGATTTTTTGGCAGCATGTTCGAAAGGAGGCTGTTACTCCCCATGCCGATGTCCGAAACGGTGGAAATGCTGCAGGCCATCCTGGGAACGATCGATGAGGGCATCCACGTCGTCGATGCGAACGGCATCACCATTTACTACAATCACGTGGCGGCCAGACTGGACGGGCTGACGCCTGACGAAGTGCTGGGAAAGCCGTTGCTGGAGGTGTTTCCCTCGCTGGACCGCCACTCCAGCACACTGCTGAGGGTCATTGCGAGCGGCGAGCCGATCTACAACCAGCCGCAGACCTACACCAACTGGAAAGGGATGCGGGTGGAGACGGTCAACACGACGCTGCCCGTTCGGGTGGGCAAACGGCTGGTCGGGGCGGTAGAGGTGGCCAAGGATATCCGCAAGCTGAAAGAGCTGTCGGAGCGGCTGCTCGACCTGCAGGCGCAGATCAGCAAGCCGAAGCGGGCCAAGCGGAGCAGGTCGGGCGAGTGGGACGGGCTCTCCTTTCAGTTTGCCGACATCCTGACGCAAAACGAGCGGATGATGCGGTTGAAAGACCGTGCGCGGAAGGCGGCCCGCACCTCGTCGCCGGTGCTGATCTACGGGGAGACGGGGACGGGGAAGGAACTGTTCGTCCAGTCGATCCACCAGGCGTCGTCCCGCAGCGGCAAGCCGTTTATCGCGCAAAACTGCGCGGCCCTGCCGGCTTCGCTGCTGGAAAGCCTGCTGTTTGGCACGACCAAGGGCAGCTTTACCGGAGCCGACGACAGACCGGGGCTGTTTGAACTGGCGGATGGCGGGACGCTGTTTCTCGACGAGTTGAACAGCATGCCGCTCGACCTGCAGGCCAAACTGCTGCGCGTGCTGCAGGACGGGCAAATCCGGCGGATCGGCAGCAGCAGCGCCGCGCGTGTGGACGTGCGGGTCATCGCCGCCGTGAATGAACCGCCGCTGGCGTTGGTTCGGCGCGGCGCGCTGCGGATGGACCTGTACTACCGCATCAACGTGGTCTCCTTCGAGCTGCCGCCGCTGCGGGAGCGCAGGGAGGACGTGGACCTGCTCGTCCGCCATTTTCTCGACAAGTACAATCGCCGCTTTCAGATGCGGGTGCAGGGCATCAGTCCGGAGGTGGCCGACCTGTTCAGGCAGTACGACTGGCCCGGCAACGTCCGCGAACTGGAGCATGTGATCGAGGCGGCGATGAACATGGTGGAGGGAACGGTCATTGAACGGGAACACCTGCCGCCGCATCTGGCGGAGCGATCGCCGGTGAACGCGACGGGCGAGAGCGGTCCGGGCGAGACCGGACCGGGGGAGATTGGATCGGGCGTTCCTCCCGTCGAGGCGTGGGCGGCGGAACAGCGCACGCTGCCGGAGGTGCTGCGGGAGGTGGAGGAGCGGATGATCGCCGACGCGCTGAAGTCGACCGGCGGCAACGTGCTGAGGGCGGCCCGGCTCTTGGGCATTCCCCGGCAGACCCTTCAGTACAAGCTCTCGCAGCGGGGAGCGGGCGAACGGTAAGTGCCGGATTTTCGGCAGTACAAACGCTCCCTCAGATGGAGAAAACGACTGTTGTCGCTTTGTTTTCTATATTCAAAATCTTTTGATTTGATTGGCATGAGTGTTGCATCCCCTCTGTTGGTGAGGAATACATGCGTTTCTTCACACAACGCAAAGGGGGATGACAAGGATGACCGTAGCGGCCAAACGCGACTGGCGCCAGATTGAACTGTGGAAAGACGTCACCGAGGAACAGTGGAACGACTGGATGTGGCAGCTCACCCACACCATTCGGACCGTGGATGAATTGAAACAGGTGATTAACCTGACACCGGAGGAGGAAGAGGGCGTACGCATTTCCAACCAGACCATCCCGCTCAACATCACGCCCTATTACGCCATGCTGATGGACCCGGACGATCCGAAAGATCCGGTCCGCATGCAGTCCGTTCCGCTTTCCTCCGAAATGGTTCGGACCAAATACGACATGGAAGACCCGCTGCACGAGGACACCGATTCGCCGGTGCCGGGCCTGACGCACCGCTACCCGGACAGGGTGCTGTTTTTGGTCACCAACCAGTGCTCGATGTACTGTCGTTACTGTACGCGCCGCCGCTTCTCCGGCCAGATCGGCATGGGCGTGCCGAAAAAGCAGCTCGACGCCTGTATCGACTACATCCGCCGCACGCCGGAAGTGCGCGACGTGCTCCTCTCCGGGGGAGACGGCCTGCTGATCAACGACCGCATCCTGGAGTACATCCTGAGCAACCTGCGGGCCATCCCGCACGTGGAGATCATCCGCATCGGCACGCGCGCTCCGGTGGTATTCCCGCAGCGGATCACGGAAAACCTGTGCAGCATCCTGAAAAAATACCATCCCGTATGGCTCAACACGCACTTTAACCACCCGAAGGAGATAACCCCGGAAGCGAAGCAGGCCTGCGAGATGCTGGCCAACGCCGGCGTGCCGCTCGGCAACCAGGCGGTCATCCTGGCGGGCATCAACGACTGTCCGAATACGATGAAAAAGCTGGTGCACGAGCTGGTCAAGATTCGCGTCCGGCCGTACTACATTTACCAGTGTGACCTGTCCGAGGGGATCGGCCACTTCCGCGCGCCGGTCAGCAAAGGGATCGAGATCATCGAACACCTGCGGGGCCATACCTCCGGCTATGCGGTGCCGACGTTCGTGGTGGACGCTCCGCACGGCGGCGGCAAGATTCCCGTCATGCCCAACTACATCATTTCGCAGTCGGCCGACAAAGTGGTGCTGCGCAACTTTGAGGGCGTGATCACCTCGTATCCGGAGCCGAAAAACTACCATGCCCACGACGAGGAGAACTGTGAGTACTGCCGGGCGGCCAAGGGCAAAGCCGTCGGCATCGCCGCGCTGATGAAGGACGAAGCCGACAACCTGGAGCCGGCCGACCTGCCGCGCAACAAGCGGATCAAGGCGACCAAGGTCAAATCGCTGGCGGACATCCGGCAGGAACAAAAAGCAAAGAAAGAGCAGGGGGAACAGGAACACAAAGAGGTGTCCGGCAAATAGGCCGGATGGACCGCAGGGCTGACAAGGCCGCCGGGGAAACCAGGGACTGCTGGCATACCCCGGCGGCTGTTTGCGTGGGGGAGATTTGCAGGTGACGAAGCGGACCAATCTGTGTTAAGATCAGGGCATACGATTCTGAACGAACGCTCAGTCTGGACAGGCTGCCGCGGTTCGACAAGCGCGTTTGTGCAGGAATCAACATAATGAGTGAATAGTCATTCATTTTTTCTTGCGATTCTGATAAGATAGAAAACAACGGACGAACATGGAAAAAGGGGGAGCTGAACACCTTGCTGGCCTTGCTCAATCTGATCGCGTTTTTCCTGGTGCTCGCTTACGGTCTGTACCTGGTCTGCCACGTCCTATACAGCCGGTATCTGTTTATCAAGCTGGGCAAAAAGCCGGACGTCAAGGACGACTTCGGCACGCGCCTCAATCTGCTGCTGGAAAACGTCGTCTTTCACAAAAAGCTGTTGAAGGACAAAAAGAGCGGCATCATGCACGTCGTCATGTTTTACGGCTTCATTATCCTGCAGTTTGGCGCCATCGAACTGATCGTCAAAGGACTGGTGAAGGGCTTTGAACTGCCGTTTGGCAGCGCTCACAAGTACTTCAGCCTGATGCAGGAGATCACCGTCTTTCTGATTCTCGCGGCGGTCGGCTTCGCGTTCTACCGCCGGTACATCGAAAAGCTGAAGCGGCTGAAGCGCGGCTTCAAATCGGGGCTGGTGCTGCTGTTCATCTCCACGCTGATGGCGACCGTTTTGCTGTCGCTCGCGTTTGAGCAGCTCTGGCTGGGGCACGAGCCGTCCGGCTACGCGCCGATTTCGTCGTTGATCGCGATGGCGTTCGCCGGCATCTCCGACACGGCGGCGGCCGCGCTGTTCTACGTGTTCTGGTGGCTGCACCTGCTGATCCTGCTGGCATTCGCCGTGTACGTGCCGCAGTCCAAGCACGCTCACCTGATTTTTGCGCCCGTCAACGTCTGGTTCAAAAAACTGGATCCGCCCGGCAAGCTGTCCAGCATCGACTTTGAAGACGAGACGCAGGAAGTTTTCGGCGTCGGCCGGATCGAGGATTTCACCCAGACGCAGTTGATCGACCTGTACGCCTGTGTGGAGTGCGGCCGCTGCACCAACATGTGTCCCGCCTCCGGCACCGGCAAGATGCTCTCCCCGATGGATTTGATCACCAAGATGCGCGATCATTTGACGGAAAAAGGGGCGGCGATCACGTCCCGCACACCGTGGATGCCGAGCTTCGCCTTTGCCGGCACGACCGCCAACCAACTGGCACTGCAGGCGTCGGAAGTGGCGGCAGCGGCCGAGGGAGCGGCGGCGGTCGCCTACGAGAAAAACCTGATCGGCGACGTGATTACCGAGCAGGAGCTGTGGGCCTGCACCACTTGCCGCAACTGTGAGGACCAGTGCCCGGTGATGAACGAGCATGTGGACAAAATCATCGACATGCGCCGCTACCTGGTGATGACCGAGGGCAGCATGCCGCAGGAGGCGCAGCGGGCGCTGAACAACATCGAGCGGCAGGGCAACCCGTGGGGCATCAACCGCAAGGACCGCCTGAAGTGGATCGAAGGGCTGAACGGCCAGTACGACGTGCCGACCGTGCAGCAGGTGGAGGAATTCGAGTACCTGTTCTGGGTCGGCTCGATGGGCTCGTTTGACAACCGCAGCCAGAAGATTACGCAGGCGTTTGTCAAGCTGATGCACGAAGCCGGGGTGACCTTTGCCATTCTCGGCAGCGAGGAGAAAAACTCCGGCGACACAGCCCGCCGCATCGGCAACGAGTTTCTGTTCCAGCAGCTCGCGCAGGAGAACATCGCGCTGTTCCAGGCTTACGGCGTGAAGAAGATCGTCACCTGCGACCCGCACGCCTACAACACCTTTAAAAACGAGTACCCCGAGTTCGGCCTGGAGGCGGAAGTGTATCACCACTCCGAGCTGCTTGCCCAGTGGGTCAAGGAAGGGCGCCTGAAGCCGACCAAGGAAGTGAAGGAGCGCATCACCTACCACGACTCCTGTTACCTGGGCCGCTACAACGAGATCTACGACAAGCCGCGTCAGATCCTGACGGCGATCCCGGGCGTGGAGATCGTGGAAATGAAGCGCAGCGGCTGCGACAGCATGTGCTGCGGCGCCGGCGGCGGCCTGATGTGGATGGAGGAGCACGAAGGCACCCGCATCAACGTGGCCCGCACCGAGCAGGCGCTGGAAGTAAATCCGACGGCCATTGCCAGCGCGTGTCCGTACTGTTTGACGATGATGAGCGACGGCGTCAAGATGAAAGAGATGGAGGATCAGGTCAAAACCCGCGACATTGCGGAGATTCTCGCCGATGCCATTTAATCCGGCGGGAAGCGTTTCTACTGTGTAAATCCCTGCCCTGTCAGAAGGGCGGGGTTTTTTTGCTGGCGGGAAATGTTCAGTTCGTTAAAGCAAAGACGGAACGAAGAAAGTATAAGGCCCCACCCGGCAGCTTTAGCATTTGCCGGGTGGGTTTTCTTACGTTTGGCTGGAAGTTCGTTTGGAACAGACAGCGGAAGCGGTGTTTGACATGCTGATCCGGCAGTTGTCCACTGCTACAAAGATCATTTCCTTCGAGTCGTCTGCACCAACCTGCACTTCGCCCAAATAAGTTGAAGGAGCGGTTGAAATGGACGGGTAGGAACAGAGCTGCGGGAATTCAGGGAGCTGGCTGACCGGATTTGTCTTCCTGATCGAGGACGTTTTATCATTCAAAAGGTGGTGATTGAGGGCATACCCGAAAGAGAAGTGGCGAAGCAACTTAACATTTCACAGAAACGAGTGAACGTGTGCAAAACAAAGTATTTACAGCAGCTTCGTCAAAAACTCATTTCTGTTTGAAAGCGGGGCTTTTATGAAAGCCAGCACTCAGTTAAACGAACGATCTGATCACGAGTTTACGAATTGCTTTATCTAGCCCAAAAAGGAACCGGGAACCGCTTGGGTTTCGCGTGCGGAAAGACAAAAACAACATCTGGAAGGTAAGCTGGTTGCCCATCCAATAACGAAAGGACGCCTGACTGACAAGAAAAGTCAGGCGTTCTTTTTTTCGGTGCGCCCGGCATGGGCGTTGTCTATAGGGTGCAAGTCCCGAGTGGCGAAGGCAACAGTAGCCATTAGCTTACGACAAGGGTGTCCACCGCGAGGTGGAATCTGAAGGAAGTCCGCGGCAAACCTCCGGCCTGAGGAACACGAACTTCATAGGAGGCTAGCGATAGTTGGATGAGTCTGCCGAACAAGACAAAGTCCTTGTTGCCAAAGGCTATCGAGAGTAAATGAAGCAGGTGGATGGAGGGAAAGACAACGTCCTTACCCGGGGAGGCCTGCTGGACACGCCGATTGCAATCGGTAACCCACACCGTAAGGTGTGGCTGAACCGGCAGGAGTCAGCAGAGGTCATAGTACCTGCGAGGAGACGTCCGAGCAGGGAAGGGCCAAACATGATTGTGAGGGTTGCTTATGGCAAGTTCGAGAGGAAGGCATAGACAGCCGAATATCCCGCAAGGGAGCTCTCTTCAGGAGGAAATGGTGAATCCATGGGGGACTGAAGAAGTGCCGAGTTTTCCTCCGGCACAAACCAGAAAGCTAACCCGCGAAGCCGATTCAAATCACCTGATGGAGCGGGTGTTAAGCCGAGGGAACCTACTCTCGGCGCTTCGCCGTTTGGAGAGGAACAAAGGAGCGGCCGGGATCGACGGCATGGAGATAAAATCCCTTCGTCCTTATCTGCTCGATCACTGGCCAGAAATCCGTCATCAACTCCTTAACGGAACCTACCAGCCGAAGCCTGTCCGTCGAGTCGAAATCCCGAAACCAGATGGCGGCGTTCGGTTGTTAGGGATACCGACGGTGTTAGACCGCCTGCTCCAACAGGCTCTTCTACAAGTTCTGACACCCATTTTTGATCCTGCATTCTCTCCGCAAAGCTACGGGTTCCGCCCTGGACGTAAGGCACAGGACGCCGTACGTCAAGCCCAATCGTATATTCGAGAAGGTTACCGCTTCGTCGTAGACATGGACTTGGAAAAGTTCTTTGACAGGGTGAACCACGACATCCTCATGGCAAAAGTGGTAAAGAAGGTAAAGGATAAACGGGTGCTACGCCTGATTCGCTGCTACCTCCAAGCCGGAGTCATGATAAATGGATGTTGTGTAGCCACAGACGAGGGAACCCCGCAAGGGGGACCGCTCAGCCCACTACTCGCCAACATCATGTTGGACGATCTGGACAAAGAACTTTCAAGCCGTGGTCATCGATTTGTCCGGTACGCCGACGACTGTAACATCTATGTGAAGACGAAACGAGCGGGAGAACGGGTCTTGGAAAGTGTAACTCGATACGTGGAAGGACGACTAAAGCTGAAAGTAAACAGGGAGAAAAGTGCGGTGGATCGACCATGGAAACGTAAGTTTCTAGGCTTCTCTTTCACACCTCACCGTGATCCCAAATTGCGGCTGGCCGAGAAGACGGTAAAGCGGTTCAAGCAGAGAATTCGCGAACTTACCCGCCGGAGCCGTAGCTACTCCATGGAACTCCGAATCCAGCAACTTAATGAATACCTAAACGGCTGGAGCGGATATTTCCGAATCGCGGACACACGAAGTGTGTTCCAAAGCCTGGATGAATGGCTGCGCAGAAGGCTGAGGATGTGTCTTCTCAAACAGTGGAAGAAACCGCAAACCAAGAGGAAGAGGCTTACCTCCCTTGGTATCCCCGCAGATTTAGCCAGAAACATCAGTGGCTCGAGAAAAGGTTACTGGAGACTGGCTAACACTCCTCAACTGAATAGAGCCCTCGGCCTTGCTTACTGGCAAAGCCAAGGACTCACAAGCCTAGTCGCACGATTTGACGAGCTTCGTTACACAACATGAACCGCCGTATACCGGACGGTACGTACGGTGGTGTGAGAGGACGGGGGTTAGCCGCCCCCTCCTACTCGATTATTTCATTGACTATTCTGACGGGAGACGGCAAAATGAAGGTAAGCAAAAATGAGCGATCGCTCGATCATTTTGAAATGAATGCCATGCAGCGAGGAGGAGCCGACATGAAAACGGTAATTGCGGGGGCGGCACGCACCCCGTTTGGCAAGTTTGGCGGCGCGCTGAAAGACGTTTCCGCGGTTGATCTGGGTGCCATTGCGATCAAGGAAGCGCTGCGGCGGGCCGGCGTGTCCGGCGAGCAGGTGGACGAAGTGATCATGGGCATGGTCGTACAGGCCGGAGCGGGGCAGGTGCCCTCCCGTCAGGCGGCCCGCAAGGCGGGACTGCCGTGGAACGTGGCCAGCCAGACAATCAACAAGGTGTGCGCCTCCGGGATGAGGGCGGTCACCATGGCCGACCAGATCATCCGCGCCGGAGACGGGCAGATCATCGTGGCCGGCGGCATGGAGAGCATGAGCGGCGCGCCGTATGCGCTGCCGAACGCGCGGTACGGCCTGCGCATGGGCGACGCGGCAGTGCGCGACCTGATGATGCACGACGGGCTGACCTGCCCGTTTGACCAGGTGCCGATGGCGGTCCACGGCAGCAACGTGGCGGAGGAGTACGGCATCACCCGCGAGGAGCAGGACCGCTGGGCGCTGCGCAGCCAGCAGCGGGCGGCCAGGGCGGCGGCGGCCGGACTGTTCGATGAAGAGATCGTGCCGGTGCCGGTTCCGCAGAAAAAGGGCGAACCGGTCATCGTAGCCAAAGACGAGGCGCCGCGTCCCGACACGACGTTGGAGGGTCTGGCCAAACTGCCGCCGGTGTACAAAAAGGACGGCACGATTACCGCCGGCAACGCGCCCGGCATCAACGACGGCGCGGCAGCGATGGTGCTGATGGCGGAGGAAAAGGCGGCCGAGCTGGGGATTCGCCCGCTGGCTGTCATTCTGGGACACGCGCAGGTGGGCGCGGAGGCGCCGTACATCGCCACCACGCCGGGTCTGGCGATTCAAAAGCTGCTGGAGAAGACCGGCACGCGGCTGGACGAGATCGATCTGTTCGAAGTAAACGAAGCGTTCGCCGCCGTCATCCTGACCAGCGGCAAGATCGTCGGCTGGGACGAGGAAAAGGTAAACGTCAACGGCGGGGCGATCGCGCTCGGCCATCCGATCGGGGCGAGCGGGGCGCGAATCGTCATGCACCTCGTGTACGAACTGCGGCGCCGCGGCGGCGGATTGGGCATTGCCGCCATTTGCAGCGGAGCGGCCCAGGGAGACGCGATTCTGATCAAGGTGTTCTAGCCCCCTGCGGGGACCCGGATGTGTTTGGCGCGTGAAGAAAATCGACGAAGGCATTGCCACGAGGAAGGGGACCTGTTTATGAACATGCAAACCATCATGGTCGTGGGTGCGGGACAGATGGGCAGCGGCATCGCCCAGGTGGCGGCGCAGGCCGGGTTCCGGGTGATTCTCAACGACATCCAGCGGGAATTTGTGGACCGCGGCCGGCGAACGATCGAGAACAATCTTTCCCGCAGCGTGGAAAAAGGCAAAATGAGTGCGGAAGACAAAGAAGCGGTGCTCTCCCGCCTGACGCTCTCCGTCGATCTGGCGGACGGCCGTGACGCCGACTTTGTCGTGGAAGCGGTTACAGAAAACATGGACGTGAAAGCGGAAATCTTCCGCAAGCTGGACGGGATCTGTCCGGCGCACACGGTGCTGGCCAGCAACACCTCCTCACTGCCGATTACGGAAATCGCCGCGGTGACCAAACGGCCGGAAAACGTGATCGGCATGCATTTCATGAACCCGGTGCCGGTGATGAAGCTGGTGGAGATCATCCGCGGCCTGCAGACGGCGGACGAGGTGTACCAGTTGACGGAGGACCTGGCCAGACAGATGGGGAAAGTGCCGGTCAGCGTCAACGATTTTCCCGGATTCGTCTCCAACCGCGTGCTGATGCCGATGATCAACGAGGCGATCTACTGCGTGTACGAAGGCGTGGCCGAGCCGGAAGCGATTGACGAGGTGATGAAGCTGGGCATGAACCATCCGATGGGGCCGTTGACGCTGGCCGACTTCATCGGGCTGGACACCTGCCTGTACATCATGGAAGTGCTGTACGAGGGCTTTGGCGACTCCAAATACAGGCCGTGTCCGCTTTTGCGAAAGTACGTCAAGGCGGGCTGGCTCGGCCGAAAATCGGGACGAGGCTTTTACGTTTACAACTAGAATCCGAACGCGGCAGAAAGGGAGGACGGCGATGGATTTCCGTTTCAGCGACGAGCATGAGATGATGCGCCGGATGGTGCGCGATTTTGCCCAAAAGGAGATCGCTCCGTTCGTTCCCGTCATGGAAGAGACGGAACAGTTCCCCCGCCACATCGTGAAAAAGATGGGGGAAACCGGCCTGATGGGCATCCCGGTTCCGGAAGAGTGGGGCGGTGCGGGGGCCGACTTTATCTCGTACATTCTGGCGATTCACGAGATTTCCAGAGTAAGCGCCACCGTGGGCGTGATTCTCTCCGTGCACACCTCTGTCGGCACCAATCCGATCCTGTATTTCGGCAGCGACGAGCAGAAGCGCAGATACCTGCCCAAGCTGGCCAGCGGCGAATACCTCGGCGCGTTTGCGCTGACCGAGCCGCAGGCGGGATCGGATGCGGGCAATATCCGCACGACGGCCGTCCGCAAAGGGGATGACTACATCCTCAACGGCAGCAAGGTGTTCATCACCAACGGCGGCGAGGCCGACTTGTACATCACGTTTGCCGTGACCGACCCGGCCCAGGGCCGAAAGGGCATCTCCGCGTTTATCGTGGAAAAGGATACGCCAGGCTTTATCGTCGGCAAAAAGGAAAAGAAGATGGGGCTGTTCGGCTCCAATACGACGGAGCTGATTTTCGACAACGCGCGGGTGCCGGCCGAAAACCTGCTCGGGCAGGAAGGCAGCGGCTTCAAGATTGCCATGGCCAACCTGGATTCCGGCCGGATCGGCATCGCCGCGCAGGCGCTGGGCATCGCCGAAGCGGCCGTCCAGTACGCGATCGAATACGCCAAGGAACGGCAGCAATTCGGCCAGGCGATCATCAAGCAGCAGGCGGTCGCCTTCAAGCTGGCCGACATGGCGACGCTGGCGGAAGCGGCGCGGCTGCTGGTCTACCGGGCCGCCTTCCTGCGCAGCCGCGGGCTTGCGTGCGGCATGGAAGCGTCCATGGCCAAAAAGTTCGCCTCCGATGCGGCGATGAAAAATGCCACAGAGGCGGTGCAGATCTTCGGCGGATACGGCTACACCCGGGAGTATCCGGTGGAGCGGCTGTTCCGCGACGCCAAGGTGACGCAAATCTACGAGGGAACCACCCAGATTCAGCACATCGTGATCGCCAAACATCTACTGTCCACATGAGGAACGGGACGCACGAAAAACCATGACGCAGGGGAGTGGGGAACATGAACTTTCAACTGACGGAAGAGCAGGAAATGCTCCGCAAAATGATTCGCGACTTCGCGGAGAACCAGGTGGCGCCGACAGCGGCGGAGCGCGATGAGGAAGAGCGCTTTGACCGGTCCATTTTTGAACAGATGGCGGAGCTGGGGCTGACCGGCATTCCCTGGCCGGAGAAGTACGGCGGCGCGGGAGCCGACTACCTCAGCTACGTGCTTGCCGTGGAGGAGCTGTCCCGCGTGGACGCCTCCATCGGCGTCACGCTGTCCGCCCACGTCTCTCTGGCGAGCTGGCCGATTTACAAGTTCGGCACGGAGGAGCAGAAGCAGAAGTACCTGCGGCCGCTGGCGGAAGGCAAAAAGCTGGGTGCCTACTGCCTGACCGAGCCCGGCTCCGGGTCCGACGCCGCCGGGATGCGCACCACCGCCGTGCGCGACGGCGATCACTACGTGCTGAACGGCACCAAGATTTTCATCACCAACGCGGGCGAGGCGGAGATTTACATCGTCTTTGCCCTGACCAATCCGGAGCTGAAGCACAAGGGGATCACCGCCTTTATCGTGGAAAAAGGCACGCCCGGCTTCACGATGGGCAAAAAGGAGAAGAAACTGGGGATTCGCTCGTCGCTGACGCTCGCCGTCAACTTTGAAGATGTCCGCGTCCCCGTGGAAAACGTGCTCGGGGAAGAAGGACAGGGATTCAAGATCGCGATGATGACGCTGGATGGCGGGCGCAACGGCATTGCCGCCCAGGCGCTGGGCATCGCGCAGGGGGCGTTTGATCACGCGCTGGCGTACGCCAAGGAACGGCACCAGTTCGGCAAACCGATTGCGTCGCTGCAGGCGATTCAGTTCAAGCTGGCCGACATGGCGACGAAAATCGAGGCGGCGCGGCTGCTGACCTACCAGGCGGCATGGCTGGAAGACCAGGGGCTGCCCTACGGCAAGGCATCGGCGATGTCCAAGGTGTTTGCCGGCGACATCGCGATGGAAGTGACGACGGAGGCGGTGCAGGTCTTCGGCGGCTACGGATACACCCGCGAGTATCCGGTGGAACGCTTCATGCGCGACGCCAAGATCACCCAGATTTACGAAGGCACCAACGAGATTCAGCGGGTCGTCATCAGCAACTACCTGCTGAAAGAGTAAGAGGCGGCAAAGTACAGGGCGAGAAGAGGGCTTTTCATGCATGAGATCACACGGCGCATCCTGGCGGGCGACGCGCGCGGTGCAGCCCGCGCCATCACCTGCATCGAAAACGACTATCCGGAGCGGTCGCGGATCCTGCGGGAACTGTTTCCCCACACCGGCCGGGCGAAGCTGATCGGCATTACCGGAACGCCGGGCGCGGGCAAAAGCTCGCTGGTGGACTGCCTGATCGGCTACCTGCGCAAACTGGGGTTGAAAATCGGCGTGGTGGCGGTTGATCCGACCAGCCCGTTTACCGGCGGCGCGCTTCTGGGCGACCGCGTGCGGATGCAGAACCACGCACTGGACAGCGGCGTGTTTATCCGCAGCATGGGGACGCGCGGCAGCCTCGGCGGCCTTTCCCGCAACACGCGGGACGCCGTGCGGGTGCTGGACGCGTACGGCTGTGACGTCATCCTGATCGAGACGGTCGGGGTGGGGCAGTCGGAGCTGGACGTGATGACCATCGCCGATACGACCGTGGTGGTGCTCACCCCCGGCGGGGGCGATTCGGTCCAGGCGTTCAAGGCGGGCATCATGGAGATTGCCGATCTGTTCGTGATCAACAAAGCCGATCTGCCGGGCGTGGAAAAGCTGCGGATCGAAGTGGAACAGATGCTGGATCTGGCCAAGCATGACGCGCTTTGGCGTCCGCCGATCGTCCAGACGGTCTCCACGAGCGGCCAGGGAATGGCTGAGCTGTGGGAGCAGGTGGGGCAGCACCAGCGCTTTTTGCAGGAGAGCGGAGAGGGGCAGGTACGCCGCTCCCGCCACCTGCAGGAGGAGGTGCTGGACATCGTCCGCGATTCCCTCTACCAGCGGCTGCTGGGCGGCATCAAGACAGGCCGGTACCGGGACGAACTGGAGCGGGTGGCGGCGCGGGAAGCCGACCCGTACTCCGCAGCCGACCGCATCGTCCGTGAGTGGTGGGGACCAACCCCCTGAGCGGGAGGAAAAGAAAGATTGGCGTCCGGCGTTCTCTCGACGTATAATATACGGGATATGATACGAAGAGAGCGCTGCGGTCTTTCTTTTTCCAAATGTTGTCTGACCAAACGCTCAGTCGGTTGGAAAGGTGGAAGGAATCGTGTCTGAGAAACGAAAAACCATTCCGTCCCTGGTAAAGGACCCCAAGCTGATCGAAAAGCGGCGGGAGCAGATTATTGAAGCGGCCGTCGATCTGTTCATCAACAAAGGGTTTCACAAGACGACCACACGGGAGATCGCCCGTGCGTCCGGGTTCAGCATCGGCACCCTGTACGAATACATCGAATCCAAGGAAGACGTCCTCTATCTGGTGTGCGACGCCATCCATGCGGAAGTGGAGAGCCGCCTGCGCGAGGCGATCACGTTCAACGGCACCGGCCTGAAAATCCTGAAGCTGGCGCTGAAGAGCTTTTTCCGCGTGATGGACCAGATGAGCGACCGCGTCCTGCTGATCTACCAGGAGTCCAAGTCGCTGCCGAAAGAGACGCTGCGCTACGTGTTGCAGCGCGAGGAAGAAATCACGCAAATTTTCGAGGAGATTCTGCGCAAAGGCATTGCCGACGGGTCCATCGGCATCGACGAGAAGCACGTCAAGCTGATGGCCGACAACATCATGGTGCTGGGCGAAATGTGGGTGTTCCGCCGCTGGGCGTTGAAGCGGCACTACACGCTGGAGGAGTTCACCGAGAAACAGACGGCTTTGCTTTTGAGGGAAGTCAGCGTCTCCGAGTAAACGAGGATGGTTAACTTGATATTCGGGGAGAGTGGAACGATGGAAACGGAAGTGTATCGTCCGCAACACAAGGTTCGCTTTGTCACGGCTGCCAGCCTCTTCGACGGACACGACGCGTCGATCAACATCATGCGCCGCATCCTGCAGGCGTCGGGGGCGGAAGTGATCCATCTGGGGCACAACCGCTCCGTCGACGAGATTGTCACCGCCGCCATCCAGGAAGATGTGCAGGGGATCGCCGTCAGTTCCTATCAAGGCGGTCACGTCGAGTTTTTCAAATACATGGTGGACCTGCTGCGCGAGCGGGGAGCGGGACACATCCGCGTCTTCGGCGGCGGAGGCGGGGTCATCGTTCCACGGGAAATCCGCGAGCTGGAGGCGTACGGCGTCTGCAAGATCTTTTCCCCTGACGACGGCCGACGCCTCGGGCTGCAGGGGATGATCAACCACATGCTGCGGGAGACCGATTTCCCCACGGTAAAGGAACTGACGGGCGAGGTGGAGGAACTGCGCCGGCAGCAGCACCAGGCGATCGGGCGGCTGATTTCCGTGGCGGAGTACGCCGTGGAAAAGCCGGAGTGGCAGGGGCGGCTCACGGACGGGCTGCCGGAGCCGGAGCGCACGGTGCCGGTGCTGGGGATCACCGGCACGGGCGGCGCCGGAAAAAGTTCGCTGACCGATGAACTGGTCCGCCGCTTTTTGCGCACCTATGCCGACAAGACCGTCGCGATCCTGTCCGTCGACCCGTCCAAGCAAAAGACGGGCGGGGCGCTGCTCGGCGACCGCATCCGCATGAACGCCAACAACACGCCGCGCGTCTACATGCGCAGCCTGGCCACGCGCCGGTCCGGCTCGGAACTGTCGGCCGCCGTCAAGGACGCGATCCGGGTGGCCCGGGCCGCCAACTTTGACCTGATCATCGTGGAAACCAGCGGCATCGGGCAGGGAGACGCCCAGGTGACGGACGTGTGCGACGTCGCGCTGTACGTGATGACCAGCGAGTTTGGCGCCCCCTCCCAGTTGGAAAAGATCGACATGCTCGACTTTGCCGACCTGGTGGCGATCAACAAGTTCGAACGGAAAGGCTCGGAGGACGCGCTGCGGGAAGTGCGCAAGCAGTACCGGCGCAACCACAACCTGTTTGACGTGCCGGATGAGCAGATTCCCGTGTACGGCACGATCGCCAGCCAGTTCAACGATCCGGGCACCAATGTGCTGTTTGCCGCCCTGATGCGCAAGATCGTGGAAAAAACAGGCGTCGACTGGCCGGTGGAACATCTTGACGCGACGCCGGTCAAGATGCACAAGACGGCGCTGATCCCGGCGGAGCGCGTCAACTATCTGCAGGAGATCGCCAACACGGTGCGGGCGTACCGGGCGTTCGCCGCGGAGCAGTCGTCGATCGCGCGCAAGCTGTATCAACTGCACGGGGCCAAGGAGACGCTGCTGGCGTCGGGCGAACCGGATGCGGCCGAGGCGGCCCGCGTGCTGGATAAGCAGATCGCGCATTTTGAAGGCAAGCTGCATCCCGAGTGCCGCCGCATCCTGGACAACTGGCCGAAGCTGAAGGAACTGTACCGGCAGGATCAGTTTGTCACCAAGGTGCGCGACAAGGAGATCGTCACCAGGCTGTACACGGAGTCGCTCTCCGGCACCCGCATCCCGAAAGTATGCCTGCCTGAATTTGAAGACTGGGGCGAAATTTTGAAATGGTCGCTCAAAGAGAACGTGCCGGGCCAATTTCCCTATACGGCGGGCGTCTTTCCGTTCAAGCGGGAGGGAGAGGACCCGAAGCGGCAGTTTGCCGGGGAAGGCACGCCGGAGCGAACCAACCGGCGCTTTCACTTCCTTTCGCAAAACGACGAGGCGAAGCGGCTCAGCACGGCGTTTGACTCGGTGACCCTGTACGGCGAAGACCCCGATTACCGCCCGGACATTTACGGCAAGATCGGCAACAGCGGTGTCAGCGTCTGTACGCTCGACGACATGAAAAAGCTGTACGCCGGCTTTGACCTGTGCGCGCCGACCACCTCCGTTTCCATGACCATCAACGGTCCGGCGCCGATCATTCTCGCCATGTTCATGAACGCGGCGATCGACCAGCAGGTGGAGAAATTCGCGGAGCGGGAGGGACGGCAGCCGACGCCGGACGAGTACGAGCAGATCAAGGCGTACACGCTGTCCACGGTGCGCGGCACGGTGCAGGCGGACATCCTGAAGGAAGACCAGGGGCAGAACACCTGCATCTTCTCCACCGAGTTCGCGCTGCGGATGATGGGCGACATCCAGCAGTACTTCATCGACCACAAGGTGCGCAACTACTACTCCGTCTCCATCTCCGGGTACCACATCGCCGAGGCGGGGGCCAACCCGATCACGCAGTTGGCGTTTACGCTGGCCAACGGCTTTACCTACGTGGAATACTACCTGAGCCGGGGCATGCACATTGACGACTTTGCGCCCAATCTGTCGTTCTTCTTCTCCAACGGACTGGATCCCGAGTACACGGTGATCGGCCGGGTGGCACGCCGCATCTGGGCGACGGTGATGAAAAACCGCTACGGCGCCAACGAGCGCAGCCAAAAGCTGAAGTATCACATCCAGACGTCGGGACGCTCCCTCCACGCGCAGGAGATGGACTTCAACGACATCCGCACCACGCTGCAGGCGCTGATCGCCATCTACGACAACTGCAATTCGCTGCACACCAACGCCTACGACGAGGCGATCACCACGCCGACGGAAAACTCCGTCCGCCGCGCCATGGCGATCCAGATGATCATCAACAAGGAGATGGGGCTGGCGAAAAACGAGAATCCGCTGCAGGGCTCGTTTATCATCGAGGAGCTGACCGATCTGGTGGAGGAAGCGGTGCTGCAGGAATTTGAGCGGCTGAACGCGCGCGGCGGCGTGCTCGGCGCGATGGAGACGCAGTACCAGCGGGGCAAGATCCAGGACGAATCGATGTACTACGAGATGAAGAAGCACAGCGGCGAACTGCCGATCATCGGGGTGAACACCTTTATCAACCCGAACGCCTCGGAAGAGGACTACGAGATCGAGCTGGCGCGCGCGACGGAAGAGGAAAAAGAACAGCAAATCCGTAACCTGCGCGCCTTCCACGAGCGGCATCGCGAGCAGGCACCGGCCGCGCTCAAGCGGCTTCAGGAAGTGGCGATGTCCGGCGGCAATATCTTCGCCGAGCTGATGGAGACGGTGAAGGTGGCTTCGCTGGGACAGATCAGCGCCGCGCTGTACGAAGTGGGCGGACAGTATCGGCGGAATATGTAAACGTGGGCCCGCTGTGCGAAAGCAAGCTGCTTCCGTGCGGCGGGCCTTTTTTCGTTCCGATGCCGGGGAGTGTCGAGGTGGATGCAGGCCCGGCCGGTAAAAAGCCGGGCCAAGCTGCTACCACGTCCGCATCGGCAGCGCGCCGGGAGCGGGGTGGATGAACAACTGCACAAAGGGCATCGTGTAGGCAAACAGGATCAAGCCGACGGCCACACCGATCCAGATGGACCAGCGTTCCAGAAAAAACGGCGGTTTGGGTTGATCAGGGGTGACCTCGCCGATGGGATATTCGTTGGGGGTTTCCGTTTTCGGCGCAAAGAACCACAGGTATGTGGCGATAATCAGAAACAGCACAATCCCCGTGAACAGGATGCCCCCGCCCAGCGCCATCGCCTGACGGTAAGGGATCCACATCTGGGCAACGGGATGGTCGCCGTACGTCGTGTAACTGATTCGCCTCGGTTCCCCCAGGAGCCCGACAGCGTGCATCCCGCCCGACATGAGCGCCATCCCGATCACCCAGGTAAACGCCTGGACGATCCCCAGATGATTCATTGCCCGGGTCAGCGTCCGGCCGCGAAGCACCGGAATCAGCATGTAGGATATGCCAAAAAACGTCAGGACGACACTGGAGGCCAGGGTAAGATGAAAGTGGCCGGTTACCCATAACGTGTTGTGAACCACCTGGTTTAATTGATAGCTGGCATTGATAATCCCGCCGATTCCGGCCGGAACGAACAGGATCATGCCGAGAAACGGCGCAAGAAAGCGAACGTCCTTGTACGGCAGTTTGGTGATCCACCCCAGCAGCCCTTTTCCCCCTTGGGAGCGGCCGGCCAATTCGAACGTGGCCAAAAGGGAAAATGCCGTTAAAAACGAGGGGATGACCACGAAAAAGGTGAGAACGGTCTGCACAAACTTCCAGACGGAATCAATGCCCGGCTCGTTGAACTGGTGATGCAGCCCGACCGGTATGGAGTAGAGGATAAAGAGGATAAACGTCAACCGGGGCAGCGAATTGCTGAAGATGTGCCCTTTTACCAGCCGGGGGATGTTGACGTACCAATAGATGTAGGCCGGCAGCAGCCAGAAGTAGACCAGGGCGTGACCGAAATACCAGAACAGCGTCCGGCTCAGGCTGACATCCACCCGTTCTGTCCACCCCATCGACCAGGGAATCAGTTGGAACAGCATTTCGATCGCGACGCCGAGGGTGCAGATGACCCACAAGATCATCGTCGCGACAGCCATGTAGGCAAACAGCGGGGACGATTCGCCGGGATGAGCGTGCCTCCATCTGCGGAAGGCGGAAAAGACGGTGACGCTGCTGCTCCAGCTTCCGACCACGACGGCGGTCAGGCCGACGTAGAACAGCGGGGAGGCTTTGAGCGGTGCGTAAAAGGTGTAGAGCACGGACGCGTCATTCGTGAGGATGGGAATGAGCGCAAGAACGGTACCCGCCGCCATCAGGCCGAAGCCTGTCCATCCCCATGCCCGTTCCTGTGGTGTCAGCTCGCCTCCCGTTGTTTTGGCCACGCCCGAAAAGAGAAACCCGATGATGAAAAAGGTGGTGAAGACAAGGGCCAGGCTTACTCCGTGCAGGGTGAGCAGCTGATAGTAGCCCAGCGCCGACGGCAAGGTAATCACGCCGGTCCGCTGCAGGGTCTGCAGCACGCCGGCCACTGCTCCAAGCAGCAGGGCCAGATAGGCAAAGCCGATATGGGCCTGAATCAGCAGTTGGTCATTGCGCTGAAAGCGAAAATCGCTGTTGCCGACTGTGGCACCGCCAAAGCCGGTGGTTTGCAAGTCACTCATCTCCAACAACTCCACCCGTGTTTTATTGAACCACCATTTTGGCCATCATGACCTGATGGCCGATGCCGCAGTATTCGTTGCACAAAAGCAAATACTCTCCCGGCTTCTTGAAGGTATAGGTAAATTCCGTGACATGCCCCGGCACGACCATCAGGTTTACGTTGGTTCCCGGTATGGCAACGCCGTGAATGACATCGGGGCTGGTCACGCGAAAATGAACCGTGGATCCCGCCGGAACGGTCGGGGCGGTCGGCAGGTAGTTGAAGGCCCGGGCCACCATGACGACCTGATACTCCTTGTCCCCGACAGGATAGACGCCCGGTTTGTCAAACGGCGCCGTGCTCAATACCTGGTCCGGGGCGACCGTCCGCTCGTGACCGTCAGCCGGGTGCCTGTCCATCGCGAAAGCCATGATCCCGGTGACGAGCAGAAAAATGATGAGGGTAATGACGCCGAACCACAACCAGATCTTTTCGTAACGAGGCAAATCAATTCCCTGCACCGTCCTGTCTCCTTCCTACTGCCGACTGAGATACAGTTCAAAAATGCTGACCCACCCGACAA
Organism: Brevibacillus sp. LEMMJ03; assembly: GCF_007197875.1. Taxonomy (NCBI): domain Bacteria; kingdom Bacillati; phylum Bacillota; class Bacilli; order Caryophanales; family Paenibacillaceae; genus Brevibacillus; species Brevibacillus sp. LEMMJ03. The sequence goes on along the minus strand of NZ_VKJN01000007.1, from coordinate 82,971 downwards.
TCATCAGGGCGCCCAAAACCATCACCAACAAGAAGCTGCCGGCCAACTGTCTGTCGTCTTTCACTGCCACCCCTCCGCTCCTGCGAGTTACGATGTTAGGTATGTCCCACATATTGGATAACTATGCATGATTTTTCCTCCTCTTCCTGTCCTTCTGAATGATGACGTGACGTCTCGGGGCGTCAGAAAAACCGTTTGAATTCCTTGCATTTTTGTCTAAAATAATGAATACTGTAAGATAGCCTATTTACCGTTGAACGAGACCAAGGTCTCGGCCGTACGGCGAGAGCCTTGACTGAACGAACGCCAAGTTTTCCAATGAAAGGACGTGCCCTGGGTGAGTCAATTGCTTGCACATATGGACCGTGAAAAAATGAGTGAAATGGCATTGGTTGACATCGCGTACGAGATTTTGCGCGAAACCAATCGGCCGTACAACTTCCGCGAGCTGATGGACGAATTGGCTGCCCTGCGCGGAATGACCGAAGAGCAAAAGATGGCCATTATTGCCCAAGTATATACCGAAATCAACATCGACGGCCGGTTTGTCTGCCTGGGCGACAACACCTGGGGATTGAAACGGTGGTACCCGACAGACGCCGTGGAAGAAACCCAGGAGGGCGGCAAGAAGAAGAAGGTGCTCCTCGACGACGACTTCGACGATTACGAGATCGAGGAAGACATCGTCGAAGAGTTCGAAGAGGACGAAATCGCCATCTTCGAAGACGACGAAGAGTTCCTGGACGACGCGGCGCTGGATGACGATCTCGACCCCGAACTGGACGATGAAGAAGAGATCGTGGAAGACGAAGACCTGTTTGAAGACGAAGACGTGGACAGCGAGGATGCCATCGCGGAAGTGGACGAAGACGCGGAGGATTTTTAGAATCTTGACTTCCGCTTGAGAGACAGATAAAATACTCCTTGGGCTTCACATGAAGAAGGATTAAATATGGGAAACTACAAAACAAAAGTGCCCCCTGCCCGAGCCGTATCGGGGTGGGAACCGCTTTTGTTTTTTCTTTTTTTGGAGCCGTCTTCATCGTTGTTTATCAGTACATTCATCAAGGAACAGGGGAAAGAGGGGACGTAAATCATGACGAAGTACATTTTTGTGACAGGCGGGGTTGTATCCTCGTTGGGAAAAGGGATTACTGCGGCTTCTCTGGGCCGACTCCTGAAAAACAGAGGCTTGAAGGTAACCATCCAAAAATTTGACCCATATATCAACGTCGACCCGGGGACGATGAGCCCGTACCAGCACGGCGAAGTGTTCGTCACCGACGACGGGGCGGAAACGGACCTGGACCTGGGGCACTACGAGCGCTTCATTGACATCAACCTGAGCGCCAACTCCAACGTGACCACCGGGAAAATCTACTCCGCCGTCATCGCCAAGGAGCGCCGCGGCGACTATCTGGGCGGCACCGTTCAGGTCATTCCGCACATTACCAACGAGATCAAGGAGCGCGTCTTCCGTGCGGGACGTGAAACCGGCGCCGACGTGGTCATCACCGAGATCGGCGGCACCGTGGGCGACATCGAGAGCCTGCCGTTCCTGGAGGCGATCCGCCAGATCAAGAGCGACATCGGCCGCGAAAATGTCATGTACATTCACGTCACCCTGATCCCGTATATCAAGGCTGCCGGCGAGATGAAAACCAAGCCGACGCAGCACAGCGTCAAGGAACTGCGCAGCCTGGGCATCCAGCCCAATGTCATCGTCACCCGCACCGAACACCCGCTGTCCCAGGAGATGAAGGACAAGCTGGCGCTGTTCTGTGACATCGACAAAAACGCGGTGATCGAATGCGTAGACGCCGAAACCCTGTACGACGTGCCGCTGCAGCTTCAGGCACAGGGTCTGGACGACTACGTCTGCCGCCACCTGGGACTCACCTGCAAGGAAGCGGACATGACCGAGTGGAAAGCGCTGGTCAACAAGATCAAAAACCTGTCGCACACCACCCGCATCGCCATCGTCGGCAAGTACGTGGAGCTGCACGACGCATACCTCTCCGTCGCGGAGGCGCTCTACCACGGCGGCTATGCCAACGACAGCAACGTGGAGATCAAGTGGGTGAGCGCCGAAGAAGTGACGCCGGAAAACGTGCATGAACTGCTGGGCGACGTAAATGGCATTCTCGTGCCGGGCGGATTCGGCGACCGCGGCATCGAAGGAAAGATTACCGCTACCCGCTACGCCCGCGAAAACAAGGTGCCGTTCCTGGGCATCTGTCTGGGCATGCAGATCGCCGTCATCGAATTTGCCCGCCACGTGGCCGGTTTGGACGGCGCCAACAGCTCGGAGATCAATCCGGATACGAAATACCCGGTGATCGACCTCTTGCCGGAACAGAAAGAGATCGAGGACAAAGGCGGCACCATGCGTCTCGGCCTGGGACCGACCAAAGTGGAGCCGGGCAGCCTGGCCGAAAAGGCGTACCAGAGCACGCTGGTGTACGAACGCCACCGTCACCGCTACGAAGTGAACAACGAGTACCGCGATCAGTTGGCCCAGTTGGGCATGCGCTTTGCGGGCACCTCCCCGGACGGCCGTCTGGTGGAGATCGTGGAGATTCCGGACCATCCGTGGTTCCTGGCCACGCAGTTCCATCCGGAATTTACCTCCCGTCCGAACCGTCCGCAGCCGCTGTTCCGCGAATTTGTGAAGGCTTCGCTGGCTCACAAGCGCTAAGCGGCGCGGGCCGGGCCCAAACAAAAAAGACGCACCTTCGGACTTCTCCGTGGGTGCGTCTTTTTGTCCAGGACCGAAAAAGGGCGGGAGCGCTGTCCCGGTTGGGCCCGAACCGTTCTTCCGTTGGGCGGTTTCGTCCGGCGCCAGTCCCGTCCCGCCGGTCAGGCGACCGCTAATGGAACAGCGGGGCCAGCCAGGCCACCCAGTGGGCCGCCGGCACGAGCAGGAACTGGGCCAGGATCGTGCCGAAGAAGCGGGACACCATCAGCCACAGATACGTGTCCCGGATCGACTCGGTCGGGGCTTGTCCCTGCAGGGCCTTGTCCGTCAGCAGCGCCACCTGCGGGTCGACCAGAACGGCCATGATGATGGTGGCAAAGCCGTTGATCAGGCCCGAGGACATCAGCACCGTCGCCTTGAAGGCGGGCGCGAGCAGCGACGCGTACAGGACGGACAGGATGCTGGAAGTGTAGATGCCGGTGACGACGCAGTTGAGCAGCAGCAGCCGTTTGGGAATGCCCCGGAAGCGAGACCGCGACAGCGCCCGCCAGCGGGGGAAGCGGATGTGATGCCGGACGTGGCGAATGCTGTGGACCGTGACGGACGTCCGCAGCATCTGCGGGATGGAACCGGCCAGTTCCAGGTGGGCGATCAGCCGCTTCGAGAGCTGGATGCAGGTGGGAAACAAGAGAATGGCCGCCAGCGTGCCCAGTGACGCGGCACCGATGATCATGTGAAGGTCGGGTGCCACGTCCGCATGACTGACGGCCGCCCGGTCAATCAGTCCGCCGGTAAACGGACTCTGCATCAGGTTGGCGGTGCGGGAGACGAGCAGAACCATGCCGGTCAGAGACAGCGCGACGGCCAGCCGCGCCGTCTGCACGCCGGCCAGGCGAATGGCGAACGAAAGCGTCTCCGTGGCGTGGATTACAAACGTAAACAGGCAAATCAGCCAAACCGTATTCATACGGGTTCAGTCCCCTTGCATGCGTCGAATGGTCATTCTCCATTATACTCGAAAGCGGCTGCGCGGGAAATTTTCCACCTGCCGTTGCAGGATTTTCCTGATTTTAGGCGAATCAAGGTTATTTAAGTAAAACGGTCTTTTGAGCAGGGGGATAGGAAACCATGCAGGATAAACGGGAGAAAAAAGTGTTGGTTGTGGACGATCAGTACGGCATTCGCATCCTGCTGTACGAGGTGCTTGGCAAGGAAGGCTACAAAACGTTCCAGGCCGCCAACGGCAAAATGGCCCTGGAGATCGTGGAAAAGGAGTCGCCTGATCTGGTGATCCTCGATATGAAAATCCCCGGCATGGACGGCATTGAGATTTTGAAGCACATCAAAAAGATCAACCAGGACATCAAGGTGATCATGATGACCGCTTACGGCGAGCTGGACATGATCAAAGAAGCGACACAGCTGGGAGCGTTGACTCACTTCACGAAGCCGTTTGACATCGACGAGCTGCGCATGGCCGTGCACCAGCAGTTGGCTTGTTAGAGACACCCGGGATTGACACCCCGGACAAGCGTACCTGTTAACGCGCGGATTCATGTGGTATAATAGGCCACGTTACAGAGTCTGCTAAGGAGGATTATCAATGCCACTGGTACCTATGACCGCTTTTACCGAAGACGTCAAGAAGCATAAATACGCTGTCGGACAGTTCAACCTCAACAACCTGGAGTTCACGCAAGCGATTACGGAGGCAGCGATCGAAGAGAAATCCCCGGTGATTTTCGGCGTATCCGAAGGCGCGCTGAAGTACATGGGGCTCGAGTTTACCGTGGCGATGGCCAAGGCGGCGGCGGAGCGCGCAGGTGTTCCGGTTGCCCTACACCTGGACCACGGCAGCAACTTTGACATCGTGATGAAATGTATCCGTGCCGGCTTTTCTTCCGTGATGTTCGACGGGTCCCACCATCCGTACGAAGAGAACATTCGCCTGACCAAACAGGTTGTCGAAGCTGCCCATGCGGTCGGCGTTTCCGTGGAAGGCGAGCTGGGTACCATCGGCGGGGTAGAGGACGACCTGTCCGTGGATGAAGAAGACGCTACCCTGGCAAATCCGGAAGAAGCGATCCGCTTCTGGGAAGAAACCAAAGTAGACTATCTGGCCATTGCTGTCGGAACGGCACACGGCATGTACAAAGGGGAGCCGAAAATCCGCTTTGACATCATCGAAAAAGTGGCAAGCAACATCGGCGCTCCGATCGTGCTGCACGGCGGCTCCGGCGTACCGGACGAAGCGATCAAGAAATCGATCAGCCTGGGCGTCGGCAAAATCAACGTGAATACCGAAAGCCAAGTCGCATGCACCGAAACGGTACGCAAAATCCTCGCTGCCAAGCCGAACGAAATTGACCCGCGCAAATACTTGGGACCGGCCCGCGAAGCGATCAAGGAAGTCGTCAAAGGGAAAATGCGCCTGTTCGGAAGCAGCAACCGCGCGTAACCAAGGAGGTACACATCATGCGCTTTTTGATTGATACGGCTAACGTCGAAGAAATACGCGAGATTCACGAGTGGGGCGTGGTGTCCGGCGTGACGACCAACCCGTCGCTCGTTGCCAAGGAAGGGCGCGATTTCATCGAAACGCTGAAGGAAATCATCGACATCGTGGACGGCCCGATCAGCGCGGAAGTGATCAGCACGGACGCCAAGGGCATGATCGAGGAAGGGGAGAAGCTGGCTTCCCTGTCCAAGAACATCGTGATCAAGGTCCCGATGACGGCGGAAGGCCTGAAGGCTGTCAAGCACTTCGCCAAGCGGAAGATCCGCACCAACGTCACGCTGGTGTTCTCCGCCAACCAGGCGCTGCTGGCGGCACGGGCCGGCGCCACCTACGTTTCCCCGTTCCTGGGCCGTCTGGACGACATCGGCCACGACGGCATGCAGTTGATCGAAGACATTGCCGAAATCTTTTCCGTTCACGGTCTGGAGACGGAAATTATCGCCGCCTCTGTCCGCCACCCCGTTCACGTGACGGAAGCGGCGCGCCGCGGCGCTCATTTCGCCACAATCCCCTACAAAGTGTTCAAACAACTGATTGCTCATCCGCTGACCGACAGCGGTCTGGAGAAGTTTCTCGCGGACTGGGCAAGCATGCAAAAGTAAGAACGAATGTGTAAAAGGCCTAAGCACCTTTTCCGTTGGGGAAGGTGCTTCTTTCCCGATTACGCCTGAGGAGAGCTAAGCATGGAAAAGCTGATCATCAACGGTGGGAAGCGACTCGAGGGTTCGGTTTCCATCAGCGGAGCCAAAAACAGCGCCGTTGCCCTGATTCCTGCCGCGCTCCTGGCAGACGGGCCGGTGGTGATTGAAAATCTGCCGCATATTCAGGACGTGGAAATCTACTGTGAGCTGCTGAAGGAAATGGGTGCGGACGTGCTGTTCGAGGACGACTGGATGGAAGTGGACGGGCGTCCGATGAAGCTGATGCTGATGCCCAACGGACGCATCAAGAAGCTGCGGGCGTCCTACTACCTGTGGGGAGCGCTTCTGGCCAAATTCGGCGAGGCCCGCGTCGGTTTGCCGGGCGGCTGCGACCTCGGCCCGCGTCCGGTCGATTTGCACATCAAGGGCTTTGAAGCGCTGGGAGCCCGGGTGGAAAACCAAAACGGCGTCATGACCATTCGCGCCAAAAACGGCCGCCTCAAAGGCGCGCGCATCTACCTGGACCTGGTCAGCGTCGGAGCGACGATCAACATCATGCTGGCTGCGTCCAAGGCGGAGGGCGTGACGATTATTGAAAACGCTGCCCGGGAGCCGGAAATCGTCGACGTCGCCACATTGCTGAACAACATGGGCGCCAAAATCAAGGGGGCCGGCACCGACATCATCCGGATCGAGGGTGTGGAGCGCCTGCGGGGCTGCCGCCACACGATCATCCCGGACCGGATCGAGGCGGGCACCTACATGATCGCGGCTGCCGCGACACGGGGAAGCGTTACCTTGGAAAACGTCATCCCCAAACACCTGGAGTCCGTCACCGCCAAGCTGCGGGAGATCGGGGCGGAAGTGCTGGAAATGGACGACTGTATTCAGGTGAACGGGCGGGAGTTCTATCGCGCCATCGACGTGAAAACCAGCCCGTACCCCGGCTTTCCGACCGATTTGCAGCAGCCGATCACGACCCTGCTGACGCTGGCCGCAGGCACAAGCGTCGTGACGGACAACATTTACAGCGCCCGTTTCCGCCACGTGGACGAACTGCGCCGCATGGGGGCCAATCTGAAAGTGGAAGGGCGCTCGGCGGTCATCGAGGGCGGCAGTCGGCTGAACGGGGCCAAAGTGGTCGCCTCGGACCTGCGCGCGGGCGCGGCGCTGGTCATTGCCGGCCTGGCTACGCAGGGCACGACGGAGCTGGAAGGATTGGAACACATCGATCGCGGTTACGAAAATCTGGTGGGCAAGCTGCAAAGCCTGGGAGCCGATGTGAAACGGATCGGTCTGCCCCGCATGGAGCGCCACCCACGGTAACCGCACGTTCACCAATTGCCAGGAGAGGAGTCTTCCAGAATGGAACGCAGTCTTACGCTTGAACTGGTACGTGTTACGGAGGCGGCAGCGCTGGCGTCCGCCCGCTGGATGGGCCTTGGCAAAAAAGACGAGGCCGATGACGCGGCAACGACGGCGATGCGCAAAGAGTTTGAAAACGTGCCGATGGACGGGATCGTCGTCATCGGCGAAGGGGAAATGGACGAAGCGCCGATGCTGTACATCGGAGAGCGGTTGGGCCAGGGGGTCGCACCGGCCGTAGACGTGGCCGTCGACCCGCTGGAGGGCACCAACATCGTCGCCAAAGGGACCTGGGGAGCCATCTCGGTCATCGCCATTGCCGACCGCGGCAACCTGCTGCATGCACCGGACATGTACATGGAGAAGATCGCCGTCGGCCCGAAAGCGGTGGGCAAAGTGGACATCAACGCCCCGATCAGGGACAACCTGAAGGCGGTTGCCCAGGCCCAGGGCAAGGACATCAGCGACCTGGTGGCGATCGTGCTGGATCGCGACCGCCATCAACGGATCATCCACGAGATCAGGGAAGCCGGGGCGCGCATTCGGCTGATTTCCGACGGGGACGTGGCCGCGGCGATCAACACGGCGTTTCCCGATACCGGTGTGGACATCCTGTTTGGATCCGGGGGCGCTCCCGAAGGCGTATTGGCAGCCGTTGCGCTCAAATGCCTCGGCGGCGAGATTCAGGGCAAGCTGCTGCCGCAAAACGAAGAGGAGATCGAACGCTGCAAGCGGATGGGACTGGCCAATCCCCATCAGGTCCTGTACATGGACGACCTGGTGAAGGGGGATGACGCCATCTTCGCCGCCACCGGCGTTACCGACGGTGAGCTGCTCAGGGGCGTGCGTTTCCAGGGCATGCGCGCCACGACCCATTCCGTCGTCATGCGGGCCAAAACGGGAACCGTCCGCTTTATCGAAGGAAACCACCGCTTGGAGCGCAAACCCCGCCTGGTATTGTAAGGCGGCGATCGGACGAGAATAGATGAAGAGAAAACAAAGAGTGGTGGAATCATGTTACTTTCCGAACTAGAAGAAAAGAAGCTGACCGAACTGTACAAGCTGGCAAAGGAATACCAGATCCCGTACTATTCCCAACTGAAGAAAAAGGAACTGATCTTTGCCATCCTGCGAGCCAGGGCGGAACGGGACGGTCTGATGTTTATGGAAGGGGTGCTGGAAATCCTCCCCGAGGGCTACGGATTCCTGCGCCCCATCAACTACCTCCCCAGCTCGGAGGACATTTACATCTCCCAGTCGCAGATTCGCCGATTTGATCTGCGGATGGGGGACCTGGTATCCGGCAAGGTGCGGCCGCCCAAGGAAAACGAACGGTATTTCGGGCTGCTGCAGGTGGAAGCCGTAAACGGAGAAGACCCCGAATTAGCCGCCGAACGCCTTCACTTTCCCGCCTTGACACCGTTATACCCTCAAAACAAACTCGTTTTGGAAACCGTCCCGGAGCGCATTTCCGCACGCCTGATGGACCTCATCGCCCCTGTCGGGCTTGGCCAGCGCGGCTTGATCGTGGCGCCGCCCAAAGCGGGAAAAACCATGCTGCTCAAAGAGATCGCCAACAGCATTACGGAAAATCGGCCGGACATTCACCTGTTTGTCCTGTTGATCGACGAACGGCCGGAAGAGGTAACCGACATGCAGCGCTCCGTCAAGGGGGAGGTCGTCGCCTCCACGTTTGACGAGCTGCCGGAAAACCACATCAAAGTGGCGGAACTGGTGTTGGAGAGGGCAAAACGATTGGTGGAACACAAAAAGGACGTCGTCATCCTGCTCGACTCCATCACCCGTCTGGCGCGCGCCTACAACCTGGTGATTCCGCCCAGCGGACGGACGCTGTCCGGCGGGATCGACCCGGCCGCGTTTCACCGGCCCAAGCGGTTTTTCGGATCGGCCCGCAATATCGAGGAGGGCGGCAGCCTGACCATCCTGGCGACCGCGCTGGTAGAGACCGGCTCCCGCATGGACGACGTGATTTACGAAGAGTTCAAAGGGACGGGCAACATGGAGCTGCACCTGGACCGCAAACTGGCGGAACGGCGCATCTTCCCGGCGATCGACATTCGCCGCTCGGGCACCCGCCGCGAAGAGCTGCTGCTTTCCAAAGAAGAGCTGGAAAAGCTGTGGGCGATTCGCAAAAGCATGAACGAAACGCCGGAATTCGTCGATTCGTTCCTCAAACGACTGGCGGAGACCAAGACCAACGAAGAATTTTTGCAGACGTTTGAACCCAATAAAATTCGTGGAAAACAAGCAAACGTGACGGCGGGGTAACCAACTCGCCGTCATTTTTTTTCGGGACCAGGCATACGGTAAAAGCAGAGTTTCTGGAACGTGCGGCGGCCGCCGCGCCCATGGCAAAGGCGGAACCGCAGAAAGGAGGAGCGGCTGTGGAGTTCGCGCAGATGCCCGCCGATTGGGGCGGAAGGGAAGAGATCAAGCAGGCGGTGGCGGAACAGGTGCTGTTTCAGGCGTTTAATCCCTACGCCTCTCTGACCAAGCCGACCCCGGCCAACCGGAGCGATGTGATGACCTATACGGTTCAGCCGGGCGACACGCTGTCCGGCATTGCTCACCGGTACGGCCTGTCCCTGAAACAACTGGTGGAACTGAACAGGATGGCCAACCCCAACCTCGTGGGAATCGGCATGAAGCTGAAACTCAGCCAGGGCGACGTGACCCATTCCGTCCGCCGCGGCGAGACCCTGGACGATATTGCCCGCCGGTACGGCGTAAGCAAGGAACTGCTGCTGGAGCGCAATCCGCTGCTTCGGCTGATGTCGGACAACCTCTACATCGGCCAAACCATCCAGATCCCTGTCACCGACTCGCAATCGGTGACGGCGAAGGAGTGGCAGAAGCGGCGCGGCGTGGTGCAGGCGGCCAGCCGCCAGTCAAGCCGTTCCCGCGCGCTGGATTGGCCGGTCAAGCAGGCGACCGTCACCAGCGGCTTCGGCACACGCTGGGGGAAGATGCACAAGGGAATCGACATGTGGAACCAGGACGAGGGGCGGACCCCCATTCACGCCGCCAAGGAAGGCGTCGTCGTGGAAGCCGGGGGCGGCCATCCCGGCTACGGCTTTATGGTCATTCTCGATCACGGAGACGGGCTGCAAACCTACTACGCCCACATGCGCAAAATTCTCGTGTCGCCGGGCCAGTATGTGGAGCGGGGAGAGGTTCTCGGCTACATGGGGCGAACCGGCGATTCCACCGGGTACCATCTGCACTTCGAGGTGCGGCAGGACGATGTGCCGATCAATCCGTTGCGCTACTTGAGCAGGTAACCCTTCACATTTACTTTGACGTGCCGTTGCGTTACAATGGGCTGAGCGAACAAAGCGAGGCGATTTTTCGATGTATTTGGTATACGCAGACGAAAACGGCAACGTCTACGACCACCCGGGACTGCTCGCGGTGGCACGTAACGGCGATATCCTGACGGAGATTTTGGAAGACGAACTGATTCCCCTGCCGGAGGGAGCGACGCTGGTCAGCCTGCCGGACACGGTGCCGATCGGCATGGACCCGGACACGGGCGAGATGGTGAAGCTGGACGGGTACACGGCGGTTGGCGCCTTGATTCCCCAGGGGTTTACCCGGCTGCTTCTGCCGGGCTACATCAAGACCGACAAAAACAGCAAGCTCCCTCTGTTCGGCTATACGGCCGTGGTGTGGAAAGACGGCGGCTTCTGGGTGGCCGGCCGGCAGAGCGATGATCCGTACCAATGGAACCCGCTCAACTTTCCGATGGACGAGCTTCGCCAGCGGGTGGAACGGACACTGGAGCTGTTTCCGAACAACCGGATTTTGCGCCACCTCTCCCACTGTGCGCTGGAATACGAGTGCCTGACCGCCTCCAACAACTTTTTCAACCGCTGGGAGGGCAGTCTGCCGGTCTCCTACACCTGCAACGCCGGCTGTTACGGCTGCATTTCCGAACAGCCGGAGGACAGCGGCTTCCCGTCTCCGCAGACGCGGATGAACTTCAAGCCGACGGAGGACGAGCTGGTGGAGGTGATGCTCCATCACCTGCAGACACCGGAGAGCATCATCAGCTTTGGCCAAGGCTGTGAAGGGGAGCCGTCCACGATGGCTTCCATCATCATTCCGGCGATGCGCCGCGTCCGCGAGCAGACCGACATGGGCTACATCAACATCAACACCAACGCCGGGCTGACCGACCACATCAAAGGCATCGTGGACGCCGGACTGGACCTGATGCGGATCAGCATCATCAGCGCCATCGACGAACACTACAACGCCTACTACCGGCCGCGCCACTACACGCTGGAAAACGTGGCCCGCTCGGCGGAGTACGCCGCTTCCAAGGGCGTGTACACGTCGATCAACTACCTCTGTTTCCCGGGGGTCTTTGACCGTGAAGAGGAGATGGAGGCGATGATCAACTTCATCCGCCGGACTGGCATCAAGCTGATCCAACTGCGCAATCTCAACATCGATCCGGAGAGCTACCTGGCGATGATTCCGCCGGCCAAGGGGGAAGTGTTCGGGATGAAGCAGGCGATCGAGATCTATCAGCAGGAGCTGCCAGACGTGGTGATCGGCTCGTTTACGCACGTGCCGCCGGCGGAGCTGCGCCGCCGGAAAAACATGGCGTAACCGCGAATCTGTTGCATTTCGGTCCGAACCGTGCTACTATCTTGTATGTGTGTTTGTATATAACTCTGTTTCGGCAAACGATTCAGGGCGGAAAAGAGGTGTAATTAGGATGAAACAAGGCATTCACCCGAACTACAACATTGTGAAAGTAACGTGTGCCTGCGGCAACGAATTCGAATCCGGCTCCGTGAAGCAAGCGCTGCGCGTGGAGATCTGCTCCAACTGCCACCCGTTCTTCACCGGTAAGCAAAAATTCGTAGATGCCGGCGGCCGTGTAGACCGCTTCAAACGCAAATACAATCTTTCCTAATCGGGAAGAAGAACCAGGCAGGATCGCTGCCTGGTTTTTGCTTTTTCGGCAAAAAACGTTCCGTTCTGCGGCATGTACCCCTACAATAGAGCCAGAAGCCCGGACGAATGACGCAGACGGGGGAGCCCGCGCGGCATCGCCGGAAGGGAAAATGAACGCAAAGGGAGACAGACAGGTGGCACAACTCTATTTTCGCTATGGGGCGATGAATGCTTCCAAATCAATCCAGTTATTGACGGTGGCTCACAACTACGAGCAGTCAGGCAAAAAAGTGCTGGTGTTTACCCCGGCCATCGACGACCGATACGGTGTCGGCAAGGTGGCTTCGCGTGTGGGAATCAGCCGGGAAGCCATTCCGATCAGCGACGATACGGACATCTTTGCGATCGTCGCCGGGGAGGAGAGCCGGCCGCACTGCGTCCTGGTGGACGAGGGACAGTTTCTCGGCAAACAGCATGTGGAGCAGTTGGTCAAAATCGTGGATGAGCTGGACATCCCGGTGATCGTGTACGGGCTGTTGAAAGACTTCAAGAACCAGTTGTTCCCGGGCAGTGCCCATTTGCTGTGCGAAGCGGACAAGATCGAGGAGATCAAGACCGTGTGCGTCTACTGCAACAAAAAAGCGACCCACATCCTCAAGTTCAAGGACGGCCGCCCCGTTTACACCGGAGAGACGATCGAGATCGGCGGAAACGACACCTACAGCAGCGTCTGCCGCCGCCACTACTACCACCCGCCGGCTGCGTACTGAGGATGGCCCCCGCTTGAGGGCTCTCGTGAAGGCCTCCCCTGTTTGCCTGTGAATGGCCGTCGCCTGCGATGCGCACAATAAGGCAAACAGGAGGTGGCTTTTTTATGCGATGCCAGTCCTTTTGGAAAAGTACCCTGGGCGTGCTGGCCGCAGTTTTGTTGGCATCCCCCCTGACCGCCGGGTGCGGCCGGACGATGCCGCAGGAGCGGAGCTACGGCGCGCAAAGTTACGATCCACAGCAGCACGCGACCATCAAAAGCGACCGGGACGGGGACATCATCGACCGGGGAGCGTCTCCGCTGGAAGACCGGGACGGCTTGATGGGGCGCAACCAAAACCCCAATGTGATCATCGGCCACTCCAACGTGCGTTCCACGCAGATCGATATGGACAACATGGAAGCCATGGCCAAATCAGTGCCGGGCGTGGAAAACGCGCGAATCACCCTGAGCGGCGGAAACGCATATGTTACGTTGGATCTGATCCCCAACGTGACGGCCGCCCAGGCCCGGTCCATCGAACAGCAGGTAATCGCCGCCCTGCGTCAAAAAGTGCCGCGCTACGATTTTCACATCACCTCAAACGACGGATACCATCGCTGATTCCCCGTCCGAGGTTGCGCCGGTCAGCTCCGTCCGGCAGAGCTCACCAACTGCGCTGCCTGGAAACATGCTTCTCCTTCGATGCAATCGCTTTGTCTTCAGTCTGGAGGCTCGGCCATGCCGGGCCTGTTTGCCTGCTTTTGCCGTTTCTTTCGTGCTGCTGCGGCACGCTTTTTCCAATCATCACCTTGAAAAGAAGCCGTTTTGACTTTTTCCACATCTGCCTCTATAATTTATCTGTTATAATAGACAGTATTTTAACGGTGGGGTGAAATGCAGTGTTCGAGCGCTTATCTGCGGTTGAAGAGCGTTATGAAGAAGTGACCAATCTCCTTTGTGACCCCGACGTCATCAACGATACGAAACGACTGCGCGAACTGTCCAAGGAGCAGTCCTCTTTGGAAGAGACCGTGGTCGTCTACCGTGAATATAAATCGGTCGTAAGCCAGCTTGAGGATGCCAAGGCGATGCTGGAGGAAAAGCTGGACGACGAGATGCGCGAAATGGTAAAGATGGAAATTTCCGATCTGAGCAAGCGCAAGGAACAGCTTGAGGGCCGTTTGAAAATCCTGCTGCTGCCGAAAGATCCGAACGACGAGAAAAACGTCATCATGGAGATCCGCGGGGCGGCGGGAGGCGACGAAGCGGCGCTGTTTGCGGCCGATTTGTTCCGCATGTACACCCGCTACGCGGAGCGGCACGGCTTCAAGGTGGAAGTGCTGGAAGCCAACCCGACGGACATCGGCGGCTACAAGGAAATCGTCTTTTCCGTCAGCGGGCGCGGGGCTTACAGCAAGCTGAAGTTTGAAAGCGGCGCGCACCGCGTGCAGCGCATTCCGGCCACAGAGTCGGGCGGGCGGATTCACACCTCCACGTCGACGGTCCTGGTGCTGCCGGAAGCGGAAGAAGTGGAAGTGGAACTGAACGAAAAAGACATCCGCGTCGACACGTTCTGTTCCAGCGGCGCTGGCGGGCAGAGCGTCAACACCACGAAGTCGGCGGTGCGGGTGACCCATATTCCGACCGGCATCGTGGTCTCCTGTCAGGACGAAAAGTCGCAGAACTCCAACAAGGAAAAGGCGCTGCGCGTACTGCGCGCCCGCCTGCTGGACTACTATCAGCAGCAGCAGATGGCGGAGCAGGACGCCACCCGCAAGAGCCTGGTGGGGACGGGCGACCGCAGTGAGCGGATTCGCACCTACAACTTTCCGCAGAGCCGCGTCACCGATCACCGCATCGGTCTGACGCTGCACCGTCTGGAATCGATTCTGGAAGGCGAACTGGACGAAGTCATCGACAACCTGATCATGCACGAACAGACGGAGCTGTTGAAGAGCCATGCAAGCACAGCGTGAGTGGCCGGATGTGACGACAGTACGGGAAGCCCTGGCACGGGCTTCTTCCTTTTTACGCGAGGCGGGCGTGGCGGATCCGCCGTTTGAAGCGGAGCTGCTGCTCCGCCACTGCCTCGGGTGGGACCGCACCCGCTATTTGATTTCCCTGGGCGAACCGATGCCCGCCGACGCCCTGGAGCACCTGATCGGCCTGTGCCGGCGCCGGGCGCGCCGCGAACCGATCCAGTACATGATCGGCACGCAGGAGTTCTACGGCCGTCCCTTTCGCGTCCGTCCGGGTGTGCTGATTCCCCGGCCGGAGACGGAGATTCTGGTGGAACAGGTGTTGCGGCGGGCCGATGACATCTGGCCGGTGGAGCAGCCGCTCACCGTTGCGGACATCGGCACGGGCAGCGGAGCCATCTGTGTCACGCTCGCCTGCGAACGGCCGCACTGGCGGGTGAGCACGGTGGATCTTTCACCCGACGCGACCGCCATCGCCCGCGAAAACGCGGAACAGTTGGGCGCCCACGTCCGCTTTTTGCAGGGAGACCTCGTCCAGCCGCTGGTGGCGGAGGGGCTGCAGGTGGACATTCTGGTCTCCAATCCTCCTTATATTCCGACCGCCGTGGTCGACACGCTGGACGCGGAAGTGCGGGCGTACGAACCCCGGCTGGCGCTGGATGGAGGGGCGGACGGACTGGACTGCTACTGCCGCCTGTGCGAGGCGCTGCCTGCGGTGCTGAAACGGCCGGGTCTCGTCGCGTTTGAAGTGGGCATTCATCAGTCCCGTGACGTCGCTGGCCTGATGAAGGCTTCCGGCGTGATCGACGAGGTGGAGATCGTCCCCGATCTGGCGGGGATCGAGCGGGTCGTCGTCGGGCGGGCGGGTTCATCCGCCTCTCAGCGCTGAGACGCGTGTCACTTGCGCAGCACGATTGTTGTTGCCGTTCGTTTCGCAACCGTCGCGAACCGCGATGTGTTTCGTTAGAACCGCGTATGTTTTCGCTAGATTCCGTCCATACTGGTTGCTAGAAAAAGAGATTCGCAGCATCCGTATGAGAAAGGGAGTAGGATGAACATGAAGCGGTTCTGGTTGGCGGCATTCAGTGTTTTGATGTTGATGATGAGCTGGGAGGGACAGCTTACGGCGGCCAATGTGCTGGACAACGGGCCGATCCCTCAGGAGTCGATCCGGCTGCGGATTATCGCCAACAGCGATTCCCTGCAGGATCAATGGCTGAAACGGGAAGTGCGCGACGCGATTGTCGCACAGATGAACGAGTGGGTCACGGAGATCCGCTCCTACGAGGAGGCCCGCCAGGTGGTGGCGGCCCGGCTGCCGGAACTGCAGCAGCTTGTGGACAAGACGATCCGGGAGCGGGGCTTTGCCTACCCGGCCGTGGTTGAGTTCGGCCGCGTTCCGTTCCCGACCAAACTGTACGGGTCGTACGTGTACCCCGCCGGGGACTACGAGGCGCTCCGCGTCCGCATCGGCGAAGCGAAGGGGCAAAACTGGTGGTGCGTCCTGTTTCCGCCGCTTTGTTTCATCGACATGTCCAACGGCGATGCGGTCCAGGCGGCGTCCGCCGCGCCCCAAACCGAGCCCGCTCCGTCAGGACATGCCGACGGACGAGCGGAGGCGTCGGAAGAGCAGCCGACGCTACCGGCCGTAATGGCTGACGTCGACGCCGTACGGGACGCCTTCGAGGAACGGCGTCAGGCTCGCCTGGAAGCCCGCTGGTTCGGCGATGCGGAAACGGCCGGCCGAACGGATCAACCGGCAGCGGATCAAGCGGCGAATCCGTACGAAGCCGCAGGTCACGTCGCGAAAGTGGAGCGGCAGCCGGCCGGCGAAGAACGGCAGACGACAGACGACAGGGAGACGACGGCCGCTCAGCCGAACGTGGAAGTGCGCTTTTTCCTCTGGGAAAAACTGACGGCCCTCTTCTCCTGATCACGAGAAAACGACACCCGGTCACGCCGCGGTGTCGTTTTGCATATCGGCGATGAAACGTTCTGAAAAAAGAGAAACTTATTCACAGGTTACCCACAGCCTGTTGAAAACTTGTATCATCACCTCTATACTAAAGGCACAAATTGTTGTGAAACGAGCATAAGGAAAGGATATTCGCCAAGATGGAACAGCATCGGGTAACAAAGCTATGGACTGTGAATAACCATGTGGAGAACGCTGTGGAAAATTGGCAGGGTTGTTCACAGATTGTGGATGCCGCCCACCTGCTCCGCGACGGGGAGGTCGTCGCCTTTCCCACGGAAACCGTCTACGGGTTGGGGGCGAATGCATTGTCGGACGACGCTGTGGAAAAAATATTCCTGGCAAAAGGGAGACCCGGCGACAACCCGCTGATTGTCCACATTGCCGACGAAGCACAACTGCAGACGGTTGCCGAAGCGGTGCCGGAGAAGGCCCGCCGGCTGATGGACGCGTTTTGGCCCGGACCGTTGACGCTGATCCTGCCCAAGACGGACCGGGTGGCCTCGCTGGTGACTGCCGGGCTGGACACGGTCGGCGTGCGGATGCCGAACCATCCCGCCGCGCTGGCGCTCATCCGCCAGGCCGGCGTGCCGGTGGCCGCGCCCAGCGCCAACCGTTCGGGCCGCCCCAGCCCCACGACGGCCGCGCACGTCCTGGCCGACCTGGACGGCCGCATCGCCGGCGTGCTGGACGGCGGCCCCACTGGTGTCGGGGTGGAATCGACGGTCATCGACGTTACGGTGGAGCCGCCGATCATCCTGCGTCCGGGAGGCGTCACCCGTGAGCAGTTGGAAGCGGTGATCGGCCCCGTGAAGCTGGACCCCGCCTTCTCCGCCGGTTCGGCGGAAACGCCGCGCTCGCCCGGCATGAAGTACGCCCACTACGCTCCGGAGGGCGAGATGTGGCTCGTCGAAGGAGAAGAGCCGCGCGTCCGGGAAAAAATGAGCGGCATGCTCGCCGAGGCCAAGCGCCGCGGGCTGCGCACCGGGGTGCTGGCCAGCGCGGAGGCGGCTCCGTATTGGCGGGAACGTCCCGAAGCCGACGTCGTTCTCTCCGTCGGATCGCGGGCGGAACCGGGTGAAGTGGCGCAGCGGCTGTACGCGGTGCTGCGGCAGTTCGACGAGCGGCAGGTACAGTTTATCGTCGGGGAAACGTTTTCCCGCTCCGGCTTGGGAATGGCGGTCATGAACCGTCTGGAAAAAGCGGCGGGCGGACGCATTCTGTCCGTGTAAACGTCTAAACTCCCTCTTGTCCGCATAAGGTGAAGAGACAGGAGGGGGAGCGGCGTGGACCTGACCATATTTCATTGGGGACAATTTTTAACCCTGCTGGTGATTGCCTTTGCCCTGAGCATGGACGCGTTTTCGCTGGGGGTGGGCGTGGGGATGGTGGGCATGCGCCTCAGAGAAATCGTCAAAGTCAGCATCACCATCGGGTTGTTCCACGTAGCCATGCCCCTCGTGGGGATCGCCGTCGGGGTGTATTTGTCCGAGTTGGTCGGGGATATTGCGGTGTTTATCGGCGGTGCGGTACTGATGGCCATCGGTGCGCATATGCTGTGGAACGGGTTTGTGCAGGGCGAGGAAAAGAGCATTCTGCGCACGAAAGGACTGGGACTGCTGCTGTTTGCCGTCAGCGTCAGCCTGGACGCGATGACGGTCGGCTTTTCCTTTGGCTTGATGGAGGTAAACAAACTGCTCGCGGTCACCTTGTTTGGCGTCATGGGCGGCATGATGGCGTACTGCGGCCTGATGATCGGGCGAAGGATGGGAGGATGGCTGGGCGAGTACAGCGAAGTATTAGGTGGACTGATTTTGCTTGGTTTTGGTCTGAAATTCATGCTGTGACGCCGGTCGCCGGCGGCAGTAGCAAACGGGCGGGTGCGCGGAAACTCCCGGGCCATCCTGAAATCGCTCGCCGGGAAGGTTGTTCAGGCAGCAGCGCCGCCGGAAAGGGGGAGAGACACGTGAAGAGAATTTTGTTTGTCTGTACGGGAAACACCTGCCGCAGTCCGATGGCGGAGGCGCTGTTCAGGGCCAAGGCGGCGGACGGCCAGTGGGAAGTCCGTTCGGCGGGAGTGGCCGCGTTCGACGGTCAGCCTGCTTCTCCGCAGGTCCTGCAGGTGCTGGCGGAACGGGGCATCGAACACGATCATCAGGCCCGTCGGTTGAACGATGAAATGGTGGCCTGGGCCGATCTGATCCTGACCATGACGCAGGGCCACAAGGCGATGATTCAGGGCATGTTTCCCGGTGCCGCGGAAAAAGTGTTCACACTGCGGGAATTTGTCGGCGTGGAAGGGATGAGCGACATCGCCGACCCGTTTGGCGGTACGGTGGAGGACTACCGCCGATGCGCGGAGGAAATCGAAGAGTCGCTGGACCGGCTGTTTGACAAGTTCACAGGCTGACGTTGCGGCGCATATTGTGAAGGGATGAGGTGCTGGCAGTGGGCCAGGGCCTTCTTTTGCATGATAGGGCGAACATTTTTTGTTTCCCACTAAAAAATGTTCACTTTTTACGATGCGGATTCTGATGTATAATGGCAGAAGATCACGACACAAGCGAGGGATGGCAGGATGAAAGTGGCGATTGGCGCCGATCACGGCGGGTACAAACTGAAGGAGGAAATCAAGGGGCTGCTGACCTCGATGAACATTTCCTTTGAAGACTTCGGCTGCACCTGCGGAGATTCGGTCGATTATCCCGACTACGCGCTGCCAGTGGCGGAAAAAGTGGCGGCCGGGGAATTTGACCGCGGCATCCTGGTATGCGGGACAGGCATTGGCATGTCGATCGCAGCCAACAAGGTGCCCGGCATCCGCTGCGCACTGGCGCACGACACGTTTTCCGCGCGGGCGACCCGCGAGCACAACGACTCCAACGTACTGGCCTTGGGCGAACGGGTGATTGGTCCGGGGCTGGCGCTGGACATCGTCAAAATCTGGCTGGAGACGGAGTTCCAGGGAGGGCGTCACGCGCGCCGCGTGGAAAAAATTGCAGCGATTGAAGCCAAACATGCGGGAGTGAAGTAAGGTGGACATGCTCGCAATCGAACGGCAGGTGAGCGCGCTCGTCTCTGAAGTGGCGGAGTTGGCCGAGCTGCGGCCGGGCCAGCTTCTCGTCATCGGCTGCAGCACCAGTGAGGTGCTGGGCAAGCAGATCGGCAAAGCGGGCAGCCGGGAGGTGGCGGACGCCATTTACCGGGGCATTCGCGCCGTTCAGGAAAAACGCGGTTTTGCGCTGGCTTTTCAATGTTGTGAACATTTGAACAGAGCGCTGGTCGTGGAGCGGGAGACGCAGGAGCGCTACGGTCTGGAAGAAGTGACGGTCGTCCCCGTGCCGCAGGCGGGCGGTTCGATGGCCGCACACGCGTACGCCCACATGGCCGATCCCGTCGTGGTGGAGCACGTTCGCGCCCACGCCGGCATCGACATTGGCGACACGCTGATCGGGATGCACCTGAGACACGTCGCCGTCCCCATTCGCCCCTCCTGCCGGACAGTGGGGGAAGCCCATGTCACCGCAGCGCGGACGCGGCCCAAGCTGATCGGCGGAGCCCGGGCGGTCTACGAACGAACACCGTCGTCGGAGAGCTGTACCTAGGTCGGGCAAGCGGTATTCCTACCAATATCCCTGAGTGTAAAGAGGAGGAGACAACCATGCTAGAGTTTTTGCGCAAGCAGGATCCGCAGGTGGCGGAAGCGATTCGACTGGAGCTGGGCAGGCAGCGCGACAAGATTGAACTGATCGCGTCCGAAAACTTTGTCAGCCGCGCCGTGATGGAAGCGATGGGCACGGTTCTGACCAACAAGTACGCGGAAGGCTACCCGGGCCGCCGCTACTACGGCGGCTGCGAGTATGTGGACATCGCGGAAAACATCGCCCGTGACCGCGTCAAGGAGCTGTTCGGGGCGGAGCACGCCAACGTGCAGCCTCACTCCGGGGCGCAGGCCAACATGGCGGTCTACTTTACCATCCTGAAACCGGGCGACACCGTGCTCGGCATGAACCTCTCCCACGGCGGACACCTGACGCACGGCAGCCCGGTCAACTTCTCCGGCACGCTGTACAACTTCGTGGAGTACGGCGTGGACAAGGATACCCACCTGATCAACTACGACGACGTCCGCGCCAAGGCACTGGAGCACAAGCCGAAGCTGATCGTCGCCGGCGCCAGCGCGTACCCGCGAACGATCGACTTTGCCAAGTTCCGCGAAATTGCCGACGAGGTCGGCGCGTATTTCATGGTGGACATGGCCCACATCGCCGGTCTCGTGGCGGCGGGACTCCACCCCAATCCGGTGCCGTATGCGCACTTTGTCACCTCCACGACGCACAAAACCCTGCGCGGTCCCCGCGGCGGCCTGATTCTCTGCAAGGAAGAGTTTGCCAAGGCGATCGACAAATCGGTATTCCCGGGCGTGCAGGGCGGTCCGCTGATGCACGTGATCGCGGCCAAGGCAGTCGCATTCGGCGAAGCGCTGCAGCCTGAATTCAAAGCGTACGCGCAGCAGATCATCAACAACGCCCAGGCTTTTGCCGAAGCGCTGAAAGCGGAAGGGCTGACGCTGGTCTCCGGCGGCACGGACAACCACCTGGTGCTGGTTGACGTGCGCAACCTCGGCTTGACCGGAAAAGTGGCGGAGCACCTGCTGGACGAAGTGAACATCACCACCAACAAAAACACGATTCCGTACGATCCGGAAAGCCCGTTCGTCACCAGCGGCGTCCGCATGGGAACGCCGGCGGTCACCAGCCGCGGCTTCGACGAAGAGGCGATGAAGGAAGTGGCGTCGATCATCGCGCTCACCCTGAAGCATCCGGAAGACGCGGCCAAGCACGAAGAGGCGCGCCAACGCGTCGCCGCTCTGTGCCAGCGCTTTCCGATGTACGAAGGGCTGACGATCTGACTGCCCCGTCGGCGGCGGGATTAAAAAATGGAAGCAGACCTCATGGAGCGATCCGTGAGGTCTGTTTTTGTTTGCTTGGCGGGAACGCCGCGGCCGGCCGGGGGATGGCCGTGAAGAGGGGGAAGATCGTGGAGATTGGGCAAATTGACGTGGACACGCTCCTTCGCTATGATGATAAGGATGTATTGATAGGGAAACGGAGGAACATGCATGAGCCGCGTATACGTGTTTGACCACCCGCTGATCCAGCATAAGCTGACCTATATCCGTGACAAGCACACGGGGACCAAGGAATTTCGCGAACTGGTAGACGAAGTGGCAACCTTGATGGGATATGAGATTACCCGCGACATGCCCTTGGAGGAGACGACCATCGAAACGCCGGTGGCGACCTGTAAAGCTCGCGTCATTTCCGGCAAAAAGGTGGGGCTGGTGCCGATTTTGCGGGCCGGTCTGGGCATGGTGGACGGTTTGCTGAAACTGATTCCCGCCGCCAAGGTGGGCCACGTCGGCCTGTACCGCGACCCGGAAACGCTGCAGCCGGTGGAATACTACGTGAAACTTCCGTCCGACATCGCCGAGCGTGAACTGATTGTCATCGACCCGATGCTGGCGACAGGGGGGTCCGCCGCAGCGGCCATTACCGCCCTGAAAAAGCGCGGGGCGAAAAACATGAAGCTGATGTGTCTGATCGCCGCGCCGGAGGGCATCAAGCTGGTGCAGGACGAGCATCCGGACGTGGACATCTACGTCGCCGCCATCGACGAGTATCTGAACGATCACGGCTATATCGTGCCGGGCCTGGGCGACGCCGGCGACCGCCTGTTTGGGACGAAGTAGGAGAGGGAATCCGATGAAGAAGCTGAAAGTGATGACCGTATTCGGCACGCGGCCGGAAGCCATCAAGATGGCGCCGCTCGTGCACGAACTGAACAAGCATGGGGACCAGATCGAGTCGATTGTCTGCGTGACCGCCCAGCACCGGCAGATGCTGGACCAGGTGCTGGAGATCTTTGACATCCGGCCGGACATCGACTTGAATATCATGAAAGACCGGCAAACGCTGGTGCAGATTACCACCCGCGCCCTGGAAGAGCTGGATGGCGTGATGAAGGAAGTCAAGCCGGACATCGTTCTGGTGCACGGCGATACGACCACCACCTTTGTCGCCAGCCTGGCGGCGTTTTACAACCAGGTGGCGATCGGCCACGTGGAAGCGGGCCTGCGCACGTGGGACAAGTACTCCCCCTTCCCGGAGGAGATGAACCGGCAGCTCACGGGCGTGATGGCCGATCTGCACTTTGCGCCGACCGAGGGGGCAGCGGAGAACCTGCGGCGTGAAAACAAGCCGGAAGAGGCGATTTACATCACCGGCAACACGGCCATTGACGCGCTGAAAACAACCGTCCGCGACGATTACACCCATCCCGTGTTGGAGCGCGTGGCCGGCCGGAAAATGGTGCTGATGACCGCCCATCGGCGGGAGAACCTGGGCGAGCCGATGCGCCGGATTTTCCGCGCGGTCAGACGGCTGGTCGACGAACATGGCGACATTGCCGTCGTCTATCCGGTCCACCTCAACCCGGCTGTGCAGGAAGTGGCGCAGGACGTGCTGGGGGGACACGAGCGCATTCACCTGATCGAACCGCTCGACGCCTTTGACTTCCACAACTTTGCCCGCCGCGCCCACCTGATTCTGACCGATTCCGGCGGCGTCCAGGAGGAGGCGCCTTCGCTGGGCGTGCCGGTGCTGGTGCTGCGCGACACGACGGAGCGGCCGGAAGGAATCGCGGCCGGCACGCTGAAGCTGGCCGGAACCGACGAGGACCAGGTGTACGCCATGGCCGATCATCTGCTGCGCGATGCCGACGCGTACGATGCCATGGCCCGCGCCGCCAATCCGTACGGAGACGGGGAGGCTTCCCGCCGGATCGTCGAGGCGATTTTGCACCACTTCGGACGCAGAGCGGAGCGGCCGGAACCGTTCCGTCCCGGCTCCTGACGCCGGGGGACTGCTCACCCACACACCGTTTTCGCGATCGCAAGGAGGCGTTGATGAAACGCCTCCTTTTTGCTGCCCGCTAAAACGGGCGGTGCGGCAGGTTTCCCCGATGGTCAGTATTTCCAGCAAAGAATGTGCCCAAAAATATGAAACTATCCGCTTTCTCGCGCGTCTATTATGTAGCTGAGACAGTATGAAACAAGAGAGATAGGAGAGGAGTTACCAACATGAGAGGGCGGAAGGTTGTCTCGCTTCTCACGGCTGCCGCGGTAGCGTGGGGAGCTTTTGTTCCGTTTGCGCCGGTTGCGGTCCAAGTGGCACAGGCGAGGGCGGAAACAAGCGCCTTGCAGATGATGTGGGAGACCCCGATCGGGGAAGGGACCACGTTGCAGAAATATACGAAGTCGTTCGGAGGCCAGCAGATCACCGTCATGGTGACCAAGGTGGACCTGAACAATCCCTACGTGGAGGTCAAGCCGGTCTACGGCACCAACGGCAAGCTGACCGAGCGGCAGACGGTTACCCAGATGGCCCGGGAGACCGGCGCCATTGCGGCCATCAACGCCGACTTCTTCAACATGACCAAACGGGGCGCGCCGTTTGGCATTGTCATGAAGGACAAGCAGTTGATCTCGTCGATGGGGCACATCTCCTACTGGTACAGTCTGGGGATTACCAGCGACAAAAACGCGGCCATCGAAAAATTCGGCTTTACCGGAAAAGTGACGGCACAAAACGGCAATTCGTTTCCGCTGCAGGGGCTCAACAAGGAAGAATACAACCCCAGCGAAGGGCGGAAAAGTCACGAGAACCAGTTGAACCTGTATACGCCGGCGTTCGGCAAGACCAGCCTCGGCGCCATTCCCGGCTACAAGGACGTCGTCGAAGTGCTGTTTGTGGACAACGTGGCCAAGGAAGTGCGCATCAACCAACCCGGCTTTTACATACCGTACAACGGCTACGTGCTGTGGGGACACGGCGCGGCGGCCAACTTCCTGAAGCAAAACTTCCCGGTGGGGTCAAGGGCGACCGTCGAGTACCAGACGACACCGCTCAATCAGGACTGGGTACAGGCGGTGGGAGGAAACGTGCTGCTGGTCGATCAGGGCAAACCGCTCCCCTCGTTCCCGGCCGACAAATCGATTCTCTCGATCAACGCCCGCACCGCTGTCGGCGTCTCCCGGGACGGCAAGACGCTGTACATGGTGACGGTGGACGCGAGCAAAGGCGTCTATCTGGATGAACTGGCCAAGATCATGGCCGAACTGGGCTCCTGGCGCGCGGTGAACTTCGACGGCGGCGGTTCGACCACCTTGGCCGTGCGCATGTTGGGCGAAACGCACGCCAGCCTGGCCAACCAGCCGAAAGACGGCGCGGAACGGCGGGTCCCGACCGGACTGGCCGTGTACAACACGGCGCCGCCGGGAGAACTGGCCGGCTTCCGGATCTTCGGCCCGGCAGAGATGCTGATCGGCCAAACGGCGGAGTTTACGACCAAGGCGTACGACACCCACTACCAGCCGTACGCAGTCAACCCGTCCACCATCGTCTGGGAGGCAGGGGACGCGGGATCGTTTAACGGCCAGCGCTTCACCCCGACCCGTTCGGGACAGGTGTCGGTTACGGCGCGCGTGGGCAGCGTGGCGTCGAGCAAAGAGGTGCACGTCATCTCCGGCAGCGAGGTGCAGCAGATCGTCGTCTCGCCCAATCCGATCACCATCGCGCCCGGACAGGCGCTTACCCTGGACGTGAAGATCAAGACGAAAAAGGGACAGCTTCTCCAGGCGACCCCGCTCAGTGTCCAGACCAGCGTCAATTCGGCAGCCGCGACGGTAAACGACAAGCTGCAGCTCGTCGCGGGACAAGAGCCGGGCAGCGGGACGCTGACCGTATCGTACGACGGCGTCACCACCAGCGTGCCGTTCGTCGTCGGGCAGTTTGAGCAGCCGTGGCTTACCTTTGACAACCAGACGGGCATGCACCATGCGGCCGTGCCGGCTTCGATCAGCAACAGCGGATCGTTTACGGCGGTATCCGATCCGGTCTTCCGCACCCGCAAGGCAGCCAAGCTGGTCTACAACTTCTCCGGCGCTCCGGCGACCGAACTGCGCATCGCCTACGGCCGCGTCGGGTCCCAACCGGTGACCATTCCGGGCAAACCGATCGGCATGGGACTGTGGGTGTACGGAGACAACAGCAAGCACTGGCTGCGCGCGGAGGTCATCGACGCCAACGGCAAGACCGTCTACGTCGACCTGGCCCAGGCGATCGACTGGAGCGGATGGAAGCAGGTCAAGGGGTACTTCCCGGCCAATGCGGCCTACCCGCTGAAGCTGAAGAGCATCTACGTCGTTGACCGCCCCGATGACGGCAACCGGCACGACAAGGGAACGCTTTACTTCGACGAGGTCTCCCTGCTCCTGCCGAGCACGGCCGGCAGTCAGCCGTCCGGCAGGGACGTGGCGCCGGAGACACCAGGAACCCTTTCCCTGGGCGCCGAATTGGACCTCGGCTATTCGTTCGTGCGTACGGCGTCATTCCTGCAGTCGGCCTCGATCAAGGTCAATTCGATCGTGCAGCAGCCGCTCCCCGGTTACGTGCCGGCCGACTACTCGTTTACCATCAAGCCGGGCGCTTTGAAGGAAGGCCAGCAGGACCAAATCTCCACGTCGCCGGTGACGCTGACGCTGACGCCGAAGCAGTGGCTGCCGGGCAAAGGCGTGGGCCTGCTCTACGTGAACGAGGCAAACAAGACGTTTGACCAGATCCCCGGCACCGTCAACGCGAAGGGGCAGTGGGTGTACGAAGTGAACGCCTACGGCACGTACATCCCGTACTACCTGGACGGAGGCGGCGTCGCCTTCACGGACATCGCCAACCACCCGGCAAAGGCGGAAATCACCTACATGGCGCAAAAAGGACTGGTCAAGGGGCTGACGGAAACCACGTTCGGCCCCGAGGTCCCGCTGACCCGCGCCCAGTTTGTCACGCTGCTGGCCCGGACGTTCGAGTGGGAGCTGCCGTCCTCGCCGAAGCTCACCTTCAAGGACAAAATCCCGGCGTACGCGCAGGGGGCGGTGCAGGTGGCGCTCTCCAAAGGGCTGGTCAAAGGGTACCCGGACAAGACGTTCCGTCCCGACCAACCGGTGACCCGGGCGGAAGCGGCCGTGATCCTCGACCGCGTGCTGAAACAAAAGGGGACGACGGCCAAGGCGCTCTCCGACAAGCAGGCATGGCCCGCCTGGGCTGCTTCGTCGATTACCAACATCGTCGGGCTGGGGCTGATCGACCCGGTCGGCAGCAGGTTTGAGCCGAACAAGCCGACCACCCGTGCGGTTTGCGTCGTGGCGCTGTACCGGATTCTGCAGAAAAAATAAAAGTTCGAATTTCGACGAAAGACCGAGTTCTTCCCGAGGGAAGGGCCCGGTCTTTTGTCCTGTTTTTGGAGGGGTCCCCAAAAATCCTTTGCGGAAATTTGTTAACTAAAATACAATTGTGGTTAACAAATCGTTTTCCGAATATTTGTGCCGAAGGAGGGGACCGGGTTGTCGCATACGCATACCTACGAAGAATTGGCACGAAAAAACAAGCAGTATCTCTGGCATCCGTTCACGCAAATGAAGGACTACGTGGCGGAAGACCCGCTGATCATCGCGCGGGGCGAGGGGATCAAGCTGATTGACGTGAACGGCAAGGCCTATTACGACGGGTTTTCGTCCGTCTGGCTGAACGTTCACGGCCACAACGTGCCGGAGCTGAACCGGGCGATTGTCGAGCAGTTGGAGCAGGTGGCGCACTCCACCCTGCTGGGCATGGCCAACGTGCCGTCCATTCTGCTGGCGGAGCAGCTTGTCCGCATCGCGCCCGACGGCTTGACCAAGGTGTTCTACTCCGACAGCGGGGCGACCGCCGTGGAGATCGCCTTGAAAATGGCGTTTCAGTACTGGCAGAACATCGGCGTCACCGGCAAGCGTTCCTTTATCACCATGAACAACGCCTATCACGGGGATACGATCGGCGCCGTCAGCGTCGGGGCGATTCCGCTGTACCACGAGGTGTACCGGCCGCTGCTCTTTTCCTCGTATACGATCCCGTACCCCTATCCGTATCGTCACGAGGGAGAGCGGTCCGCCGCCGAAGAGACGCTTGCCTGTCTGGAGCGGCTGCTGGACGAGAAGGCGGACGAGATCGCTGCGCTGATCGTGGAGCCGATCGTCCAGGGGGCGAGCGGGATGATCATCATGCCCGACGGCTGCCTGAAGCAGATGGCCGATATGGCCCGGGCTTACGGCGTGCTGCTGATCGCCGACGAAGTGGCTACCGGTTTCGGCCGCACCGGCAGGATGTTCGCCTGCGAGCACGAAGGCGTGACGCCGGACATCATGGCGGTAGCGAAAGGGATTACCGGCGGCTATCTGCCGGTTGCCGCGACGCTGACCACGGACCGGGTGTACGACGCCTTTTACGCCGACTACGAGGAGCAGAAGACGTTTTTCCACGGTCACTCCTACACCGGCAATCCGCTCGGCTGCGCCGTCGCCCTGGCCAACTTGCGGCTGATGGAAGAGCGGCGGATCGTCGAGGGAGTGGCGGAAAAATCGCGCCGCCTGGCGAAGCTGCTGGCGCCGCTGTCCGATTTTGCCCACGTGGGAGAGGTGCGGCAAAAAGGCTTTATGGTCGGCATCGAACTGGTGCGGGACAAACAGACCAAAGAGCCGTATCACTGGGATGAGCGGATCGGCGTCCGGGTCTGCCGACGGGCGCGGGAAAACGGGCTGCTGACCCGGCCGCTGGGGAACGTCGTCGTGCTGATCCCGCCGCTGGTCAGCACGGAGGACGAACTGGCGGAGATGGTGGGCATTCTGGCGGAATCGATCGAGGACGTCACCGCGGCAGCCGCGGTCAAAGGAGCGTGACACGGATGGGAGACGGATGCTTCGCCGGCTTGTTCGTCGCCGGCACCGACACCGAGGTGGGGAAAACCGTTGTGACGGGCGGACTGGCCGCCGCCCTGCGCGAGGACGGCCTGGATCTGGGGGTATGGAAGCCGGTCCAATCGGGGGGAGAAACGGAAGAAGAGCGGGATTCGTACCGCCTGCGCACGCTTTCGGGCGTAGCCGACGCCTGTGACGAGATCGCCCCGTTTTCCTTTCCCGCGCCGCTGACCCCGCTGCTTGCCGCCGAGGCGGCGGGCGTCAGCCTTTCCCTGGAGCGGATCATCGCGTCCGGTCAGCCGCTCAAACGGCGGCATACCGCGCTGCTGGTCGAAGGAGCGGGCGGATTGGCGGTTCCCTTGACGAGGAACGAAATGATGATTGATCTGGCCGCCCGCCTCGGCATGCCGCTTTTGCTCGTGGGCCGCGCCGGTCTGGGGACGATCAACCACACGCTGCTGTCGGTGGAGTACGCCAGACAGCGGGGCATCACGGTGGCGGGGGTCATCCTGAACGGCTGCCGCACGGGCGACGGCGACCGGAGCGTGGAAAGCAACGCGGCCATGATTGAACGATTCGGCTATGTGCCCGTGCTCGGGCAGATTCCCTGGTTGGAAGGGAACGTTACCCGGGCCGATGTGATCGAGGCGATACGCCGCCACGCAGATGTGGAGCGCATTCGCGGCTGGGTGGAGAAAAGCATGCTGCAAAAAGGAGAGGGTTGCCGATGAATCGAGTGGGGACGGCCGTCAACTGGACGGATTACGCGGAAAAAGCGCTGGCCGGGGAGGGGCTGTCGCGGGAGGAGGCCCTGTCCGTGCTGCGGGCGGACGATGACGACATCCTGCCGCTCATGCACGCCGCTTTTCGCGTTCGAAAGCGCTACTACGGGAAAAAGGTAAAGCTGAACATGATCATCAACGCCAAGAGCGGGCTGTGTCCCGAAGACTGCGGCTACTGTTCGCAGTCGATCGTCTCCAGCGCGCCGATCCAAAAGTACACGCTGCTGGACAAGGAGACCCTCCTGGCGGGAGCGCGTGAGGCGCTGAACCGCAAGGCCGGCACCTACTGCATCGTCGCCTCCGGACGGGGCCCCACGGACAAGGAGCTGGAGCAGGTGATCGAGGCGGTCAGGGAGATTCGCGCCACCATGCCGCTGAAAATCTGCGCGTGTCTCGGCCTGTTGAGCGGGGAACAGGCGGCCCGGCTGGCGGAGGCGGGCGTCCACCGCTACAACCACAACCTGAATACCAGCCGCGCCAACTATAGCAACATCACGTCGACCCATACCTACGATCAGCGCGTGGAAACGGTGGAAACCGTGAAGCAGTCGGGGATGTCCCCCTGCTCCGGGGTGATCATCGGGATGGGAGAGAGCGACGAGGAGATCGTCGAGATGGCGTATGCGCTGCGCGAGCTGGACGCCGATTCCATCCCGGTCAATTTCCTCAACGCGATCCCCGGCACGCCGCTGGAAGGATACGGGCGGACGCCGGCCCTGCGTGCGCTCAAAGTGCTGGCGCTGTTCCGGTTTGTCTGTCCGACCAAGGAAATCCGCGTCGCCGGCGGGCGCGAGGTCAACCTGCGGACCCTGCAGCCGCTGGCCCTGTACGCGGCCAACTCCATTTTCGTCGGCGATTACCTGACCACGCCCGGCCAGGAGATTACGACCGACCATCAGATGATAGAAGATCTCGGCTTCGAGATTGAGAGCTGCGCGCTGCAGGAGTGAGGCGGATGAACAGAACCGGCCGTTGCGACTGGATGGAAGCGGAGCTGGATGCGCTCCGGCAGCAGTCCCTGAACCGGTGCCTGCGCATCGTGGACGACCGCGGGGAGGAAGGGGGCAAATGGCTGACGGTTGGCGGCAGGAGGCTGTTTAACCTCTCCTCCAACGACTACCTGGGCCTGGCGGGCGATCCCCGGATCGCCGATGCCGCCCGTCAGGCGGCGGAACAATGGGGAGCGGGAGCGGCCGCCTCCCGGTTGATTTGCGGCAATCACCGCTGGTATGCCGATCTGGAAGAACGTCTGGCCGAATGGAAGCAGCGGGAAGCGGCCCTGGTCTTTGCCAACGGCTACATGGCCAATCTGGGGGTAATCGCCGCGCTGGTCGGGCGGGAAGACGCGGTGTTCAGCGACCGGCTGAACCACGCGAGCATTGTCGACGGCATCATTCTCAGCCGCGCCCGCCATTACCGCTACCGCCACAACGATCCGGAGCACCTGGAGCACCTGTTGAAAAAGCACGCCGGACACCGCCGCGCCCTGATCGTCACCGATGCCGTCTTTTCCATGGACGGAGATGCGGCGCCGCTGCGCGAACTGGTGGAGCTCAAAGCGCGCTACGGCGCGATGCTGATGGTGGACGAGGCCCATGCCGGCGGTGTGAGAGGCAGACGGGGGGAGGGGCTGTGTCACGAACTGGGACTGCACGACCAGGTGGATGTGATCATGGGCACGTTCAGCAAGGCGTTTGGCGTGTACGGGGCCTACGTCTGCGCCGACCGCGTGCTGATCGACTACCTGGTCACGAAGACGCGCCCGCTGATCTACTCCACCGGGCTGCCGCCGATGGTGGTGGCCGCCGTCCGCAGGGCGCTGGAAGTGGTGCAGGAGGAAGGCTGGCGCCGCACCCGGCTCAGGGAAAACAGCGCCTGGTTTCGCCGGCGGCTGCGGACGTGCGGTTTTGAGGTCGGGGAGGGCGACTCGCCGATCATTCCGTGGATCGTCGGCGACAACAGGCAGGCGCTCCGGTTGAGTCAACGTCTGGAGGAGCGGGGGATCGCCGCCGTCGCCATCCGCCCCCCGACCGTACCGGAAGGCACCGCCCGCATCCGTTTTTCCCTGATGGCGACGCATACGCGTGAGGAACTGGAGGAGGTTATTCGGCAGATGCAGTTCGCTGCGGCAGCCCGGGAGGAGGAGACGGGATGAAGGCGGCGATGCTGTGGCTGAACGGGTGGGGGATGTCCAACGAGGCGTGGCGCGGCATGCGCAGCCAGTTTCCGGAGTGTGAGCACACCGTCCCCGACCTGTCCAGGGCGGACCGGCCTGAAGCGTTTTACGAGATCGCCCGTCAGGCGGCCTTATCGACCGCTTCCCTGCCGCTGATCGCGGTCGGCTGGTCGCTGGGCGGGATGCTGGCACAGCGGCTGGCGGCCGAGGGATTGGCCGCGGGGCTCGTCTTGATCGGCACGACGGCGCGGTTTGTCCGTCCCCGCGAGGAGCGGCGGCTCGGCTGGCTGGACGCGCAGGTGCAGCGGATGGAGCGGGCGCTGTACGCGGATCGGACGGGCGTGATGCGGACGTTTTGGCAGTCGATGTGTACGGCGGAGGAGCGGCAGCGTGACCGTGCCGATCCGTCCGTCTCTTTTTGCGACGCATGGCCCCTGTCGACACTCGCGGCCGGACTGTCCTACCTGCGCGAGGAAGACCTCCGTCCGCTTCTCGGGAGCATCACCTGCCCGACGCTGGTGATTCACGGGACGGCCGACGGGATCTGCCCGTTCGCGGCAGGGGAGGAATTGGCCGCGAGGATACCGGCGGCCCGGCTGGAGGCAATCGACGGGGGCGGCCACGCGCTGCCGCTCGTCCATCGTCAGGCGGTGGCGGAGGCGATCAAAAGGATGGTGGAACACGGTGTGGAAAGCAGCAGTTAGCAGACGGTTCAGTGAAAAGGCCGACACCTACGACCGGTACGCCCTGGTGCAGCGGGAGATGGCGGCGGAACTGGCGGCAGCGCTGGAGGCTGAGATGCCGCCGGCGGAGTCGGTTCGCCGGGTGGTGGAAGTAGGCTGCGGAACGGGCGGTTTGACCAGCCTGCTCAGCGGCCGCTGCGGCAGCGCGGAGTACCTGGCGCTGGACATCGCGCCGGGCATGCTGGAAGCGGCGCGGCGACGCCTTGGCCCGACCGGGCAGACGTGCCGGTTTGTGCTGGCCGACGTCGAGGAGTGGGTCTGGCAGCAGGCGGAGCAGTGGGCCGATCTGATCGTCTCCAGCGCCTGTTTTCAATGGCTGCGGCAGCCGGAGAGGACGGTGGAGGGACTGTACCGGCTGCTGCGGCCGGGCGGCTCGCTGCGCTTTGCCACCTTTGGGCCGCGGACGTTTTGGGAACTGCACGACTCGTTCGCGGCGGCATACCGCAAGCTGCAGCGGGAGCCGCAGCGGCACGGGCTGTCATTCTGCACGCCGGACGAGTGGCGGGCGATGCTGGATAGGGCCGGTTTTGCCGGCGTGCGGGTACGTACCCGGGAGGTGCGGCTCCACTATCCGGACGTGCGCTCGTTTTTGCACGCGGTCAAGGGGATCGGCGCCAGCACCGGTCCGGCGTCGGACAGCGCCGGGTTGGGACAGCGGCGGCTGCTGACGGAAATGATGGAGGCGTACCGGAGCCGTTTTGGCGGAGCGGAGGGCATTCCCGTCACGTACGAACTGGTCTATGCGGCGGCTGAACGGCCCGAGGGAAGGTAAAAATCGGTTCGCCCGGAACGGCAGGATATTTTGCGAAAAAAGGGAATTGTATGAGGAAAACCATCATCCTGTTTTCCAAGGAGTGATCCAGATGAGTCAGAAAGAGGTAGTGATCGCCAGCGCAGTGCGCACGGCCATCGGCAGTTTTCAGGGATCGCTGTCCGGCGTCAGCGCGCCGCAGTTGGGAGCCGTCGTGCTGGAGGCGGCTTTGCAGCGGGCGGGCGTTGCGAAGGAAGCGGTGGACGAAGTGATCATGGGCAACGTGCTGCAGGCGGGATTGGGACAAAATCCGGCGCGCCAGGCGGCGATCCGCGCGGGACTGCCGCAGGAGACGCCGTCGATGACGATCAACAAGGTATGCGGCTCCGGATTGAAAGCGGTTCACCTGGCCGCCCAGGCGATTCTCTGCGGCGACGCCGACGTGGTGCTGGCCGGGGGCATGGAAAACATGAGCCAGGCCCCGTACCTGCTGGAAGGGGCCCGCAGCGGCTACCGGATGGGCGATCAAAAGGTGGTCGACTCGATGATCCGCGACGGCTTGTGGTGCGCGTTCAACGATTATCACATGGGCATCACGGCGGAAAACCTCTGTGCCGAGTACGGGATCAGCCGGGAAGAGCAGGATGAGTTTGCCGCCTGGAGCCAGGAAAAAGCGCAGCGCGCCCTGGCCGAGGGGCGTTTTCGCGACGAGATCGTGCCGGTGCCGATTCCGCAGAAAAAAGGGGACCCGGTCCTGTTTGAGGTGGATGAATTTCCCCGCGCGGGCGTGACCGTGGAGTCGCTCGGCAAGCTGCGGCCGGCTTTTAAAAAGGACGGAACGGTGACCGCGGGCAACGCGTCGGGCATCAACGACGGAGCAGCCGCCCTGTTGATCATGTCGGGCGAAAAGGCGGCCGAGCTGGGCGTCAAGCCGCTGGCCCGGATCGTCGCCAACGCCAGCGCCGGGGTCAACCCCAGCATCATGGGCATCGGACCCGTACCGGCGACGCAGCGGGTGCTGGCCAAGGCGGGACTCTCCCTGGACGAGATCGATCTGATCGAGGCCAACGAGGCGTTCGCCGCCCAGTCGCTGGCGGTCGGAAAGGCGCTGGGCATCCCGCGCGACAAACTGAACGTAAACGGCGGCGCGATCGCCCTCGGACACCCGATCGGCGCCAGCGGTGCGCGCGTGCTGGTCACGCTGATTCACGAATTGCACAAGCGCCCGGGGGTAAAATATGGATTGGCGACGCTGTGCATCGGAGGCGGACAAGGGGTGGCCACCGTCGTCGAGAAACTGTAAGCGGACAGACCTCGGTTTCCATGCTCCCGGTGACGTACAACTTGGCGGTTTTTGTAAGAAAACGTTCGTTGTTTTCAAATGTGAACGCTTTGTGTACAGAACGAGCCGCACGTTGACAAAGGGAATAAATCTTCGTTAATATGGATGAGGGCAAAGGGGCACTTGACACCTGCCCTCTCCTTGTGTATGAAAGGGGGCGGTCCAGTGCCGAAAATCGATAATCCGTGGCGGGCCATCACGCTGGTCAGCCTGATCGGCGCCGATCTGGCCGTCTGCGTCATCGCAGGCGTCTATCTGGGCAGGTACGTCGACAGCCTGCTGGCCACCAAACCGTGGTTCATGATGATCGGATTGCTCGCCGGATTGGGTATAGGCGTGTACAGCGTCTACCGCATAGTCCGCGGTTACCTGTAGGGAGATTGAACATGCAAACGTTTACTTCGGCTATGCGAGCGGCTTTCCGCTATGCTTTTGTTTGTATGGCCCTGGTTGCGATACTCTGGGCCCTGTTGCCTCAGTATCGAATGTTTTTGCAAAGCCTCCTGCTTGGTATGGGCGGAAGTGTCCTCAGCGGCACGCTGCTGGCCAGCAAAACCTGGCGGATCGGCCAGATGGCTGTCGATCCGAACGTGCGGCCGAAAGGAACCGGCATGCTGCAGCGCCTTCTCGTGGCCGGATTTGCCGTCTTTATGACAATCCGCTTTCCCCACCTGTTTGTGCTCTCTGGCGTGCTGATCGGCCTTTTCCTCTTTCAAGTCTTAGGCTTCTTTTTTGTTTATCGCTCCTTCAAATAGATAGGTTGGCAAGCATTTTTTCGTTCTGATTTGCTGGTGCAACAGATTCGCGCGGAAGAAAGGGGTGAAATACATGCATTACTCTCTGCGATTCGAATGGTTGGGCATGGTGTTTGACATCTCGACCATCATTGCGATTGTGGTAACAGCCTTGATTGTGCTGTTCTTCTGCATCGGGATGACCCGCAACCTCACCTCTGGCGTTCCCGGAGGCAGGCAAAACGTGATGGAGTGGATTGTCGACTTCGTCACCGGCATCACCAAAAGCTACATCGAGCCGAAAAAGGCCGCCGGTTTTGTCTCGCTGGCGCTGACGCTGTTCCTCTACATCTTCATCGGGAACCAGTTGGGCCTCTTGTTCAACGTGAACACGGCGATTCACAACAATCCTGAGAAGAACCAGTATGTGAGCGATACCGTCAAAGACATGCTGACGCTCTCCACGACGGAAGAGGCCAAGGAGGAAAAGCTGGCGAAGCTGGAGGAGGAGATTAACGATCCTCACGGCCACGGCGCCTCCATCGGCTGGTGGAAATCGCCGACCGCCACTCCGAGCGTAACCTTTGCGCTGGCGTTGGTGGTTCTTCTGTACGCCCACTACCTGGGGATGAAGAAGAGCTTTGGCGGCTGGCTCAAGCACACGTTCCTGAACCCGATTCACATCCTCGAAGAGTTCATCATCAAGCCGCTGACGCTTCCGTTGCGTCTATTCGGTAACATCTTCGCGGGCGAGGTTCTCATCGCGTTCCTGCTTGGCGTGGGGATCTTCGGCAGCATTCCGCTGTTCCTGTGGCTGGGCTACTCCGTATTCGTCGGCTCGGTCCAAGCCTTTATCTTCACCACGCTGGCGATGGTGTACATTTCTCAACAAGTGAATGACCAACATTAATTCGCAGTAGATGTTTATTTTTCACAACACTAAGGAGGTATTTTTACAATGGAAGGTTTGGCTCTTGCAATCGGTATCGTATTTGGTCTGGCTGCTCTGGGTGCAGCAATCGGCAACTCCCTGGTAATTTCCCGTACAATTGAAGGCGTAGCTCGCCAACCGGAAGCACGCGGTAACCTGATGGGTCTGATGTTCCTCGGTCTCGGTCTCGTCGAGGCGGTTCCGATTATCGCGGTTGCGATTGGTTTCATCCTCTTCGGTCGTCTGTAAGCGAGCGAACAATCGAAACGATAGGCGGGGGCTTGACCTTCGCCTCTATTTTGGTCAATGGGCGGTGAACGCGTTCCCATTGACACCGGTGTCGGCTGAGCGCGACGTCCCGTACGGCGCACCGCCGACACTCGCACATCTTGTGCGTCGCTGCGCGGCTCGCCTCGCCAGGTGCGTGGCGATGCCACGTTTTCTTGCGGAAACAAACGGCTTTACCCGTAGAGATACATTCTCCTGTTTGCAAGGAAGGAGTGAAACGAATGCTCGACTTTGGTGCCGTAGCCCTCGAATGGGGCTCGCTCTTGACCCAAGCTATCGTATTCCTGCTGCTGTTGCTGGCGGTTCGCAAATTTGCCATGGGCCCGATCGTGGCTGTCATGGAAAAGCGTCGTCAGCATATCGAAAACGAAATCACCACGGCTGAGCGCAGCCGCAAAGAAGCGGAAGCACTGCTGGCCGAACAGCGCCGCGTGCTGGACGAAGCTCGCCTCGAAGCCAAATCGATCATCGACCGCGCGACGAAGCAGGCGTCCGATGAAGCAGCCAAAATCGTGGCTGACGCCCAAGCTGCCGCTGAACGTCTGAAAGCGGACGCAAGCGCGGAACTGGCGCGTGAAGTGGAGAAAGCGAAAGCGGAACTGCGCGACCAAATGACCGGTCTGTCCGTTCTGCTCGCGTCCAAGATCATCGAGAAAGAACTGGATGAAGCGACGCAAAAAGCGACTGTTGACAAATTCCTCGCTCAAGTGGGAGATCGCCTATGAGCGGCGCGGTAAGCAAGCGCTACGCTCGCGCCCTGTTTGAAGTAGCCAGCGAGCGTGGGAAGCTCGACCAGATTGAAGCGGATCTGAAGGCGGTCGTGGACGCGATTGAACAGAACACCGATCTGAGCAAGATCCTGCTCCACCCGCACATCGCGCGTGCGGCGAAAAAATCGCTGGCCGACGACCTGTTCAAAAGCCATGTGAGCGAAGAGACGCACAACTTCCTCAACGTCCTGATCGACAACGGACGCGAGGGGCAACTGGTGGACATCTACCGCTCCTTTGTGCGGATGGCCAACGACGCGCGCGGCATCGCCGAAGCGACCGTGACCAGCGCCAAACCGCTGAGTGCCGAAGAACAGGCGGAGCTGGCGGAAAAGCTCGGACAAAAGCTGAACAAAAAGCTGCGCGTGCAAACGGTCGTGGACCCGTCCATCCTGGGCGGCGTCGTGATCAAGATCGGCGACCGGCTGTACGACGGCAGCATCAAGACGAAACTGGAACACTTCGCGCATCAGCAATAAGATCGTTTGGATGAATGGGGTGAATAATAGTGAGTGCAATCAGACCAGAAGAGATTAGCTCCCTCATCAAAGAGCGGATCGCTAATTTTACATCTGAAATCGAAGTTGTGGACGTAGGCACGGTCATTCAGATCGGTGACGGTATCGCACGCGTTCACGGTTTGGAAAAAGCCATGGCGGGGGAACTGCTCGAGTTCCAAAACGGCGTCATGGGCATGGTACTCAACTTGGAAGAGGACAACGTGGGTGTCGTTATTCTCGGTCCGTTCCGCGACATTAAGGAAGGCGACACCGTTAAGCGCACCGGCCGCATCATGGAGGTGCCGGTGGGCGAAGCGCTGCTCGGCCGCGTGGTAAACCCGCTCGGTCAGCCGCTCGACGGCCTCGGCCCGATCAACACGACGCAATTCCGTCCGGTCGAAAGCCCGGCCCCTGGTGTTATGGCGCGTAAATCCGTTCACGAGCCGCTGCAAACCGGTATCAAGGCGATCGACGCGATGATTCCGATCGGCCGCGGTCAGCGCGAGCTGATCATCGGTGACCGTCAAACCGGTAAAACGGCTGTGGCGCTGGACACCATCATCAACCAAAAAGACCAAAACATGATTT
Organism: Brevibacillus sp. LEMMJ03; assembly: GCF_007197875.1. Lineage (NCBI taxonomy): Bacteria > Bacillati > Bacillota > Bacilli > Caryophanales > Paenibacillaceae > Brevibacillus > Brevibacillus sp. LEMMJ03. Next base: position 44,662 of record NZ_VKJN01000007.1, on the reverse strand, counting down.
GTATCTACGTGGCAATCGGCCAAAAGCAATCGACCGTTGCCAACATCGTGGAAACCCTGCGCAAGCACGGTGCCCTGGAGTACACCATCGTGGTGTCCGCGACGGCGTCCGACCCGGCTCCGCTCCTGTTCCTGGCTCCGTACGCAGGTGTAACCATGGGTGAATACTTCATGTACAAAGGACAGCACGTCCTCTGCGTGTACGACGACCTGTCCAAGCAAGCGGCGGCATACCGCGAAATGTCCCTCCTGCTCCGCCGTCCTCCGGGCCGCGAAGCGTATCCGGGTGACGTCTTCTACCTGCACTCCCGTCTGCTGGAGCGCGCTGCGAAGCTCTCCGACGAGATGGGCGCCGGTTCCCTGACCGCACTGCCGTTCATCGAAACGCAAGCGGGTGACATTTCCGCGTACATTCCGACCAACGTGATCTCCATCACCGACGGTCAGATCTTCCTGGAGACCGACCTGTTCAACGCCGGTCAGCGCCCTGCGGTAAACACGGGTCTTTCCGTATCCCGCGTAGGTGGCGCGGCGCAAATCAAGGCGATGAAAAAGGTAGCCGGTCCGCTCAAGCTGGAGCTGGCCCAATACCGCGAGCTGGCAGCGTTTGCGCAGTTCGGTTCCGACCTGGACAAGGCGACCCAGGCCCGTTTGACCCGCGGTCAGCGCCTGATGGAAATCATGAAACAAAATCAATTCGATCCGATGCCGGTGGAGAAGCAGGTTGCCATCATCTACACGGCAACCAAAGGCTATCTCGACGATATTCCGGTAGAGGATGTACGCCGTTTCGAGAAGGAATTCCTCTCCTACCTCGATTCCAACAAGCCGCAACTGCTGGAACACATTCGCACGACGAAAGAGCTTCCGGATGAAAAAGAACTGAACGCAGCGATCGAAGAGTTCAAAAAAGGCTTTTCGGTTAGCCGCTAAGCGGATATAGAATGAGATTGGTTGCATGCCGGCCGTCTGCGGTTCGGCATGCACCCCCAAGGTGGTGAAAAGTGAGTGGCTAAAGGAATACGCGAAATTCGAGGCCGTATCAAAAGCTTTAAGAATACGCGTCAAATCACCAAGGCGATGAAGATGATGGCGGCAGCGAGACTTCGCCGCGCCCAGGAGAAAGCGGAAGCGGCACGTCCGTACGCGCGCAAGATCCGGGAGGTCATTGCCAGCATCGCGAGCGGCACGACTGCGGTAAAACATCCGATGCTGGAATCCCGGCCGGTGAAAAAGACCGGGTACATCGTCATCACCTCGGACCGCGGCATGGCTGGCGGCTATAACGGAAACATCATTCGGAAAGTGCTCCAGACCATCAAGGAAAAGCACAAATCGCAGGACGAATACGCCATCTTTGTGCTGGGGCGCAAAGGGCGCGATTTTTTCCGCAAGCGCAACTACCCGGTCATCGATGAGGTCGTGGGACTGCCGGGCAACCCGACGTTTGCCGACATCAAGAAAATCGCCAGCGCGGCGGTTCAGATGTTTGCCGACGAAAAAATCGACGAGCTGTACCTTTGCTACAATGAATTCCAAAGTGCCATTTCGCAAGTGCCGACGGTCACCCGCCTGCTCCCGCTGAACGCTGTGGAGAGCGGGGAACAGCGCAAGGTGAACTACGAATACGAACCGTCCGCCGAAGAAGTGCTGTCGGTGCTGCTGCCGAAATATGCAGAAACGCTCGTGTACAGCGCGCTCCTGGATGCGAAGGCGTCCGAGGAAGGAGCCCGCATGACCGCGATGGGCAACGCAACGGACAATGCAACCGCCATGATCGACAAACTGACGCTGGAGTACAACCGTGCCCGTCAGGCGGCCATTACCCAAGAGATCTCCGAAATCGTCGCAGGTGCGAATGCGCAAGCGTAATGTCTAGGTAAACGCCCAAATCAGTTTCACAGGAGGGAAGAAGTAAGATGGCGAAAGGACGCGTGGTTCAGGTAATGGGTCCCGTTGTAGACATCGAGTTTGAACGCGGACACCTGCCTGCCATTTACAATGCGATCAAGATTCAACACAAAGCGCAAAACGCGGGTGAGCGCGACATTGATTTGACCGTTGAGGTTGCGGTTCACCTGGGCGACAACCGCGTACGTACCGTTGCGATGGCATCCACCGACGGTCTTGTGCGCGGCATGGAAGCGATTGACACCGGTGCTCCGATTTCCGTACCGGTTGGTCAGGTAACCCTGGGCCGTGTATTCAACGTGCTGGGCGAACCGATCGACCTGAAGGAACTGGGCGAAGTGGAGCGCCGTGACCCGATCCACCGCAAAGCGCCGGAGTTTGTGGAACAAGCGACGACCGTAGAAATTCTCGAAACCGGGATCAAGGTGATCGACCTGCTCGCACCGTACATCAAGGGCGGCAAGATCGGTCTGTTCGGCGGTGCCGGCGTAGGGAAAACCGTTACCATCCAAGAGCTGATCAACAACATCGCACAGGAGCACGGCGGTATCTCCGTATTCGCCGGCGTAGGCGAGCGCACGCGTGAAGGGAACGACCTGTACCACGAGATGAAAGACGCAGGCGTTCTGCCGAAAACCGCGATGGTGTTCGGTCAGATGAACGAACCGCCGGGTGCGCGTCTGCGCGTGGCGCTGACCGGTCTGACCATGGCGGAGTACTTCCGCGATGAAGAAGGCCGCGACGTGCTGCTGTTCATCGACAACATCTTCCGCTTTACCCAGGCGGGTTCCGAGGTATCCGCGCTGCTGGGCCGCATGCCGTCCGCGGTAGGTTACCAGCCGACGCTGGCAACCGAGATGGGTCAGCTGCAAGAGCGCATTACCTCCACGAAAAAAGGTTCGGTAACGTCCATCCAGGCGATCTACGTACCGGCGGACGACTACACCGACCCGGCTCCGGCTACGACCTTCGCACACTTGGACGCCACCACCAACCTGGAGCGTTCCATCGCCGAGCTGGGTATCTTCCCTGCGGTTGACCCGCTCGCATCCACGTCCCGCGCGCTGTCCCCGGACATCGTCGGACAAGAGCACTACGAAGTGGCGCGCGGCGTGCAAAAAATTCTGCAGCGCTACAAGGAACTGCAGGACATTATCGCGATCCTGGGTATGGACGAGCTGAGTGACGAAGACAAGCTGATCGTAGCCCGCGCCCGCCGCATCCAGCGCTTCCTGTCCCAGCCGTTCCACGTTGCCGAGCAGTTTACCGGCTTCCCGGGCAAATACGTCCCGCTCAAGGAAACGGTCCGCAGCTTCAAGGAAATCCTGGAAGGCAAGCACGACGATCTGCCTGAGGCGGCATTCCTCTACGTTGGTACGATTGAGGAAGCGGTTGAGAAAGCGAAGACCATGGCGTAAGACACCCTGGAAAGGGGAGACCAGTAAGTGAGCAAGATGACAGTGGAAGTCGTAACTCCTGAACGGGTTGTCTACAGCGGCGAAGCCAGCATGGTCATTGCCCGAGGCGTGCAGGGGGATCTCGGTATTTTGCCGAACCACATGCCGCTGGTAACCCCGCTGAAAATAGCGCCTGTTCGGATCAAGACAGAAGGCGAGAAAGAGATTCGCATGGCCGTAAGCGGCGGGTTCATGGAAGTTCGCGGCGACAAGGTAACAATTCTGGCCGAGACGGCAGAACTTCCGGAGGACATTGACGTGGAGCGCGCCAAGGCGGCGAAAGAACGCGCCGAAAAGCGTTTGATCGACAAACATCCGGACCTCGACATTCGCCGTGCCGAACGCGCCCTGCAGCGCGCCATGGCTCGTCTCGATGTGACCAACAACCAGTAAGCAAACATCCCCGCGCCACCCGGCTGCGGGGATTTTTCCTGTAGCGGGCCGATTTTTTTCCAGTTGGTACAGACCTGTTGTTTCCGTTATAATAAACCTAATGCTCTGCCGAGGCGTGCCGTTTGCCCGGAAAGTCGAATAGGCGGGACGGCACTGGCGATCGGAAAGAAGGAGAGTGTAAGTCATGCAAACCATTCGCGATATTCGCAATAACCAAACAGGCGTAGTCATTCCCAGCGGATATACGGCAAACGGCTGGTACAACGTGCTGTCTCATGACATGAACGTCCTGTTTCAAGCGCTGTGCTACGTGGTAACCAAATGCGAAAGCAAGGAAGAAATGAAGAAGCAGTTGGACGGCTTCAAAGGACTGCAGCACGTGTTTTCCACGCCGAAGAAGGAAAAGTTCAAGTCGGAAGAAGACTACAACGCCTACGTGGCGCACGTGGAGAAACACAAGGAGTTCCTGGAGCGCTCCGGCTATCAGTACCCGACATCCCGCGAGGAGGCCATCGAACTGCTGACCAAGTGGGGGCTGGTTCTGGACAAGGGCGACGTGTGGGACATCCCCGTTTATCCGTTTCCGGACACGATGGATTTGTTCCAACTGACCGAGGCGGAACAGTTTGCCCTGACACACATCAAGCTGGAGGCATTGGTCCATCCGATGTTCAGCCGTTTGGTGTTGAAGCTGCATGAGCACGAGGAAAACACCTTTACCTACACCAAGGCAGAACTGAAAGAGATGCTGAACACCAATGACGCAATGCTGACCGAAGTGCTGATCAAGCTGACGCCGTATATGGAAGAGCCGATTGACAACTTGCTGGAGATTTCGGACGACCAGCCGATAACTTTCACGGTCGTATGGGAGCGCATCTACGAGGATTTCCTCGGGCAGGAGTTCTCCTCGAATGTTCAATAAAACCGGATTCTTGTGGATTGGAAAAACTTAGGGACGATTCCCTAAGTTTTTTCCTTTTATTGTAAGGGGAGGGAGGCTTTCGTTAGACACCCGTTTGGCGATTTGCTATAATGATGGAGGTATTTTTTTCTAACAGTGTCAGATTGGATCAACAGCGTGACCTGCTTCCGGATGCTGCACGAAAAAAGACCAGCGTCGCTGAATCGGCATCACGTTCGAAATTTTTCATATTTTTCACAGAGCGGAGGGAACGTCGGTGAGTGAGGTCTACACCAACAATTACGTGATTGTGGCGATTTTCCTGATCCTTGGGGTACTGCTGCCGGTGGCAACCGTGAGCATCATCGGACCGCTGCTGCGTCCCAAGAAGCCGACGCCGGAAAAGCAAGCCACCTATGAAAGCGGTAACATTCCCGTTGGGGACAGTTGGGTGCGCTTCAACGTCAAGTACTACATCTTCGCCCTGCTGTTTGTCATTTTCGATGTGGAAACCCTCTTTCTCTATCCATGGGCGGTCGCCTATAACCAGTTGGGCCTGTTTGCCCTGGTGGAGATGGTGATTTTTATTACCTTGCTGGTGGTTGGATTGATCTACGCTTGGAGAAAGAAGGTGCTGGAATGGAACTAGATCTCACGAGCATCGCGCCTGAACTGCAGGAAGAACTGAATCGCAACGTCATGTTTACGACGCTGGAAACGATCAAGGGGTGGGTGAGGAGCAATTCCCTCTGGCCGCTGACGTTTGGGTTGGCCTGCTGTGCCATCGAGATGATGGGAACCGGCGGCTCCCGCTACGACCTTGACCGCTTTGGCGTCATTTTCCGTGCCTCCCCGCGGCAATCCGACGTGATGATCGTGGCTGGCACGGTGACCAAGAAAATGGCGCCGCTGCTGCGCAGATTGTACGACCAAATGCCGGAACCCAAATGGGTCATCGCCATGGGCTCCTGTGCCACAGCCGGCGGGCCGTACGTGAGGTCGTACAGCGTGGTGAAAGGCGTAGACCAGATCGTGCCCGTCGATGTGTACATTCCGGGCTGTCCGCCCAACCCCGCAGCGCTGATTTACGGCATTAACAAGCTGCAGGAGAAGATTCGCTACGAGGCGAAGACCGGAAAGCGGGTGACCAGCCAATGAGCGACGAAAAGCGCAAACCGACGCCGGAAGAAAAAGCGAAGGCTGCGGCAGAGGCCCGTGCCAAGGCGGAGGCATTGCGAAAAGCGAAAGAACAGCAGGCGGAGGGAACAGAGCAAACAGCGGCAGCCCCTTCGGATGCGCAGGCCGCAGGCGGCGAAACGTCTGAAGCTCAGCCAGCCGCGTCCAAGCCCGTCTCGGAAATGACGCCGGAGGAAAAGGCGAAAGCAAAAGCAGCGGCGGCAGCAGCCGCAGCGGCGAAGGCAAAGGCCGCGCGAGAAGCGGCAGAGGCCGGCGGAGCAGGGGAGACGACAGGCGACGATGCCGACGCGAAGGCGAAAGCGGCAGCGGCTGCAAAGGCAAAAGCAGCGGCGGCAGCAGCCGCAGCGGCGAAGGCAAAGGCCGGCGGGGCGGCAGGAGCGGACGAGACAGCGGAAGCGCCCAAACCGCCTTCCAAAAATCAGCCGTATCTGGACAAATACGTGGCCCGTATTTCCGAAACATTCGGTGCGGACGTGCTGGAAGCAGCCTATATCAACGAGCTGTCCAAAGACGTTCCGACGCTGGTGGTGAAAAATGAGCGCTGGCATGAAGTGGCCCGGTTTCTGAAAGAAGACGAGGCGCTGGCGTTCGACTACCTGTCCGATCTGCACGGCGTCGATTACGAAGACCGCATGGAAGTGTACTATCATTTCTATTCCTACAAAAATCGGCAGAGCCTGGCGGTAAAGGTCAAAACCAACCGCGAACAACCGAGTGTTCCGTCTGTTATGGACATCTGGCGCGGTGCCGATTGGAGCGAACGGGAAACATTCGACCTTTTGGGCATTTATTTCCCGGGACATACCGAATTGCGTCGAATTTTGCTGCCGGACGAGTGGGTCGGCTATCCGCTGAGAAAAGATTACGTGCAGTACGACGAGGAGGTGTAGCAGATGACCCGCGACATCCTATTGACGAATGCCACGACATCTCCTGAGTCGGGCATCCGGACGGAAGAAATGCTCCTCAACGTCGGACCGCAGCACCCCAGTACCCACGGCGTATTGCGCCTGGTCGTCAAGATTGACGGGGAGACCATCAAGGAAGCGACTCCCGTGATGGGCTATCTCCACCGGGGGACGGAAAAGCTGGCGGAAAACCTGACGTATACGCAGATCATTCCCTATACCGACCGGATGGATTACGTATCGGCCATGACCAATAACTACGTCCTTTGTCACGCCGTCGAGACGATGATGGGCGTGGAAGTGCCGGAGAGGGCCCAATTCCTGCGGCTGATCGCGATGGAGCTGAACCGCGTGGCCAGCCACCTGGTCTGGTGGGGGACGTACCTGTTGGACATCGGGGCGATGGGACCGTTCCTGTACGCCTTCCGCGACCGGGAAAGCATCCTGGATTTGTTCAATGAGCTGTGCGGAGCGCGAATGACGTTCAACTACATGCGCATCGGCGGCGTGAAGTGGGATGCGCCGCCGGGCTGGATCGACAAGGTAAAAGAGTTTGTCCAATACATGAAAAAGGAATTGAACAATTACCACAAATTGGTGACTGGCAACGAGATTTTCATCAACCGGCTGCGGGGAATCGGCAAATTCGACCAGAAGACCGCGCTGGATTACTCGCTTTCCGGCGTGATGCTGCGGTCCACCGGGGTGAAGTGGGACCTGCGCAAAGACGAGCCGTACTGCATCTACGACCGTTTCGAATTTGACGTGCCGACAGCTACCGAAGGCGACTGCCTGGCGCGTTATCACTTGCGGATGGCGGAGATCGAACAGTCGCTGCGCATTCTTGAGCAGGCGCTCGATCAATTTCCCAGCGAGGGAGAAGTCATGGGCAAAGTGCCCCGCGTCATTCGTCCGCCTGCGGGCGAGGCGTACGTGCGGATCGAGTCGCCGCGCGGGGAGATCGGCTGCTACATCGCCAGCACCGGCAAGGATAAGCCGTGGCGCCTGAAGTTCCGCCGCCCGTCGTTCCACAATCTGCAGATCCTGCCCAAGCTGTTGGAGGGCGAAAACATCGCCAACATGGTGGCCGTCCTGGGCAGCATCGACATCGTGCTCGGGGAGGTTGACTGCTGATGAGCGATCTGTTGCAACAAACGCCCTCATGGGGCACCGCGCTCTGGTTCGCTCTGGCGGCGGTGGCGCTGCTGCTCGTCGTGCTGGGGTTCGTCACCTACGCGATCTATTTTGAACGCAAGGTGATCGGCTGGATGCAGTTGAGGATTGGTCCCAACCGCGTCGGCCCCCTGGGTCTGCTGCAGACGGTGGCTGACGTGGCCAAACTGCTGTTGAAGGAAGACACGAGGCCGCAGCACGCCGACAAGGCGCTGTTTACGCTGGCACCCATTCTGGCGTATGCGCCCGCGTTTGGCGTCCTGGCCGTCATGCCGTTTACGGACAGCATTCGCTTTGCCGATCTGGGCATCGGCCTGCTCTACTACATCGCCTTGTCCGGCATCACCGTTCTGGGCGTGATCACGGCAGGCTGGGCTTCCAACAACAAGTATTCGCTGATCGGCGGATTGCGCTCCGCCGCGCAGATGATCAGCTACGAAGTGCCGCTGGTCATGTCCGTGGTGGGGGTTGTGCTGATGACCGGCAGCATGAACCTGCGGGACATCGTGTTGGCGCAGCAGGACGTGTGGAATATCGTGCCGCAGTTTCTCGGCTTTGCGGTCTTCATCGTGGCGGCGCAGGCGGAGTTGAACCGCACGCCGTTCGACCTGCCGGAGGCCGAATCGGAGCTGGTGGCCGGCTACCACGTGGAGTACTCCGGGTTCCGCTTTGCCATGTTCATGCTGGCGGAATACGTCTACATGTTCGGTATGGGCGCCCTGGTGACCATCCTGTTTTTGGGCGGCTGGCTGCCGATCCATCCGAGTCTTTCCTTCATTCCGGGAATTGTCTGGTTTGTTCTCAAATTCTCGCTCTACGTCTTTTTCCAGTTCTGGGTGCGTGCGACGTTCCCCCGTCTGCGCGTCGACCAGTTGATGTCGTTTGCCTGGAAAGTACTCCTGCCGCTGGCGCTCTTGAACATCCTGCTGACCGCCGTGGTGATTTCCTTCCAAAACGGCATGTTCTCCTAGACGCCGAGCCGTATCACGATCTTGTCCAGAGGGGTGACACACATGCTAGGACTGGCCAAAGGCCTGGGGTATACGTTTAAAAAGCTGACCGAGAAAAAAGTGACCCATTTCTACCCGGACGTGCCCTTTCCGATGCCGCCCCGGTTTCGCGGCATTCAGCACTTCTCGCCGGAAAAATGCATCGTCTGCAACCAGTGCGCGCGCATCTGCCCGACGGAGTGCATCCAGCTGACGGGCAAACCCCATCCCGATCCGGAGAAAAAGGGGAAAATCATCGACACCTACGACATCAACTTCGAAATCTGCATCCTGTGCGACCTCTGTACGGAGGTGTGCCCGACGGAAGCGATCGTGATGACCAACAACTACGAGCTGGCCGTGTACAGCCGGGACGAGTTGTACAAGGACCTGAAATGGCTGGACGACAACAATACCAACGTCAGGGAGGAGAATTAGTCATGACCGGCGAATTTCTGGCCTTTTTCATCCTCTCCCTTCTGACGATCGGCGGCGCGGTCTTCATGATCAGCTTCACCCGGGTGGTGCACATGGTCATTTCGCTCGGGATCACGTTTATCAGCATCGCCGGCCTGTTCGTGCTGCTGGGGGCCGAGTTTGTCGGCGTGGCCCAGGTGCTGGTATACTCGGGCGCCATATCCATCCTGATGCTGTTCGGGATCATGCTCACCAAACACGACGCTTCCGACGAAGGGACGGGACGATCCTGGAAGAACATCTTCAGCCTGGTGTTTGTCGCCGGCCTGTTCGGCCTGATGTTCTGGGGCATCCAAAAGACCGTGTGGACGGCGCCGCCGGAGGGAGCCGCAGCGCAGACGGCCAGCGTCAAGCAGCTCGGCGTGGAGATTTTCACGAAGTACGTCATTCCGTTTGAACTGGTATCCGTCCTGCTGCTGGTGGCGCTGGTGGGCGCGATCATCATGGCGAAAAAGGAGGGGGACAGCGAATGAGCGTAAACATTACCTCCTATTTGCTGGTGGCCCTGATTCTGTTTTGCGTCGGATTGTACGGGGCGCTGACCAAGCGAAACGCGGTCATTGTGCTGCTGTCCATCGAACTGATGCTGAATGCGGTCAACATCAACCTCGTGGCGTTCGCCAAGTACGGGCTGTTCCCGGCCGTGACGGGGCAGATCTTCACCCTGTTCACGATGACGGTGGCAGCAGCCGAAGTGGCGGTGGGGCTGGCGATCCTCATCGCGCTGTACCGCAACAAGGAGACCGTCAACGTGGACGAGATGGATTCGATGAAACGCTAGACGAAAAGGAGGACAAAGATGGATACCCTAATGCAATACGCGTGGCTGATTCCTCTGTTTCCGCTTCTTGCTTTCATCGTGATCGTCTCGTTTGGCCGTCAGTTGAAAGAAGGAGCTGCCGCCGTCGGGATCCTGTTGACCGCCGTGTCGTTTGGGGTGGCGGCGCTGACGTTCTGGCAGAGGTTTCAGGAGGGAGCGTCCGATTACACGTTCTCCCTCGACTGGCTGCAGGTGGGCGACATCGTCATCACCATGGGCTTTGAAGTGAACCAACTGAATGCCATGATGCTGGTGATCGTCACGCTGGTCAGCCTGCTAGTGCAAATCTATTCCAAGGGATACATGCACGGAGACGAGCGTTTCCCCGTGTTTTACCAATACCTGGCCCTGTTCACCTTTTCCATGCTGGGCCTGGTGATCTCGCCCAACCTGCTGCAGGTCTACATCTTCTGGGAGCTGGTAGGGGTCTGCTCGTTCCTTTTGGTGGGCTATTACTACTTCAAGCCGGAGGCCAAGGCGGCGGCGAAAAAGGCGTTCATCGTCACGCGGATTGGCGACCTGGGCTTGTTTATCGGCATCTGCCTCTTGTTCTGGTGGACCGGTAGCTTTGAGTTCACGCAAATTTTTGACAGCATTGCGCTCGGCAAGCTGGAGCCGTGGATGATTACGCTGGCGGCGATCCTGATCTTCGTCGGCGCGGTCGGCAAGTCCGGTCAGTTCCCGCTGCACACCTGGCTGCCGGACGCGATGGAAGGGCCGACGCCGGTGTCCGCCCTGATCCACGCAGCGACGATGGTGGCGGCCGGCGTTTACCTGGTGGCGGCCACGTATCCGCTGTTTCTCGCTTCGGAAACGGCGCTTGACGTGGTGGCCTACGTCGGCGGCTTTACGGCCATTTTTGCCGCATCCATCGGCCTGACGCAGCGCGACATCAAACGGGTGCTCGCCTACTCGACGGTCAGCCAGTTGGGTTACATGATGCTGGCGCTGGGGGTGGCCGGCGCGGCCGGCTATGTGGCGGGGACGTTCCACCTGATGACGCACGCGTTTTTCAAGGCGCTGCTGTTCCTCGCGGCCGGCAGTGTCATCCACGCGGTACATACCCAGGACGTGTTTGAGATGGGCGGTCTGTGGAAAAAGATGCCGGTGACCGCGCTGACGTTTTTGATCGGCTGTCTGGCGATAGCGGGGATCTTCCCGTTTGCCGGCTTCTGGTCCAAAGAAGCGATTCTCAGCGCCGTGTACGAGGCGCACCGCTTTGACCTGCTGTGGCTGGCGATCATCGCCGCGTTCTTCACTGCGTTTTACATGTTCCGGCTGTTCTTCCTGACGTTTGCCGGGGAGCCGCGGGGCAGGCACGATGGGCACGAATCGCCGGGGGTCATGACCGGCCCGCTGCTGATCCTGGCCGTGTTGGCCATCGGGGCTGGCTTTGTCAACACGCCGTACGCCCCGTATCTGACGAAATGGCTGCTTTCCGGCGAAACCGGCGCGGCCATTACCGCCGCATTTGGCGAGGGAACGGGCCATGCCGCCGCCTGGCTGCAGATCGTGGCGCTGTTGGTCTCGCTCCTGGGCATTGTGCTGGCGTATCTGATGTACGGCAAGCGCTACATTCCGGCGGACGCCATCCCGGAAGCGATGCCGTGGCTGTATCAATTGTCCTACCGCAAATACTTTATCGACGAACTGTATCACTACGTCATCGTCCGTCCGCTCGGTTGGCTCGGACTTCTGCTGGATCTGTTCGACCGGTACGTGGTGGACGGTCTCGTGGCCCTGACCGCGAAAATAACCAGAGGCATCGGCTCGCTGCATGCCCGGGCACAAAACGGCCAGGTGCAGTCGTACGGGGCCGTGGTGCTGTTCGGCTTGCTGCTGTTGGTTGTCGCGATCAGCCTGACGGCGCAGGGAGGTGGATTCTTTGGTCAATAGTATCCTGCTTAGTTTGATCGTCTTTTCGCCGCTGCTGGCCATCCTGATCCTGGCGTTCGTCCCGCGTCATCAGGGCGGTGTGATCAAACAGATTGGGGTGCTGGGCACGCTGCTGCCGCTGGCGCTGTCCTTGATGCTGTTCGCCGCCTTCAACTACGAGACGGCGGAGCCGCAATTTGTCGAGAGCGCCAAGTGGATTTCCATCCCGATCGGGTTCGCCCAAGGGGGGGCGATGTTTACGTTTGACCTCGCCTACGAGCTGGGTGTGGACGGCGTCTCGATGCCGCTGATCGTCCTGACGGCGCTTGTCGGCACGCTGGCGGCGGTCGCCTCCTGGCAGGTCAAAAAACGGCTGAAGGAATACTTCATCCTGTTTCACCTGCTGTTGATCGGCATGCTGGGCGTATTCGCCGCGCAAAACCTGTTTCTGTTCTTTATCTTCTTTGAACTGACGCTGGTGCCGACCTTTTTCCTGATCGGCATCTGGGGCTACGGAGAGCGTGAACGGGCGGCCAACAAGTTCCTGCTGTACAACGGGATCGGGTCCGCGGTCATGCTGATCGCCTTCATCGTGCTGTTTGTCTTCCTGCAAACGCTGAACATGGAGAAGATCGCGACGATTTTGGCATCGACTGACCATCCGGCCGCCGCCGCGATGACGCCGGCGTTCCGCTTCGGCCTGTTTCTTGCCTTGTTCATCGCGTTTGCGGTCAAGCTGCCCGTGTTCCCGTTCCACACCTGGATGTTGAAGGTACACGTGCAGGCGCCACCGGCGATTGTCATGATCCACTCCGGCATCCTGCTGAAAATGGGGGCATACGGGCTTTTGCGCATGGGCATCGGCTTTTTCCCCGAACAGGCGTACCAGTTTGCCGGGTGGATGGCGGTGCTGGGGCTGATCAACATCCTGTACGGAGCGGTGCTCGCCTTTGTGCAGAAGGATTTGAAAATGGTGCTGGCCTACTCCAGTATCAGCCACATGGGCATCGTATTGCTGGGATTTGCCGCGATGAACACGATCGGGTTTCAGGGAGCGATGTTCCAGGTGGTCTCTCACGGCTTCATCTCCGCGCTGCTGTTCTTCCTGATCGGCGTGATCTGGGAACGGACGCAAACTTCGATGATCAGCGAGTTGGGCGGCCTGGCCAAATCGATGCCGTTTGTGAGCGGCATCCTGCTGACGGCGGGGATGGCCTCCCTGGGACTGCCGGGCATGTCTGGCTTTATCAGCGAATTCTTCGCCTTCCTGGGGTTGTTTGGCGACATGCCGGTTCACGCCGCGATCGGCACGCTGGGCATCGTGTTGACGGCCGCCTATCTGCTGCGGGCGATCCTGCGCACGACGTTTGGCCCAACGCCGGAACGGCTGAAGGGCTTGGCCGACGCCCAGCCGATGGAAGTGGTGCCGATGGTGGTGCTGCTCGGCTTCATCATCCTGATCGGGGTCTATCCCGCGGTGCTCGGCAATCCGATGCAGCAGACTCTGAAAACGCTCGTACCCATCGTGACGGGGATAGGAGGGTAATCCATGGACGTAAACACTATTTTCTCGTATGACTGGAGCTACCTTCTGCCCGAATGGATCATTCTCGGCTTTGCCACCTTCCTGTCTCTCCTGGACCTGTTTGCCGGAAAACGGCTGGGCAAAACGGTGCTGGGCTGGCTGACCCTGGTCGGCGTCGTGCTGGCCGGCGTGTTTGTCTTCGTCACTATGAATGCGCTCGACAAACCGTACAGCTACATGGCGGACATGATCCGGATCGACGACTACGGCAATGCGTTCAAGCTGCTGTTCCTGGCGGGCGCGGCCTTTACCCTGCTGCTGTCGATTCCCTACATGAAGCAGGGCGAAGTGAAGCACAGCGGCGAATACTACTACCTGCTGCTGACCGGCCTGCTCGGCGCGATGGTGATGGCGTCGTCGGCCGACCTGATCACGCTGTTTGTCGGGCTGGAACTGCTGTCGCTCTCCTCGTACGTGCTGGTCGGATTGCGCAAAACGTCGCTGCATTCCAACGAATCGGCATTCAAGTACGTCGTGTCCGGCGGCATCGCCACCGCGGTCACGCTGTTCGGGATGTCATACCTGTACGGATTGACGGGAACCACCAACATTTACGAGATTTCCTCCCGGCTGGTTCACGCGTCCTTGGCAGGCTACCAGTTCCTCGTGTACGCCGCGTTTGCCTTTCTCGCGGTGGGGCTGGCGTTTAAAATTTCCGCCGCGCCCAACCACATGTGGGCGCCGGATGTCTACCAGGGGGCGCCGACGCCGGTTACCGCCTTTTTGGCGGTCGTCTCCAAGGCGGCCGGGTTCGCGCTGGTGTTTCGCCTGCTGATGATCGCGTTCTTCCAGGTTCCCGGCGAGGCAGGCCGATTCTTTTTCGAAGAGGGCAGCCTCTATCTGGCCGTGATGGCGGCCGCGTCGATGATCATCGGGAACACCATGGCGCTGCGCCAGACCAACGTCAAGCGGATGATGGCCTACTCCGGGATCGCCCAGGCGGGGTACCTGCTGGTGCCGTTCGTTCCGCCGACGACCCTGTTCTTTGGCGAAGTCATGTTTTACCTGTTCGCCTACCTGCTCGTCATCTTCGGCGCGTTTGCCGTGATCATGGTCGTCACGCGCGATCAGCAGACCGAAGAGCTGAAGGTCTTTGCCGGGCTGTACCACCGCTCGCCGCTGCTGGCAGTGTCGATGAGCATCTTCCTGCTGTCGCTGGCGGGGATACCGATTACGGCCGGTTTCTTCGGCAAGTTCTATCTGTTCATGGGCGCCATCGCGCAGGAAAACTACTGGCTGGCGGCGATCATGATCGCGACCAGCGTGGTGTCCTACTACTACTATTTCGGGATCATCCGGCAGATGTACATGCGGCCGGGCACGACCGAAGCGCCGCTCGCGGTGCCAAAGGGCATCGGCGCCTTTGTCCTGGTCCTCGCCGCCGCCACCGTATTCTTCGGCGCGCTTCCGGGCGTCGCCACCAACTATCTGCAGGCGCAGTTCAATCCGTCGTTCAACTTTGGCGACATGCTGCCGCCAGAGTTTCAGTGATGGACGGGCAAACATCAGGTACAATAAAGGGGACGGCTGTCACGACAGGCCGCCCCTTTTTTTGCACAGGCCGCATTTATGGAACCGGGCGGGTATGCCGATATAGGAGAAGGAGGAAAAAACATGCAGCAAGAAATCTACGGGGTTGTCAGCATCATTCTGACTGTGCTCTTCATCGCGCTGAGCTGGTGGGGGCTGCAGGCCATTCGCTTCGATCTGTTTCTGAAAAAACCGGACAGCGCGCAGGCCAAGCTGCTGCAAATCCTGCTGTCGCTCGTGATCGGATACGAAGTGGCCCGCTTTTTCCTTGACTATCTGGGCTGGTCCCTGATGATCGGACAGGTTTTCTCCTGACCGCATCCGAACGCAGGCGGTCTGGTCCGCGTATCGGTTCGACGGACGAAGTCTCTCGACGCCCGCTGGTATATCCCTCCAATTTTCCGTGCAAACTAAGAGGTACAAAGAGAAGCGCGTGAAAAGGGAGAGGAAGACGATGGGGAAATGGTCGGGGTGGTGGATCGTGCTGCTGTTGGCTGCGGGGGTGACGGTTTGGCGGATGCCCGCAGAGGCGAAGCCGGAACGTCCGGCAGCGGCGCAGCTGCTCGACGCGGTGGAAGGCTCCGGAGCCGAAGGAGTATCGATCCAGGTGCGAATCCGCACGGAATTGGGACAGGTATCTGGTCCCGCGCAAATCAAAGAGTTGGCCGAAGCATGGGCACATCGACTTGACATTCCGGTACCGCAAGCCGAACTGACGCGGAAATCCAATCTCCATGTGTACCAAGTCCTGTTTGAACGGCAAGGGGTACAAGGACGGTTCCAGGTCACGGGGGTCCCTCGTCAGGGGGCCTATGATGCATATCTTGTGCTGTCTCTGACCGGAGCCCCTGATTCCCTACCATATATAGGTGTGATACAGGACGCCTTCGACAAAGCCCTGATAAAAGCCGACCTGATTCCGCAAATTAGCACTTGTGTTCGCGGAATGTACAGTGTTAAACTGAGTGTTGATCAACAGGAGGGTAAAATTTTGTCGATTTTTCGCACCCTCCACGCAAAAGAACTGGAACGTTTGCAGGACGAGACGGTTGTCAGCATCTCCGGGTACACCCCGGCGTGGAAACCGTTTATCGCGTTAAACGGTAAAACGAAGATGAATGTACAGGTGGCTACACACCGGGACAGCCAATCTGGAACGTGGATCACCGTAGGTACACCGATTATCACAGCGGAATATTAGCACGCGGAGGGGTACACATTGGATAAAATCATTGTCCGCGGTGGTAAGGCATTGGCGGGAAAGGTCAAGGTTTCCGGCGCCAAGAATGCCGTACTCCCTATCATTGCAGCATCCATTCTGGCAGAAAAGGGCACATGCGTCATTCACGACGTACCCGCTCTGGACGATGTCAGAACCATATGCAACCTCTTGAGATCGTTGGGAATTTCCCTTACATATGATCGCGAAGTGCTGACGATTCAGGCTTCCCGGTTGACGAGCGTGGAAGCCTCCTATGAATTGGTCCGCAAAATGCGTGCGTCCTTTCTGGTGATGGGGCCGCTTCTCGCCCGTCAGGGAAAGGCGCGCGTCGCACTTCCCGGGGGTTGCGCCATCGGTACCCGCCCGATCGACCAGCACCTCAAGGGCTTTGAGGCGATGGGCGCCAAAATCGAAATCGGACAAGGTTTCATTGAAGCCAGTGTCGAGGGCCGGTTGAAGGGCGCGAAAATCTACCTGGATATTCCCAGCGTGGGCGCGACGGAAAACATCATGATGGCCGCGGCCCTGGCCGAAGGGACGACCGTGATTGAAAATGCCGCGGAAGAGCCGGAGATTGTGGATCTGGCCAACTTCCTCAACGGCATGGGCGCCAAAATCCGCGGAGCCGGCACCGGGTCGATCCGCATCGAAGGCGTGGAATCGCTCAAGGGCTGCACCCACTGTGTCATCCCGGACCGGATCGAAGCCGGAACGTTTATGGTGGCGGCGGCGATTACCGGCGGCGATGTCTTCATCGAAGGCGCGATTTGCGATCACTTGAAATCGGTCACCGCCAAGCTGCGGGAAATGGGCGTTCAGGTGGACGAGCAGGAAAACGGCATCCGCGTCCGCCGCAGCGGCCCGATCAAGGCGGTTGACGTCAAAACCCTGCCGTATCCCGGCTTCCCGACGGACATGCAGTCGCAGATGATGGCGCTCCTGCTGGTATCGGAAGGCACCAGCATCGTGACGGAAACGGTGTTTGAAAACCGCTTCATGCACGTCGAGGAATTTCGCCGGATGAACGCGAATATCAAGATCGAAGGACGGAGCGCCATTGTGGAAGGCGGTGCCAAGCTGACCGGCAGCAAGGTCACGGCCACCGACCTGCGGGCCGGAGCGGCCCTGGTGCTGGCCGGCCTGGTGGCGGAGGGCGAGACCGAGGTCTCGGGCCTGCACCACATCGACCGGGGCTACGTCAACTTCACGGAAAAGTTGCGCCAACTGGGCGCCGACGTCGAGCGGCTGTCCCCGGAAGCGGATGTTCGCGAAGCGGCGGCGTCCGAGACTGTGAAAGTCAGCTTTTCTCCCAATTTTGCCTGATGGCTGAACAAAAAAGCATAGACAGAGAGACTTCCCTGTGCGGGGAGTCTTTTTTTGTGCCGTACAGGCGAGAAAGGCGCACTTCCGTCTCTCTGACTCTCTCGTTCTACCTCCCGCTGCTTGTACATAGACTGTAATTGTCCAGCACAAAACGGGGAGGAGCTGTCGCATGAAACGTTACCTGATCGTTTGGTTCATCGGTTTGCCGATCCTGCTCGTGTTGATGCCTGCCGCACTGGTGTCCCTGTTTTCTCCCCCGTCTAACGGCGGCGCCGACGTGGCTGCCGTCGCCCCGCACGCTCCGGCGTCGAACCGTCCGCCGATCGAGGTCAAGGTGTACCGCACCAACAAAAAGACGGTGGAAACCGTCCCGCTGGAGACGTATATCGAGGGCGTTGTCGCGGCGGAAATGCCGGCCGAATTCGAGATGGAGGCGCTCAAGGCGCAGGCCATGGCAGCGCGCACCTACATCGTCAGACGGCTGAGCGAAAAGAAGTTTGACGACGTTCCGGCGGGGGCGCAGGTATTGGATACGGTCAAACACCAGGCGTACCTGGACGAGCAGCAGCGCAGGGAGCTGTGGAAGGAGCAGTTTGACTGGAAAAACGGGCGCATCCGGCAGGCGGTGCAGGCGACGGCGGGGGTGGTTCTCACCTATCAGGGGGAACCGATCGACGCCACGTTTTTTTCCACCAGCAACGGCTTTACCGAAAACGCCAGCGAGTATTTTGAAAAGCCGGTGCCCTATTTGAAAAGCGTCGCCAGCCCCTGGGACATCCAGTCGCCCAGTTACGAGAAGACGCAGGTGCTGACGGTGGCCGACCTGGAGCAAAAACTGGGGGTGCGCATCGCGCAGGAGACGGCTACCGGGGGGAACTGGTACCGGATCGTGGAACGGACCACGGGCAATCGCGTGGGCAAAATCAGCATCGGCGGCAAGGAGTTCAGCGGTCGCGAGTTTCGCGAACGGCTGGGGCTCAACTCCTCGGCCTTTTCCCTGGAACTGCGGGGCGGCCAGGTGTACATCACGACAAAAGGGTACGGGCACGGCGTCGGCATGAGCCAGTGGGGAGCCAACGGGATGGCCAAGGCGGGCAAAAACGCGGAACAGATCGTCAAATACTTTTACCAGGGGATCTCGCTGGAGGACTGCAGCAGCGTCTTGAAAGGCTAGCCGCGCCGCTTTGCGCAAATTTTCAAGATTTCCCTCACTCTCAGGTTTATCCGCCAAAAAACTGGCGATACTGAGGGATGAGGTGATGAATACAATGGAAGATCAAAAAAATCAAAATCAACCGATTCCATTTAAAAAGGCAAGCTCCTGGAAAAACATGTTGGGCAAGAAGTGGGCGTTTCCGGCAATCTACATCGGCACCGCAGCAATCATTCTCGCTATTGTGATGTGGTACCAGAGCAGCGTCACCGATACGGTGCCGGGACAAACCGCAGACAACGGCGGCGTGGCCGTCACGACACCGCAGGACGGCACCGCCATTCCCGCCGATGAATCCGCCGGCAAGGACGGCGCGGTACCGGTGGCGGGCAACCCGCAGCCGCTCGCCTGGCCGGTCGGCAAGGGTGTGAAGTACGAACAGGGGATGGGCTTCTATGACGAACAGGCGTCCAAGGACGAACAGCAAAAGGCGCTCGTCACGTACAAGGACACGTACATCCCGCATACCGGGATCGACCTGAAGGCGACCGACGGCAAAAGCTTCGATGTCACCGCCGCGCTCGCCGGCAAAGTGACCAAGGTGGAAAACGACCCGCTTGTCGGCTTCAAGGTGGAAATCGAGCACGACGACAAGCTGGTCACGGTCTACCAGAGCCTGGAGAAAGTCACCGTGAAACCGGGCGACCAGGTCACCCAGGGACAGGTGCTGGGAACGGCCGGACGCAACGTCTATGAAAAAGACGCCGGCGTTCACCTCCACTTCGAAGTGCACGTGGACGGGGAGCCAGTCAATCCGGAGCAGTACCTCGTCCAGCCGGAAGCGGAACATCAGTAAGCCGTCCGCTGACGCGAACGCCCAATCCGGGAGCGAACACAAAAGCATGCCAAAAAACCTGCAGGGCCACGTCTCTGCAGGTTTCTTTCTGTTCGCCGGGAAAGCGTGTTGTCGGCCGGGGTGTACACGCTCTTGAAAAAAGATGCGGTCGTGCCGGCTTGTCAGGCTTGGAAACGTAGAATATGTGTCCGCACCCCCCCATATATTGTAACAGACAATGTTGATACAGGGAGGCGAGTAGCGTGCACGACTACATCAAAGAGCGAACCATAAAGATCGGTCGATACATTGTGGAGACGCGCAATACGGTTCGCATGATCGCCAAAGAGTTCGGTGTTTCCAAGAGCACGGTGCACAAAGACCTGACAGAGCGGCTGCCTGAGATAAATCCGGAGTTGGCGAACCAGGTAAAGGAAATTTTGGAGTACCACAAGGCCATCAGACACCTCCGCGGAGGGGAAGCGACCAAGATCAAATACAAACGGAGAAGTAAAAAAGTCCGGGTGGAACAGGAGGAGAGCGTTTAAGCGGTACCGGTTTGCGATGAAAATATTTCCTGACAATAGGAAGAATTTCCTTGTCCTCTCACGTGCAACCGCCTATGATAAATGATAGGAATGAACTGGAACAGGGAGGACTTTCATGTTTGGCAAAGATATCGGAATCGACCTGGGTACGGCCAATGTCTTAATTTTTGTGAAAGGCAAGGGCGTTGTCCTGGATGAACCGTCTGTCGTAGCAATCGACAATCAGACCAATAAAGTACTGGCCGTGGGGAACGAGGCGCGCCGCATGGTAGGGCGCACCCCGGGCAACATCGTGGCGATTCGACCTTTGCGGGACGGGGTTATCGCGGACTTTGAGATCACGGAAGCCATGCTGAAACACTTTTTGGCCAAAATCGGCGGGAAAAGCCTGTTTGCTCGCCCGCGCATTTTGATATGCTGTCCGACCAACATCACCTCGGTGGAGCAGAAAGCGATCCGCGAAGCGGCTGAGCGCAGCGGCGGAGCGCGCGAGGTGTTTATCGAGGAAGAGCCGAAAGTGGCGGCGGTTGGAGCGGGCATGGACATCTTTCAACCTTCCGGCAACATGGTGGTGGATATCGGCGGGGGTACGACCGACGTAGCGGTCCTGTCCATGGGGGACATTGTCACGTCTTCCTCCATCAAAGTAGCGGGCGACAAATTTGACCTGGCCATTATGCGGTACATAAAAACCAAATACAAGCTGCTGATCGGGGAGCGTACGGCCGAGGACATCAAGATGCAGATCGGGACGGTTTCCGGCGGGCGCCAGGACGAAATGGACATTCGCGGCAGGGACATGGTGAGCGGGTTACCGCAGACGATTACCATCCACTCGTACGAAGTCCAGGAAGCCCTGGCCGAGTCGGTGAGTGCTATTGTACAAGCCTCCAAATCCGTTTTGGAACGAACACCTCCGGAGCTTTCTGCCGATATTATTGATAAGGGCGTTTTTCTGACCGGCGGCGGCGCGCTGCTGCACGGGATTGACCAACTGCTGGCCGACGAACTGAAGGTTCCCGTGCTGGTGGCGGAGGATCCGATGATGTGCGTGGCCAAAGGGACGGGCATGATGCTGGACTATCTGGACAAGGCGCCCGCGTATCGGAAAAAGAAGTTTTTCGGGGGGTAATACCGCGTGATCAGAGGCTTGTATACGGCTGCTGCGGGCATGCTGGCGATGCAGCAGCGTCAGGAAGTGCTGGCCAACAACCTGGCCAACATCAACACACCGGGCTACAAGCAGGACGTAGGCGTAATGCGCGCCTTTCCGGAACAGTTGATTGCGCGCATCCGCGATCAGGAAGGACCGGATATTCAAGGACTGCCCACCATGAGCGGACAGCCTGCCGTCATCGGCCGGCTGCACACCGGCGTCTACATGTCGGAGGCGCTGCCGGTCTTCCGCCAGGGCGATATTGCGGAGACGCGCAATCCGTACGATGTGGCGCTGCTGGACAACCTGCAGCCGGATCAGGACGGCAATGAGCGCCGGCTGTTTTTCAGCGTGGCCAGACTGGACGACCCCGGACAGGCTGCCCAGCCCGACCAGATCCGCTATACGCGCAACGGCAACTGGAGCGTCAATGCGGACGGCTACCTGGTGACGCCGGACGGCTACTACGTGCTGGACGACCAGAACCGGGCCATCCGGGTGAACGATCCGGCCGATCCGGCGAACAGCGCCGGCCGACAGTTGAAGATCGGTGACAACGGCGCCCTGTACCGTGCGGACGAGGCGGGCAATGCCTTTCCGCTGCCCGGCGGCAGTGAGCGGCTGGGCCTGAAAGTGGTGACCAATCCGCTGCAGCTCGTGCGGGAGGGCACCAACATCTACCGCTGGGAAGGCGGCGGACAGCCGGAGGATCTGGAGCAGGCCCTGCAGAATGACCGGACGGCGAGAGCGCAGGGCCAGTACACCGACCCGGCGGTGGAAGGGCGATTCGGCTTGAAGCAGGGCTGGCTGGAGCGAGCCAACGTCGACCCTGCCCAGACGATGACCGACATGATGACGGCGCTGCGGGCGTACGAAGCCAATCAGCGCGTGATTACCACGGTGGACGGCACGCTGGAAAAAGCGGCCAATGAAATCGGCCGGGTAAACGGGTAAGATAGGAGGTAGCGTGGATGCAGTCACTGAACATCTCGAGCGCGGCGCTGCGCAGCGTCCAGCAGGCATTGGACACGACCGCCAATAACCTGGCCAACATCGACACGGTCGGCTACAAGCGGCGCACGGCGTCGTTTTCCGAACTGCTGTCCGATTCGCTGAACGAACAGCCGGCCGCGGACAGGCAGCAGCGCTCGACTCCGCCCGGGCTGCGCATCGGCAGCGGGGCGCGGATCGGCTTGACCAAACTGGACATGGCCCCGGGCAGCGCCAAGATCACCGATGTCCCCACGGATTTGATGATCGAGGGGGAAGGGTTTTTCCTGGTGAGCCGGCCTCTCTACGACAACAACGGGACGATGGTGGGGGAAACGTACCGCTTTACGCGAAACGGAGCCTTTCAGGTGCGGTTCGACGACAAGCTGGGCTCGTATGTCCTGCATAATGCCGCAGGAGATTTGCTGACAGACGTGGACGGGACCCCCATCATGATCACGGGCCCCGTTCGCAATCTGCAGGTATCTCCCGAGGGAGTCGTCACCAACGACGGAACAACGGTGGGACAGATTGGCGTGTGGAAGGTACCCAACCCCGACCAGTTGACACAGGTAGGGGAAAATGAATACGACGCGGAGCTTGCGTCCGGAATGACGCCGTACTCCAAGTATGAACAATCTGCCGCCAAGATCCGTCAGGGAGCACTGGAAGCCTCCAACGTCAATCTGCAGGAAGAGATGACACAATTGGTCAACGTCCAGCGGGCCTACCAGCTCAACGCCCGCGCGATCGCGATTGCCGATCAGATGATGGGAATCGCCAACTCCCTGCGCAGCCGCTAATCCACTCGGAATGTCGGAGGAGACGTCAATGGACCAAGGAAAGGGAAAACGTTTCCCGCGTGACGGACAGGAGGCCCGGGAGAGAGAGCAGCTCCGGGGCGGTCAAGCGTGGCCGTTCCGACTGGCAAAAATCCTCTTGATCCCGTTTCTGATGTTTTTCTCGCTGGTCATCGGTCTGGTCATCGGATACAGCGTGTTGGGACACAAACCGGCTTCCGAAGTGTTTGATCTGAACACCTACAAGCATATGTACGATCTGATTTTTCAGGACACGTAACACAGACATCCGGCAGCAGAAGACGGCCCCATCCGATGGAGGTGAGGGGCCTCTTCTTTTTGTTCCGGGGCGGGAAAAGATGCCGCTCCTTGCTCATTCTTCCAGCTCTTGTTGAGCCCGCTGTCCTAAGAGTATAATAATGAAGTGGCGAAAATAGGGAGTGACGATCTTCATACGGAGGGGTATCCGTGAATCTTCCCAATGCGCTTACCGTCTTTCGCATCGTTCTCATCCCTTTGTACCTATACGTCTTTTTTCAGCCGTTTCCGTACCATGTGGAGATCGCCCTGGGCATTCTCATCCTGGCGGGAATTACCGATATAGCGGACGGGTACATTGCGCGGAAGCACAAACTGGTGACCACGTTTGGCATCATGATGGACCCGCTGGCAGACAAGTTGATGATGATGGCAGTGATCGCCTCGTTGTTTCTGACAGAGCGGATCAGTCTTTGGGCCGCCCTGTTTTTCTTTGCGCGCGATGCGGGCATGATCATCGCCGCCGGCTTCTTCCATTTTCGCGGGAAAAAGACAGTGCCGGCCAACGCGTTTGGCAAGCTGACCACGGTCTTGTTTTACATCGCCTTTCCGTTGGTCATGTACCGGTACCAGTACGGCGAACTGATCCTCTGGAGCGTGATCGCGTTTTCCTTTGTGACCACGGCCATTTACCTGGTGAAGTTTCGGCTGCTGAACCGCGTGTTGTGATGCAAAGCGGATGGAAAAGAGCACTTCCGCCTCATGGAGGAAGTGCCCCTTTATCTTAACCCCGGTCTGACGTCGGAGACGGGGGGTTGTCTTTATTCTCA
Organism: Brevibacillus sp. LEMMJ03; assembly: GCF_007197875.1. NCBI lineage: Bacteria > Bacillati > Bacillota > Bacilli > Caryophanales > Paenibacillaceae > Brevibacillus > Brevibacillus sp. LEMMJ03. Next base: position 20,329 of record NZ_VKJN01000007.1, on the reverse strand, counting down.
GTTTGCGGTATGTTCTTCATACACGGATGAAACGCATAAAGTATGGAAATGGAGCGGTGTTTATGGAATTGCGCACGCCTTTGGACGCGGTCGACATTCAAGCGATCATTCCCCATCGTTACCCGTTTTTGCTGGTGGACAAGATTGTCGAGCTGGAACTGGGCAAACGGGCCGTGGGGATCAAAAATGTAACGATCAACGAACCGTTTTTCCAAGGCCATTTTCCCGGCTACCCGGTCATGCCCGGCGTGCTGATCGTCGAGGCGCTGGCCCAGGTGGGCGGGGTGGCGATGTACATGGAAGAAAACAAGGGAAAGCTGGGACTGTTTGCCGGCATTGACGGCCTCCGGTTCAAGGAGCAGGTAAAGCCGGGCGACACGCTCGTCCTGGAAGTGGAGATGACGCGCGTGCGCGGCTCCATCAGCAAATGTCGCGGTATCGCGAGGGTAAACGACAAGATCGCGGTCGAGGGCGAGCTGATGTTTGCTCTGGTCGACGCGAAGCAGGCACATTCATGAATTTCTTGAATGTGCCTTTCTTTTCGGGTAGAATGGCTAATGTGCAACTTTTTTTAGACGCATAGCGTCTAGACAATGAAGGTGAAACTATTGACCAAACAGGTCGCAAACATATTGGGTGTGTCGTTTTCCACGCGCGGTTTTGACGAAACGGTCGCCGATCTTGTCGAACGGATCGCAAGCGGGCGTAAGACGCACGTCGTCACCGCCAATCCGGAGATCGTCATGCTGGCGCGGGAAAACCGTTCGCTGCGTACCATCCTGGAACAAGCCTACGTCGTTCCCGACGGCATCGGGATCGTGTACGCGGCCAGGTGGACGAAGCAGCCGATCAGCGAGCGCGTCACGGGCGTCGATTTGCTCGAAGCGCTGATGGCGGCGGCGGACCGGCACCAGTGGAAAGTATATCTGTTGGGGGCGTCCCCGGAGGTGAATCGGCTCGCGGCGGAAAAGCTGGCGGGACGGTATCCGGGTGCGCGCATCGTCGGGTATCGGGACGGATATTTTCAACAAGGCGAAGAGCCGGCAATCGTGCGGGAGATTGCGGAAAAAGCGCCCCATCTGCTGTTTGTGGCGATGGGCTCTCCCAAGCAGGACGAGTGGATCGCCAGGTATCGCGATCAACTGCAGGCGTCCCTGATGATGGGGGTGGGCGGCAGCTTTGACGTCATTGCCGGGAAAGTAAAGCGGGCGCCAAAGCTGTGGCAGCGGCTGCATCTGGAGTGGCTGTACCGGCTGCTGGCCCAGCCGTCGCGCTGGAAGCGGCAGTTGGCCATTCCGCGCTTTGTGTGGACAGTCTTGAAGGAAAAAGGGGAAAACCGCTCCGAAAGGTACCCGTAGAGAGGAGAAACAGCCGATGTCAACGATGATTTTCGGGTTTCTGACTTCGCTGATCGTGGCTTTTGCGGCCACACCCTTTGTAAAAAAACTGGCAGAATCCATCGGCGCCGTAGATGCGCCCAACCAGCGCAAGGTGCATACGCGGATCATGCCGCGCATGGGTGGTCTGGCCATCTACGCGGGCTATCTCGTCTCGTTTTTCCTGTTTGTTCCGTATTCCAGTTTCAAGGAAATGCTGGGGATTTTCATCGGCGGGACGATCGTCATGACGGTGGGGATACTGGACGACAAACTGCAGCTTTCGCCCAAATGGAAGCTGCTCGGCCAATTGGCAGCGGCGGCCGTGGTCGTCGTTCCGTTTGGCCTGAAAATCGGCGTCGTCAACCTGCCGTACGAAGGCAGCATTGACTTTACCAGCGGCTGGCTGCTTTGGCTGGCGATCCCGATCACGATCTTCTGGATCGTCGGCGTCACCAACGCGGTCAACCTGATCGACGGTCTGGACGGGCTTTCCGCCGGCGTATCGGCGATTGCCACTGCCACCATGGCGGTCGTGGCGCTGGTGAACGGCCCCGGCTATGAAAACGTGGCCATCTACTGTTTCGTACTGCTGGGAGCCATCCTGGGATTTCTGTACTTCAACTTTCATCCGGCCCGCATCTTCATGGGGGACACCGGTTCGCTGTTTTTGGGCTTCAACCTGGCGGCGCTGTCCGTCATGGGCTTCAAAGAGGCGCTGTTCGTCTCGTTCATCATCCCGATTGTGGTGCTGGGCGTTCCGCTTTGGGATACGTTCTTTGCGATCGTTCGCCGGATCGTGAACAAAAAGCCGATTTCCAGCCCGGACAAAGGGCATCTGCACCACTGTCTCCTGAACATGGGCCTGTCGCATCGGGCCACGGTCCTGACCATCTATTCGATCAGCATCTTCTTCGGCACGATGGCGATCGTGCTGACGAAAACGACCAAATGGACAACCATTATCGTGATGGCGGTGCTGCTGTTCGCGATGCACGTGGCCACCGAGGTGGTCGGTCTCGTCGGCCGCCGTCACCGCCCGCTGATCAACGCGGTCCGACGGTTGAAAATCAAGTATACAGAACGGCGAAGCCACTAGACAGGCAATCCCCTGCTGGATCACCAGCAGGGGATTTTTTCCGCTTTTTAACAAAATTCCTTAAGCCAAACCGATGTTTTTCCGATAAAAGAAATGACGAGAAAGGCGTCCCTTACTCTCTCGGGCAGGGGACAAAATCACGCAGAAAAACATGTGGAGAGGTGAAGACTTTGCAGAAGACGTATCAGCAATTTCGGCGTTGGCTCGCAGTATGTCTGACGATGCTGCTGCTGGTGACCGGTCTGGTTCCGGCGATGCCCGCGTCAGCCGCGGGAACCTGGACGATTGCCAACCCGTCGTCCATCGTGGTGGACAGCTCCGAGACAAATGCCTTCGGTACTTTTTCCAATCCGGTAGAGGTCAAAAACAGAACGATCAACGGAATCGTCCTGACCAATACGGCCGCCTCCGGCAACACGGTCGCCGTGGCAGTGGACGGCACGCAGGTCGTCTACAATCCTGCCCCCGCCTTTGTCGGACAGACCCTGACGCTTCCGCCGATCACTATTGATCGTAACGGCGCGGTCACCAAAGTGGAAGTATGGTTTGGCTCCGAAAAAGCCACCATGTACTACAAGCTGGTGAAACAGCAGACCGGGGCGACGCTGCAGATCGTGCCTCCGTCCGACCTGGTCCCGCCGGCCAATCCGTCCCAGCCGGGCAACGGGAACAGCGCCAGTGAAGCGCTCGTCACCAATTCCGGCAAGCTGACCAATCTCAAAGTGAAATACACGGATCCCGGCAATCTGGACCCCAGCCCCGTGCTGGAAGTGCAGGTGGACGGGAAACCGGTCCAGACCATTACGGCTCCGACAGCCAAAAACGACGGCTCCGAGATTCCCGTCGGCACCATCGATCTGAAAAACGGCATCAACGTCATCAAGGTGGTGTCGGTCAACACCGGCTATGAAAGCCTGCAGTATTACGATTATCGACCGCAGAACAGCCCGATTGTCCTGCTCGATTACCCGAACCAGGGGACAAGCGTCACCAATCCGGTGCTGCACGCGGAAAACAAAATTACGCTCCGCGGGATCTACGGAGCGGGTGTGACAGGCGCCAACCTGCGTCTGAAAATTACCACCAACAACGGACAAACCGTGGAAGATCTCAGCTCCACGTCGCCGACCCTGAGCGGCACCAACAACTTTACGTTCTGGGACGTTCCCCTGAAGCCGGGATTGAACGTCATCTCGTTCTATGAACGGGTGGGAAGCGTCACCAAGGAACACTATCAATTCTACGTGCAGTACAACAACACGCCGTATATCGACAGCATCAGCGTGAACGACACGCCGCTCACGTCGGCCACCACGCTGATTACGGTGGCGTCGACCAACCGTTTGACCCTGAATGTGGACGGTAAGGTGAAGAACGCCGAGAAGGTCGTCGTGAAAAACGTGACCACCGGCGACGAAGTGGAGGCGAGGGTCACGTCCGGCGCATTCGCCGCCAACCTGCCTTCGCAGTTGGGAGAAAACCGGCTGGAATTTACCGTCTACAACGACAACAAAAAAGTGGGCGTCATCAGCCGGACGATCCATGTGGTGTCCCGTTCACAGGATACCGCCAACCAGTTCTACAACGTAACCATTCAAAAGCAGGGAACACCGCCGACACCTGTGACCAATCTGGTGCTGGGCCAGGTGGCTGCGCTGCCGGGAACGGGCACTCCGAACACCGACAAGTATCAAATCAGCGGTACGGCCCTGCTGCAATTTGAAGAGACCGACAAGCAAACGATCAAGCAGTTCAAGCTGGAGTACAAAAACGAAAAAACCGGGGGGACGTTCTCGGTTGACAACATTACGCCTGCTTCCCGAACGTACAAGGGTAGCGGCTTTACCGAGTACGCCATCACCGGCGCGATCGCGAGCGGCGGTGCGGACACCGGCATTCTGGAAGACGGCGTCACCTATCGGGTTACCCTGAGCTACGAGTACACCACCACCGATCCGACAACCGGCGTACAGACGGATTCCGGGTTCTATCAGGTAAACGGGTACGAGTACAGGTTTACCTATGTGGACGATACCAAACCGCGATTTGTCGAAGCGTACATCGACTCGACCAAGCTATCCGAGTACACGGTCAACCCGCTGGGGAAAGCCACCTTTACGGTAGACCTGAAGACGGTGAACATGAGCGGTAATCAGACCGATTACACCGTAACGTACAACGGCAGCCCGATCAGCTATAATCTGGACGCGCTGAATGCTACGCAGTTCAAGTTTACCCTGTCCAACATGCCGGCGGGTACAGGGGATCTGGAGATCAGGTACACCAACGGCTCAACGGCGCTTTCCGTCACGTACAAACTGAACATCCAGATTGCGCCGTATCTCCAACTGACGTACATCGACGGTTCCGGACAGGTCCGCAGCTTTGAGAGCGGGTATCAGATCAAGAGTGACGACGACTTCGTTTCGCTGAGCGGGAAGGTGTACAACTACGACCTGACGTCCAGCAACATTGTAGTCAAGCTGAACGGAACACCGATTACCCCGACGTTGGGGACCAACAACAGCTTTACGATCAGCAAGGCATCCCTGCAGAACAACATCAAGTCCAAAGGCGAACACACGCTGGAAATCACGCTGACCACCGAGCCGTCCGTCAGCTTCACGTACAAGATCCTGTTCATCACGTCCAAAGCGCCGACGATTGAAGACGTCAAGCTGAAAATCAGTGAAAACGGCAAGGACAACGAACTGGTCAAACAACCGACGGATACGGCTTACAGGACGGGCGCCAAGTTCCTGAGCGAGTTTTCGTTTACGGTAAAGGACGCGGAGCATGTCTATATTGAGAAAAACGGCAAGCGCATTGCCGATTTCCGCTATGAAAACGGCGACTGGGAACAAAAGGAAGACAACCAGGACTACAACGACACGCTGAACCAGATTCCTTCCGGGCTTCGCCGTGATTTCCAGGAGTACAACTTCGACGCGGAAAGCAAGACGTCGTTCCGGGCCAAGATGCGCAGCAGCGACTACGGCGACCTGCTGGAACAAATTCAGGATGAGGTAACCAAAAGCGACGAGCAGGAGCAAAAACTGGCGCTCTTCCCGCTTACCCTGAAAAAGAACGGCACCACCACCTACACGATCGTGGCCGAGGACGGCAATGGCGCGGTGGTCCGATACGAGGTGAAAATTGACCAGACCACCAACAGTTGGGAGATTATCTCCCCGGTCAAAGCCAAGGAGAGCGATCCGTACATCGTCGTAAACGCCAACAGCGTGCCGATCAAGGTCTTTGCCGAAAATGCGACCAAGGTGATGTTCGGCAAAACGGAAGCGAAGGTAACCAACACCACGCAGCGGGATTTCGAGTACAATGAAGACCTTGGCAAACCGGTCCCGAAATCCTACTACGTGTTTACCGCTACCGTTCCGTTGAAAGCGGGCCTGAACAAGATCAAGTACACCGTCTTCGTAGGCAGCACGTCCTACAACGACGAGGTTCAGATTTTCAACGCCAACTCGTCCGTAAACGGTGCCGAGTACCGCGACGTGCTGGGCAAGAAAACGTCGTTCAGCGTCTTTGACAAGAAGCTGGAGCTGAAGTTCCCGACCGGCACCGTACTGGTTTCGCCGCCCAACAAGCTGGAGGGCGAAGAAGTCACCAATCCGACCAAGGACATCTTTGTCGATGTGGAGCTGTACTTCGGCATTGCCGACCGGACGACCGGCCAGGTGGCGATTCCGGACGATGACATGAAGTCCAAGCTGACGCTGAATGAAAACTTCAACTACGCCAGCCCGCTCTACTACATCGATGCCGGTGACAAAAACGCGCCGGGCGGACGCGATCCGTACTACAGCGACGGGGACGACATCGATACCTTCAAGGATCGCTACGAGGACAACCTGGTTCCGAGCAAGCCGGGTACATTGACGATCCAGTACGACCCGTCCATCGTTAATGCGGCCAACAACATCCTGACGGTGTACTATCACAATGGGGATGAATGGCAAAACCTTGGCGGGGTCGTCAATACGAGCAAGAAAACCATCACGGTGCCGTTTGCCGGATTTGGGTACTACATGGTCATGAAGACCAAAGAGTCGTTTGACGACGTGGTCAATCACGACTTTGCGCGTGACGCGATGGAGACGCTGTACGCCAAAGGGATCATGCCGAACTACAGTGCCATCTCGTTTGGGGCCAACCGCGACATCACGCGCGGCGAGTTTGCCACCATGCTGGTGAAGGCGCTCGACCTGCCAATCAATGACGGTCCGTACGTCGACAGCCGCACGCCATCCGCGCCGACGTTCAACGACGTGCGTCCGGTACGGGACACCTGGGACTACCAGTACAAATACATTGAAACGGCGGCCCGCGCCGGCATCGTCCGCGGCAAGGAACCGGGCTACTTCCGTCCGGACGATCCGCTGACCCGCGAAGAAGCGGCGATTATGATCGCCCGCGCGCTCAACCTGAAGTTGGGCACGCCGGATGCTGCGAAAGTGGCCCTGGCGAAAATGTTTACCGATGCCAAGGACGTGGGCTACTATGCGCAGCCTGCCGTACTGGCGGTGGCCAAAGCGAAGATTATGGCCGGCGAACCGAACGATCCGGCTGCCAAGAAGCCGACGTACCGCTTCCTGCCGAAGTCCAACCTGACCCGCGCCGAGATGGCGGTCATCACCATCCGCGTCATGGTCCAACTGAAAAAACTGCCGAAGCAGTAAAAACAACAGAAGCTGAAGAGGAGCTCCCTCTTCAGCTTCTGTTTTTGTCGTCCAGATACTTGTCCAGCCTCTCGCGCAGCAGGAACAACTGCTTTTCCTGCTCCCATACCTTCTTGTCCAGAAAGGTCACGGTTTCGTTGGTTTGTTTGAACGCCGCGTGGAGATCGTGGACGTCCGCCTGCACCTCTTCCAATCGGGCGTTCGTATGACCGACCATCTGGATGAGAGAGGCCGTCATCTCCTCCACGCTGATCATACGGCGCTCGTGTTTGTCCAAGCGCTCCTCGATCCGCTCAAACCGTTTGTCAACCTGTTCGAATCGCTTGTCAATCTGTTCGAACCGCTTGTCTACCTGCTCAAATCGCTTGTCAATCTGTTCAAAGCGTTCGTCAATCTGCTCAAACCGTTTGTCAATTTGTTCGAACCGTTCGTCAATCTGCTCAAACCGTTTGTCAATTTGTTCGAACCGTTCGTCAATCTGCTCAAACCGCTTGTCAATTTGTTCGAACCGCTCGTCAATCTGCTCAAACCGCCTGTCCACATCCTGAAACCGCTTGTCGATCGCCCGAAACCCCTGCTCCATCCGCTCGGCAACAGCATCCAGCTTGTCAAACAGCTCGTCCAGCGTTTTCCCCACCGCGCTCCCCGCCTTTACGAATTGTTGGTTTCTTGCTTCCCTCTCATCGTAGACAATGTCAGTGCGGCACACAAGCTTTTTTGATTCGGGTTAGTCGTCGCTGCCAACGGCCTCCACCGGCACTTCCACGTACTCGTTTTCCCCCAACACAATGTCGGCCTGTCCGTTGGTCAAATCGGTCATCCGTTCCACAAAGGCGTCCTGGTCCCCTTCCGGAATCAGCAGATGAACCGTTACCCTGTCCGTGTAGTCGGTGGCGGTGACCCGGTGCTGGCCGAGGCGCAGTTCGTTTTCCACCTTGCCCCACCAGTGATAGTCGACGGTAACCGATACCTGCTGGTGCAGGGTGTGGACGACGATGCCCGCAGCCTTGAGCGCCGTGACGCAGCCGGCCGTGTAGGCGCGCACCAGGCCGCCCGCCCCCAGCTTGATCCCGCCGAAATAACGGGTGACCACGACCACGGTGTCCTTGACGCCGTTCTTTTTGATGCACTCCAGAATCGGCTTGCCGGCCGTGCCGCTCGGCTCTCCGTCGTCGCTGGAGCGCTGAATCTGGTCGTTTTCGCCGATGACAAAGGCGGAACAGTTGTGCGTCGCGTCCCAGTGCTTCTTTTTAATCATGGCGATAAACGCGGCCGCCTCTTCTTCCGTTGTGACGCGTTGGGCATATCCGATAAACCGGGAACGCTCGATGACGATTTCGCCTTCACCGTACCCGGCGACTGTTTTGTACTGCCGCAGCATCTTACACATCACCTCAAGGGTTAGCATAGCACGTTCCCGCGCGCTTCGCGAATGGTGAAATTTTTTCGCCGCTCATTCGTACTAACACGGGACAGTTTTCATGTGCTAACGGGAAGAGCGGAGGTGTATACATGGTAAAGTGTGAATTGTAAGGGGAAAAAACTGGATGCGGAATATTCTTCGTGTACGAAACATTCAACTATGATATAGTGATCTTGGGACAAACTGAAAGATTCCGTACTGTCGGAACCGACAATAAAGCGAAAAGGAGTGTAGAACCATGAACTTTCCATATTCGCCGAAGAAATGGCTGACCATCTCGCTGGCTGCGATTGTAGCTACGTCGATCGGCGCAGGGGCCATGGCCCAGTCCTCCAACGACGGGACAGCGTCTCAGACGACAAATCAGACACAGACACAGACACAAACCACTCCATCGAACCAGACCGATAAAGCCGACACAACCACTCAACCAACCGCGCAAGATGCCGCAGAGGAACTGACGCTGGAAAAAGCAGTGGAACAGGCGCTGAAGACGAATCCCAAGCTGCAGCAGGCCCGCCTGGATGAGAAAAACGCGAGCGTCAACGCCGAGCTTACATACGATACGGTGGCGGAGATCCCGTCCGAATTCGTCCGTTCGCTGGACGCCGCCAAGCAAAAATACGTGTCCAGCGCGCAGGCGAAAATGACGGAAAAGCTGAACAAGCTGGCGGTACAGACAACGGAAAACCAGATCAAGCTGGGCGCTCAACAATTGTATTACGCCCTGCTGCATGCACAAGCTGACCTGGAGTTGAAGAAACAAAGCCTGGAGCGCGCCCAGACCCAGCTCAAAGTGGCCAAAGCTCATTTTGACGTTGGCACCAAGGCGAAAACGGACATCCTGCAGGCGGAGATGGGCGTAGCTGGCGCACAGGCAGCGCTGGCGGCGGCGGAAAACAACGTGGAGATCGCCCGCATGAAGTTGAACGAATTCCTCGGGGTGGATTTGAACAAGAAATGGAAGCTGTCCAACGACAACAAACAGGTGGCCGCCCCGTCGATGACACTGCAGCAGGCACAGGAGAAGGCGCTGCAGCAGCGTATCGAAATCACGCAAAAGCAGGAAGAATTAAATCTGGCCGAACTGAATGTAAAGCTGATCGAGGAGTATTCCGCGCTGTCCACTTACCCGGGCAAGATCGCCCGCAACAACGTGGAAAAGGCAAAACTGGCGATCGAGGAACAGAAGCGCACCATCTCCCGCGAAGTGGCGGAAGCCTACTACAGCCTGAATGCGGCGAAGCTGGGCATCGAATTCAAGAAAAAGGCGAAGGAAGCGGCGGCGGAGAGCTATCGCCTGACCAGCCTGCGCTATGAAAACGGTCTGGCGACCACGCTGGAAGTCATTCAGGCCGAAGAAGCACTCGCCGATCAGGAAAACCAGTACGAACAGGCCGTGCGCGACTACAACCTGGCTGTCGTGAACTTCGAGACAGCTACAGGAAAGTAAGTGTAGAGTTGTAAACTTCCCGGACAAATTGGAAAAAGATTCATGGGTGACAGTCCGTCCGACCTGCCCTATAATACGAGTTGTGGCGGATGTCACCACATACATAACCAGTGAGGAAAACGGCCACAAAAATTTTTAAAAACTTTTTCGGAGGCACCGCAACTTTTTCAAATCTGAGGCGTTTAATAGGATGTCACACGAAAAACGGGGAATTGTGTAAAAAAGATTCACGAATTCTAGCAACTGTGTTACACTAGGGATTGCCGCATTTACACAATACTGAATATACTAGAGATTTATTCGGGCAAAAAAGTCAATGCAGTCCTGCGAAAGGAGGTGACACGCGCTTGCAGGATTCGGGCTTTAAACAGAAAGATAGATCGAAAACAAATATTCCCCAAGAACAATTTGTTTATTCCAGAGGAGGAGAACCCAAGGTTATGAAAAAGGTTGTTAACAGCGTACTGGCAAGTGCACTCGCACTTACTGTAGCACCGATGGCATTCGCTGCCGAGGAAACAAACAACACCGAAGCTCCTAAAATGGATGCGGATCTTCAGAAAGTAGTAGGACGCCTGGCAGCACTGAACCTGGTTGCTGGTTACGGCAACGGTGACTTCGGTGTAGACCGTACCATCAACCGCGCTGAGTTCGCTACCCTGATGGTTCGTCTGAAAAACATGACGGAAGGTGCAAAACTGGCTCAATTCCAGTCCAACTTCACTGACGTGAAACCGAGCGACTGGTTTGCGGGCTTCGTTAACGTAGCATCCGGTCAAGAAATCGTAAAAGGTTACCCGGACAAGACCTTCCGTCCTGCTAACAACGTTACTTACGCGGAAGCCGTAACCATGATCGTTCGCGTTCTGGGTTACGAGCCGGCTGTTAAAGGCGTATGGCCGAACAACATGATCGCAGAAGCTGCCAAGCTGAACATTGCGAAAAACATCTCTGCTCCGAACAACGCGGCTACTCGCGGCGACATCTTCAAAATGATGGACAACGCGCTCCGCGTGAAACTGATGGAGCAAGTTGAGTTCGGTACCGACATCCGCTTTGAAGTGAAAGACGATACGCTGCTGACCAAGTACCTGGACGTTGACGTATACGACATGGAGTGGGCTCGCGACAGCAAAGGCGAACTGCCGATCGTATCCAACGTACCGGTAATCGGTCTGGGTTCGATGAAAGCCAACGAAATCACCCTGAGCGGCAAAGACGCCGGCATGGGCACCAAAGGCACCACGTTCAAAGTGGCTGACGGCATCAACCCGAACGAGTACGCTGGTCAACACGTACAAGTGTGGATCAAGGACGACAAGGAAAACACCGTTGTGTGGATGGAAGGTTCCGAGGACGAAGAAGTGGTTATGGACCGTCTGGGTACCTTCTACCTGAACGACAAGTCCAAGTTCAATGTGGATGACATCAGCAAATCCTCCGATCTGAGCGATCTGGAAATCGAACTGGACGGCAGCGGCAAAACCTATCGTTTCACCGAAGATACCAAAGTTACCTTCAACTTCCAGCCGTATGACAGCAACGTAAAAGGTATCAAGGAAATCATCAAGGCGAACGATGGTTACACCTTCTCCGCCAAAGTCGTTCTGGACAAGGACAACAAAATCAGCTACATCCACGTAATCGACGACCAAACGCTGAACCAAACCAAAGAAGGTTACAAATACGGTTCCGAAGTCATCAAGAAAATCGACGCCGAGAAGAAGCGTATCGAGAACCTGGATGGCGGCAACTTCACCGCGCTGAAAGACCTGGAAGAGGGCGTAGACTTCCTGGTATTCCGCGACAACAAACCGGCGAAACTGGCCGACCTGAAAGAAATGGACGTGTACAGCGTTTACTACGCAAGCGGCAACAAGAAGAAGCTGCTGGTATTCGCGAACAGCACGCAAGTTGAAGGTAAAGTGGAACGCGTAATCGTTCGCAACGACGGCGACAACCGTCTGGAAATCGACGGCAAGTCCTATCGTTTCCGTCCGGGCTCCACTTACTCCGACAACGCGAACAAAGATGTGAAAGAACTGAACTCCAGCAACTGGGATCTGGTTCGCGACCTGAAAGGCGAAGAAGTAAAACTGTACCTGGATGCATCCGGCCGTATCCGCCACATCGAAACCAAGGACAGCGTGGACGATCGCCGCTTCAAAGCTATCCTGACCCGCAAAGCCGAGTACGATAAAGGCAAATACGAATTCGGCATCATCACCGAAAAAGGCAAAGAGCTGGATATCGCAATCAAACCGGAAGACGTGTACCGTGCAGACGGCAAAACGTACGAAAACAATCCGGATGACATCGAAAAAGACTTCATCCCGGATAAAGAAGACATCCTGCTGCTGGAAGTAACGCTGGATTCCAAAGGCGATGCAGAGAAAGTCAAGGTTCTCCCGACCAAGCTGAAACACCTGCAAGACAAAGCTTGGAATGACGCTGCCGACGAAGATGATGAAACCATCAAGGATAAAGACGGTCTCTACACCGTTACTTCCGACACGGCCATCTTCGACATGACCGGCGAAATCACCGGCAAACGTTACGAGCTGAAAAATCCGGGCGTAGCGAAGTTTGCCGACATCGCTGACAAAAACGACCTGGATGTATACTATGCCGTAAATGAAGACGAAGAAGAAGTAGACGCAATCTTCGTTGTCGAAGGTAAAGGCCTGGGCAGCAAAACGCTCTACGGTCTGGTTACCCAACTGGGCGGCCGCAGCGACAACGACGAAATCGAGGTTATTACCAAAGACGGCGAAAGCGGTCAGGTAACGACCAAAACCTTCAAACTGGACGACGATCTCGAAGATCTGCTGGATCGCAACATCGACCGCGGCGACTTCATCGCGTTCAGCCTGAACTCCAGTGAAGAAGTCATCGTCAAGGATGTTGTCGAAGTAGTTGACGGTGCTCAAGACATCGATGTCGCAGACTTCTTCGGCGACGGCAAATACGCACCGGCAACTGAAGATGAGCTGGAAGAAGCATCTCTGCATGCTCTGACGGTTGCTCGCGTCGACAAGAAAGATGGCAGCAACAAGTTCTACTTCGAGTACAAAGATCAAGATGGTAAAACCCAAAAAGCTACCTTCACCCTGAACTCCAAAACTGCTTTCATCAACGCATATGATATGGAAGCAGGCGACGGCATCGACGAAGGCGACTACGTAATCCTCGTAGAAACCGACGACGATGGTAACGTATGGGATTACGTCATCAAAGTTTCTTCCGTAGATGACGCGAAGAGAGACTACGATGATGACGAGGTAGAAGAATACACCACGAACTTCTTCAAGCAGTTCGCTTCCGGTAAAGTTGGTCCTAATGATCCGATCGTCGACCTGATTGACGAAGATTCCGTAGACGTGGTTGTAACTCCGAAACTCGGCGGTATGCTGGCTGAGTACAAAGTAACCGGTAAAGCCGCAGCAGGCGCAACTGTGAAGGTGACAATCGGTACTCGTACCGGCGAAGCTACAGCAAATAGCAATGGTGACTTCGAAGTAACCGTACTGGGCAAACCTGGTGAGACTGAAGCAGTCATCGAAGCATCCAAAGACGGTAAATCCGAAGGACCTCACACCATTGAAATTACCGAGTAATTCGGATCCGCTTCACGTAATTACGGTTGATGGCATGGAATGACCAGGGGCAGAGGGATTCCCCTCTGCTCCCTGATTCAATGCCTGTTGATCGTACACAGATGCTCAGATAAGGAGAAACACACGCATCAGGATTACCAGCGTAGAGTGTTTCTCAATATATAAGACAAAAATTCCTATCAAAATCTGGAGGGGTAGTACGTGAATAAAAAGCTGGTGCTTTCTGTACTCTCGACAGCAGTAGTAGCTAGCATGGCCGCTTCCGCTATGGCTAAGCCGAACGCTGGTTTTTACGTTGGCGGCAATGTAGATAAATACTATTCCATCGATGCTTTCCTCAATCACCTGGATACGGCTCTGGATGAAATCATCGACAATCTCGACAGCACTACCTTTGTTGACGAGAATGGCAAAGCCGCACCGTTCCTGAGCGCTCTGAACGCACAAACGGAAGAAGAACTGAGCGCTGTTACGGAACCGGCTCGTCTGGATCACTTTGAAAATAATCCTTACACCATCGTAGATGGTACGGGTTCCTACAATCCTGAAGAGGATGAAGACCTGCTGGCTCCGGAACCTGGCGAGCTGAAAGTTGAGAGCGTAAGTGCTATTAACAGCATTACTGTTGATGTTAAATATGGAACTGCTGTAGACAAATCTACTGCAGAAAACACGGGTAACTATAGCATCACAGCTGTTGGTGGTGGCGCTCTGAACATCGCTTCTGCGAAATTGCAAGCAGATGGTGTAACAGTACGCCTTACGCTGGCACCTGGTACTGCATTGACAAAAGTAGCAACAAACTATACTGTATATGTTCATGATGTTCTGGACACTAATGGAGATGAAATCGAAGAGTTTTCTAAAGTAATCTCCTTGTCCGACACCGTACGCCCACAAGTGAAAGCTACTAGCTTTGTTGACACTAACACTTTCAAAGTGGAATTCACTGAGCCGGTAGACCTTACTAACCTTAACAATGCAGTTAAAGTGTACGATGGTTTGACACCAGTTTCTGTTTCTTTGACTCCAGATAACACTACTAACACTTCTTTCACTGTAGATGTAGCTGGTTTGGACAACAAAAAAGAATACAAACTGGTTGTTAACAGCCAAATCGTTGACTTTGCTGGAAATGCTATTACTCCAAACCCGTATGAAACTACCTTTAAACCGGCAGCTGATACTGTAGCTCCAGTTGTTGATAGCATCACTGCAGTTAACCGTACTTACTTCAAAGTTAAATTTAACGAAAAGATTAAGAATCAAGGTGCAGGAGTATACTTCAATGTTGCTATTGATGATACGAACGTAACTCCTGCTGCTGTAACACCTGTAACTGATTCCAATGACACTGAGTTCATTGTTCAGTTGTCCGGTGCTCAAACTAAAGGCTTGCACAAAGTAACAATTAAGAACTTCCAGGACGTAGCTGGTAACCCGAATCCGAAAACTGATTCCAGCTTTACTCAGTACATTGATTTCCAAGATGCAGCTCCGACATTTGCTACCACTACAGGGGCTCTGAAAAATATCGCTGGTACCAACTATATCGTGTTTAAGTTTGCTAACCCGATTGCGTCTAAGTCTATCTCCGGTGCTGTAGCTGCTCAACGTGTAACTGATGGTGTAACATTTGACACTACGATTCCTGCTGCAGCATTCGCAATCCAGTCTGGTGTTAGTGGACTTGCTGATGATGAACTTGCTATCGACATCACTGGCCTGAGCGCAGGTTCCTACACCTTGACTCTGCCAGCTGGCGCAGTTACAGACGTATACGGTGACACCAACGTAGCAACTAAAGTTACCTTCTCCGTAGGTGCTGCTAGTGCACAAACTCAAGTACTTGCTGCTACAGAACCAGCTGCGGGAGCTGCAATCAACGGTGACACTACAGGTGAAACTGTAGACCAAGTGATCGTGAAGTTCTCTGCAGAAGTAAGCGATAGCGCTAAAGATGTAAACAACTATACCGTTGAAGGACAACACGTATTTAAATCCGCTGAGTTCTATGGTGACAAGCAAACTGTTCGCTTGACCCTGAATGACGATGCGATTAAATACGATGGCAACTATGAATTTGCTATCAGCGGAATTAAGGACAAAAACGGTAAAGATGTTAAAGCGTACAGCAAGCTGATCAAGTTTGCTGAGAACGTGAAACCGTACATCGCGAAAGCAGAAGTAACTGGTCTGGAAGCAGTTAAAGTAACGTTCAACGAAGCGATTTCTGCTACTTCTCCAGCTTCCCTGGATGAGAACGATCTGAACGTATACGTAAACGGAACTAAGGTTGCGCTTGATTCTGCTTCCTTCTCCGGAAACACTGCTGTTATCGACCTGAAAGATGCACTGACCAGCACAACTGCTAAGGTTGAAGTTGAGACTGCCGCAGAGTTCGATGGTCATGACGCTAACCGTAACTTCGGTAAAACACTGCAAAAAGTTGAAGCAGTTTGGAAGATCGCTGACAACTCCGGAACAGGAGTAAGCGCTGATGATTCTGAAGTAACAGCTGGTGTAGCTCCTTCTGCTGGTACTGCCGAAGTGAATAAACTGACAGTTGATACTGCTCCATCTACTGGTGGTAACATTGATGTTACTTTCACTGATGGTGTAGTAAATGAAACGGTAACCGTGACTTTGGCCGGTACTGAGACTGTTGATGATGTAGCAACTGCCATTGCAAGATGCATTCAATGCACTGAATAGCGGTGCAGGTGTTGCTGGATACACCATTGAAGCTTCTGGTGCAGATGTAACATTTACAGCTGATACCGCCGCAGCTGACCAAGCTGTAACCATCAGTCTGACTGACACTGATACAACTGGTACTGCCGGAACTGCTTCCGAAGTAACAGCTGGTGTAGCTCCTAGTGCTGGCACACCTGAAGTTAACAAGTTGACTGTAACAGCTGGTGCAACTGCTGCTGGTACAAACACTGTTACTTTCACCGATGGTAGTGTAACTGCAACAGCAACTGTTACCTTGAACGGTACGGAAACTCCTGCACAAGTAGCAACTGCCATTGCAGATGCATTCAATGCACTGAACAGCGGTGCAGGTGTTGCTGGTTACACAATCACAGCTTCTAGCGCGGATGTAATTTTCACCGCAAATAGTGCAGCTGCTGATAAAACAGTTACTATTACGTTGAACTAAATTCTCAAAGTTGGTGCTAGTCTCCATTTGAGAATGTTCGAAAGGGTCTACCTCGAAAGAGGTGGGCTCTTTCTTTTCTCTATAAAATTAAGAGACCGAACGTGGACTCTTATCCCCCATACCTCTCCAAAAACTCCTCCACTGCCTTATTCACCACGTCTTTCACCGTGTAACCGGTATTGTTCACGAATCCCGTCAATCGTTCCGACAACTGCGCCTGAATCTGTACGGTTTTGGTTACAGCCGGCCCTCTGTACCGTTTCATATGTAGCGGTTGCGGTCGATCAGTGATCATATTCAGCAATTGGTCCTTGTTTTGAAGAATCTCCTTCAATGCTTCCACCAGCTCCGGCGGCAGGATGGGAGCCGCTGTAGCAGTGGAACTTTGATCCGTCTGATTCGGGAACGCGATGACGTTGCTTTCGTCATTTACTTGCAAAGGTTTGCTTGATTCTGTAAAGATATTTCCATTTCCAAGATGCTGTTCCTTGCTGGCCTGTAAATCATTACTTGCCGGTAAGGTCTGGCTATTTATTACACTTTTTTGCAAATTGCTTATAGTGGGGTCTAATAGTATGGGGGTTTCGGCTACATTCTCAGATGTTTCGCGCTTCGCCAAAGGATCAGGGACGTAGTTTTTGATCGTCCAATCCCAGCGGTAGCCATGCCGCCGCATGTAGCCGCTGACACCGCCTTTTCCTTTGTACCCCAGCAAATCGGCGATCTCTTCCGCTGAATGTCCTTCCCGAAACAATTCGATGATCACTTCCACACGTTCATTGGATTCCATATGTTTTTCCTCCTCATCCTACGATAATTTCTCCAATGCTTCCCGCAGATGGTCCGGGGTGGTGTGGGTGTAGATCGAGGTCGCCCGCGGCGAAGCATGGCCGAGCAGCTTCCCGATCCGCAGCAAGTCCACGCCGTGATCTTTATAGAGTGAAGTCGCAAAGGAATGGCGAAGGACGTGCGGCGTGACGTTTTTGGTAATCCCGGCTTCTTCGGCGATCTTATGAATCGTCAGGCGAATATAGCCGGGTGTCATTTTTGTCCCCATCTTCTTGGTGACAAAGAAATAGGGGGAGCTGACCTTGGGCCGCGCATTCTCCAGGTATTCTTGAAGAATCGGCGCCAGTTCCGGATGCAGCGGAATGATCCTGTATTTGTCTCCCTTTCCGTGCCATACGGTAATCGACGCTTCCTCAAAATTGACATCCTCAATCTTGAGGTTGGTCAGTTCGGAAATGCTCAGGCCGGTATATCGGAGAGTCTGGATGATGGTGTAGATTCGCTTCCCTTTGTCTTTGTCTTGATTAATGACGGACAAAAGCCGCTCGATTTCTTCTTTGGTCAGGTATTTGGGAATGCTCTCCGGCTTCTTGGGGGCCTGGAGGCGGTTGCTCGGGTTTTTCTGAATGTACTCCTCCCGTTCGAGGAACCGGAAGAAGGAGCGAAACGTCGCGATCATCCGAATGATGCTGTTGGTCTTGTAGTTTTTCTCCTCGGATAAGAAGCGAAGAAACGTGCGTAAATGATGCGTTTCGATTTCATCGACGAAGGGTTCTACCTTCCATTGGGAAAGGTAGTAGCGATGGAATTGAGATAAATCCTTCTCGTATCCTTTTATGGTTTCGCCGCTGCGATTCACCTCCACTTTCAAGTATGTGTCAAGATCAAAAGAAAGCTCCTCAAAAAAACAATCGAAAATTCCCCAGTAAGAGAATTATTATACGCCCCTTAGGGGGCGGAAACATGAACTACTCCTTCGGGTCTTCATGCCCTTCTGGTCGGAAGAACCCCGCCTTTTTCTTTTCCTTGATGCGGTAACTTTCCCCTTTGATATTGATTGTGGTGGAATGATGCAGGAAACGATCCAGGATGGCTGTGGCCAGTACAGAGTCCCCGAAGATCTCTCCCCACGAACCATACGACTTGTTGGAAGTCAGGATGATGGAGCCTGTCTCGTCAGCTTGAGGGATTGTATCAGCGCCTGGCGTTCGCTGAGGGGGACTACTTTGCTTTGATCGACAGCGTATGCCCCGGTCTTCCTGATCGCCGGTATAACCTCGTGAGTAATCCAGCGCTTGAAGGCTTTTGCCTCTGGTTTACGGCTGGTCAAGATGAGTGAGTACAGGCCCGGCTCGTTAACCAGCCAAACCTCCCTGTTTTGACCTGATACAAACATTGTTTGGAGCGATCATGAAGCAGCCAAAAAACGCCCGACACGGGCCCAGAAGAAAGTAATCGAGCAACACAAACTGAATCCAAGCAACTGGTTTGTTGAGAGGGACACTCCTGCAGAGATGGTCATCGTTCACCGGCAAACAGGCTCGGTGCGAGTGTTTCAGAAAGGAGCGTAGAGCGTGAGGTACACGATGGCGGAACAGGAGACCGTACTGGTCTATAACCGCGAGACTGACGTATGGACGGCATACTCTAACGTTCCGAAGCACATCCGGCGGCTGGCGTCCATCGTCGATATTCAACCGGTAGAGACCGGGGAGGACGGCGAGGTCGTGGCTGTACGGGCGGAATTGACCGAGAAACAGATTCGCTTCGCGGCGCCGCGGCAATTGACCGATGAACAACGCCAGGCACTACGGGAACGAGCGCAGCAAATGCGGTTAAAACGAGGAACAGGAGAAGGAGGGCCGGCAGAAGATCATGAGGATGAAAGTTAGCCAAGCCAACCGCGGCCAAGCCTTTGAGGACCTGCTGAACTTCACGAATCTTCAGTACGAGAAAGCCGGAATTGCGTTGATACACAAGCGGTCGACGCCTATGAAGCCATTGCGCCGGCAGGGCTTCCACTTCCTTGCGACTTTTGAGAAGAAGTCGACGGTCGATTACGACGGGGTTTACCGCGGCCAGGCCATCTACTTCGAGGCGAAGAGTACCAGGGAGGAAACCCGGTTCCCGTTGGACAATATCGAGCAGCACCAGATCGAACATCTGGAGAAAGCCGAGAAACAAGGGGCAGTCTGCTTCTTTCTGATCGAGTTTGCCAAGTCGCATGAAGTGCTTTTCGTACCACTATCGACCGTTCGGTACTACCTGCTGCATGCACAGAACGGCGGTCGGAAGAGTATCCCACGGGAACACTTCGACTACTACGCCTACGCCGTGGAGAAAACCAAACGGTCAGCCTTGGACTATCTGGTCCATGTGGACAAGCTGATCGGCGAAGGCGCGGCATAAAAGTGTCAGGGAGAGTGTGGAAGATGAGCAACCCACAATCAAAACGCAAACCAACGCCGTTCCCATTCATTCGGACGGAAGTATATAAGTGGATTCGGCAAAACAGCACGGCTGCAGGAGTGAACAACTACAAAGTCGGTGGTGGCCGACCGGCGTGGAACGGGAGGAAGTAGTCATGAAGAAATCGGAAATCGTACTCGGCGGTCATTACTCCAATGGCAAAGAAGGGCGCGGGCACTCGGTCCGAAAAGTGATAGACGAAGGACCGCAGTACAAACTCTACTCTGCAGTAACAGA